>JAFIFN010000267.1 GCA_020832005.1 Gammaproteobacteria bacterium | reverse complement strand
TGTCCGAGCCGCCCTGGTACATCAGCGGATCGGTCCAGAAGCGCTCCGGCATCTTGGCACCGCGTGCCTTGCGCACAAGCTCCACGTGGGTCACATAGGCCGATCCGTCCGCCCACTGGTAGGCGCGTGGCAGGGGCGAACAAGCCTGCCTGGGGTCAAACGTCTTGACCGCCTTCACAGAGTCCGCCTCCAGCGCCGCGGCGCGCTTCACCAGTTCAGGCGCAACATGCGCCCAGTCATCCAGCGCGGCCTGCAGGGTTGCGCAGAGATCCGCGACCGGCACGCAGCGCGACAGGTCTTTCGTGACGATGACCAGCTCGCCGTCGCGGCGGCCGTTGTTCAGGGTGGCAAGTTTCATGTCAGCTCCGCCAGCTCTCGGCATACTCGGTGACTTCGGCAGCACCGGTTGACTCGGCCACCTCCAGGCCGTCGCGCGTGTCGATCATGACCGCGTATTCGTCCGTGGCCGGCTTGGACTGCTTGAGCATGTTGGCCAGTGCCTTTGGATGCGGGCCGTGGGTGATGCCGGCAGGATGGAAGGTCAGCATGCCCGGATCGATGTGATCGCGACTGAAGAAGTCTCCCGCGTGGTAGAACAGCACTTCATCGTAGTCATCGTTGTTGTGGAAGAAGGGCACCTTGAGCGCGTCGTCGGCGGTTTCGAACGGCCGCGGCGTGAACGTGCACACGACGAATCTTCTGGCGACGAAGGTCGTGTGCGCCGAGGGTGGCAGATGATAGCGATGGCTCATCAACGCACGCAGATCGCGCACGTTGATGCGCACAGCTGCCAGGTCGCCCTTCCAGCCTACGGCATCCAGCGGGTTGTACGGATAGCTGACGATCGACACTGCGTTGTGCCGCTTGACCTCTACAGACCATTCGCCCGGTGCTTCGGCCTGGGCGTCGAAGGCTTCATCGATGGCGGGTACATCGAGCATCGCCGGATCGAAGATGGCGTGAGGGCCAACGAGCCCCTTCTCCGGTAGCAGGTAATGATCGCCCGTGGCCTCGATGAGCAGGGCGACCAACTCGGTGCTGGTTTCGATACGCCACATCGTGCCGCGCGGCAGCACGATGTAGTCCCCCGCTTCAATGGAAAGATGCCCGTAATCACAGAACATCTCGCCGCTGCCAGCATGCACGAACAGCAGCTCATCGCCATCGGCATTGCGCACCAGGTGCTTCATCGATGATGCCAGGCGCCACCAGCGCAGCCGGCAGTGCGCGTTGTGCAGCACCTCCGCCGCCTGCCATGGGCTGTCGGTCGACGCGGCGAGTCGACGCAGATCGAAGGCGCGCGGGCGCAACGGTCCTTCTATGCTCTGCCATCCTGTTGGCGGGCGACGATGGTACATGTGCGTGGCCGGGCCGAAGAAGCCTTCCTGGCCGAGTTCGCGCTCAAAGGTGCCGGCCGGGAGATCAGCATGGGCCTGTCGCGACGTTTCACCTTCGATGCGTGGAAACGAGATATTGCGTCTGCTCACGGCTGTGCCTTCTGATCTTTGTCTGCGAGCACGCCGCGGCGGATCTGGTCGCGCTCCATGGATTCAAACAGCGCCCGGAAGTTGCCCTCGCCGAAGCCATCATCACCCTTGCGCGAGATGATCTCGAAGAAGATCGGCGCGATACAGGTCTCGGTGAAGATCTGCAGCAGGATACGCCCGTCGGGTGTACCGTCAAGCAGGATGCCACGCTGGCGCAGCTCATCGAGATCCTGGCCATGGTTCGGCAGACGCTCATCGAGCATCTCGTAATAGGTGTCCGGCGGCGGGGTCATGAACTTCATGCCCAGCGCGTTGAGTTCATCGACAGTGGCGCAGATGTCATCGGTGGCCAGCGCGATGTGCTGGATGCCTTCGCCGCGATAGGCCAGCAGGTACTCCTCGATCTGGCTTTCGCCGTCGGCCGATTCATTGATTGGGATGCGCAGCTTGCCGCAGGGCCCGGTCATCGCGCGCGATTTCAGTCCCGTGAGCTTGCCCTCGATATCGAAGTAGCGGATCTCGCGGAAGTTGAAGAAGCGCTCGTAGAATTTGGCCCAGTAGTCCATGCGTCCGCGGTAGACGTTATGGGTGAGGTGGTCGATGCTTGTCAGGCCGACGCCGGGTACCGCTCGCGACGCGTCTTCCAGCCGTTCAAAATCCACGTCGTAGATGGATACGGGTCCGGGTTCGACCAGGTAGATCAATGCGCCGCCGATGCCCTCGATTGCAGGGATGTTCAGCTCCATGGGCCCGACGTCCGTGACGCCCGGCTTGGCACCTCGCTCCAGCAGCAAGGCATAGGCTTTGCGGGCGTCGCGCACGCGAAAGGCCATGGCAATCGCCGAAGGGCCATGCTCGTCGCGAAATCTTGCCGGGTGGCCGGCCGGTTCGGCATTGACGATGAAATTGATGTCGCCCTGGCGGTACAGCCAGGCGTGCTTGCGCCTGTGGCGCGCGACACGGGCAAAGCCCAGGCGCGTGAACACGTCGTGGAGCAGGTCCGGATCCTCTGCGCTGAACTCGACGAACTCGAAGCCATCGGTGCCTGCGGG
>JAFIFN010000266.1 GCA_020832005.1 Gammaproteobacteria bacterium | reverse complement strand
CGATGCCAGCGTCGGGCGCGTCCAGCGGCAACACTGCCACGGCGGTGCCGTGCACCTGCTGCAACCAACACGGCTCGGCGGGCAGCGCCAGGTTGTCAGCCAGGCGTCGGCGATTCTCCGCCACGGCCATCGGATCGTCGCCCACATGCAGGCCGAGATTCAGCGTATTCCAGGGCGCGGCGCTGACCCCGCCCTGACGCGTCGACACACCGGCACAGACATTGGCCGGCGCCGGCCAGTCCGCCCACAGCCACCCAGTCACGCACGCGCCTCGGCCACCGTCAGTCGGCCCTGCGCATCGCAGACCGGGGAGGTGCCTGCGGCGGCATCGAGCACCTCGAGCAGTGCCCGGAAGTCCTCGGGCAGCGGCGCCTGCCACTGCATCGCCTCACCGCTGGCAGGGTGCACCAGGGCCAGCTGCTGCGCATGCAGCGCCTGTCGCCGAAAGCCTCGCAGAGCCTGGGCGCTGGCCTCGTCGATGCCCGCCGGCAGGCGCAGCCGACCGCCATAGGTCGCATCGCCCACCAGCGGATGCAGCAGGTGGGCCATGTGCACGCGGATCTGGTGGGTTCGGCCGGTCTCAAGCGACACCTTCAGCAAGGTGAATCCGGCATAGCGGCGCAGCAGCCGGTAGTGGGTGACCGCCGGCTTGCCGCGCGGCACCACGGCCATGCGCACGCGATCGCGCGGATGGCGCCCGATCGGGGCGTCCACCTGGCCGCCGCCGGTGAACTCGCCGTAGCACAACGCGACATAGTCACGGCGCATCTCGCGTGCCTGCAACTGCGCCACCAGCGAGGTATGCGCGGCCAGGCTGCGGGCCACGACCATCAGCCCGGTGGTGTCCTTGTCCAGGCGATGCACGATGCCGCTGCGTGGCAGGTTGACCAGACTCGGGTCGTAGTGGAGCAGGCCATGCTGCACCGTGCCCTCCGGGTTACCGGCCCCCGGGTGCACCACCAGCCCGGCCGGCTTGTTGATGACCAACAGGGCGTCATCGGCATGGAGGATTTCCAGCGGCACATCCTGGGCGCTGATCGTGGTCTGAGCCTGGGCCTGGGCGTCGATGGCGACCTGCTCGCCGCCGATCAGGCGGTCGCGCGGGCGCAGCAGGCGGCCGTCCACGCGCACCTGTTCGGCCAGGATCCATTCCTTGAGGCGGCTTCGGGAATGCTCGGGAAACAGCTCGGCAAGCGCCTGGTCGAGCCGCGCGCCGGCCAGTGTGGTCGGCACCAGGGCTGCCAGTCGAATGCGTTGCCCTGCAGGCTCAGAATCTGTCATGAAACTTTCCGCTATACTTGCGCGTCGAAATGAACTGCCGAAAGACAACCGCGCCCGCTGGGCGAAAGAACATGATGTCACTGACCAGAACGCTCGCCCTGATGCTTATCGTAACTGCTGCCGTCACCGGCTGCTCGCGCGGCGACCGCATCCAGCAGGCCCCGGCCGAGATCCTCTATGAACGGGGCGTCAACAACCTCGAAAGCGGCAATTATCGTAACGCGATCGCCTATTTTGAACGTCTCGAAGCGCGCTTTCCGTTCAGCAATCAGGCCCGCCAGGCGCAGCTGGACCTGATCTACGCCTATTACCGCAACGGCAACCGCGAGTCTGCGCTGGACGCAGCGCGCCAGTTCACGCGCGAAAACCCCACCCATCCGCGCGTGGATTATGCGCTGTACATGCAGGGCGTGATCAATTTCGAGCGTACGCCGAACATCTTCGATCGCTGGCTGCGCGTGGATCTCAACGCACGTGCGCCGCAGAATACGCTGGAGTCGTTCTCCTCCTTCCAGCAGCTGGTACAGCGTTTCCCGAACAGTGAATACGTCCCGGATGCCATCGAGCGCATGGCCTATCTGCGCAATCGCCTGGCTGCCTACGAGATCGCCGTGGCGCGTTATTACCTGCGCCGCGGCGCCTATGCGGCCGCGCTGAGCCGCGCGCGCTACTGCATCGAGACCTACGCGGGTGCGCCGCAGACGCGCGAGGCGCTGGAAGTGCAGATCGAGGCCTACGAGCGCCTCGGAATGCGCGATCTGGCCGCAGATACGCGCCGGGTGCTGGCGAAGAGTTTTCCGGCCGGCGGCTAGCGGTTCTGCAGCTCCGAGCTCACGGTTCTTCTCTGAAGCATCCTTGCAAATCTGGCGCGTCGCGCCATAATTACAAGGATGTTAGCCCGCCAAAAGTCGCAGCTCATCCGTGCCCGCCTTGACCAGTTTCCGGCGGTGGCCCTTCTCGGGCCGCGCCAGGTAGGCAAGACCACGCTGGCCGAGCTTATCGCCGAAGATCGGCCGAGCGTCTATCTCGACCTTGAGGATGCCGCAGATAGGCAGAAGCTGACCGATGCCGCGCTCTACCTGTCCGGCCATGAAGACAAGCTGGTGATTCTGGACGAAGTCCAGCGGATGCCGGAGTTGTTCCAGACGTTGCGCGGTCTGATCGACAAGGGACGCCGGCGAGATATCCGGGCAGGCCGCTTCCTGTTGCTGGGCTCGGCGTCGATCGACCTGCTCAAGCAGTCGGGCGAATCCCTGGCCGGTC
>JAFIFN010000066.1 GCA_020832005.1 Gammaproteobacteria bacterium | reverse complement strand
TGGCCAAGCAGGAAGGCCAGATCATCCTGTTCATCGACGAGATCCACACCATGGTGGGTGCCGGCAAGGCCGAAGGTGCGATGGATGCCGGCAATATGCTCAAGCCGGCGCTGGCGCGTGGCGAACTGCACTGCGTGGGCGCGACCACGCTGGATGAATACCGCAAGTACATCGAGAAGGACGCAGCCCTGGAGCGGCGTTTTCAGAAGGTGCTCGTAGTCGAACCCAGCGTCGAGGACACCATCGCCATTCTGCGTGGCCTCAAGGAGCGCTACGAGGTGCACCACGGCGTCGACATCACCGATCCGGCCATCGTCGCCGCAGCGACGCTGTCGCACCGCTATATCTCGGATCGCCAGCTGCCCGACAAGGCCATCGATCTCGTCGATGAGGCGGCCTCACGCATTCGCATGGAAATCGACTCCAAGCCCGAGGCCATGGATCGGCTCGAGCGGCGCATGATCCAGCTCAAGATCGAGCGCGAAGCGCTGAAAAAGGAGTCCGATGAGGCCTCGCGCAAGCGCCTGGCCGATCTCGAGGAGCAGATCGGCAAACTCGAGCGTGAGTTCTCGGATCTCGACGAGATCTGGAAGTCCGAGAAGGCATCGCTGCAGGGTGCCACCCAGATCAAGGAAGAACTCGAACGCGCACGCCTGGAACTTGAGACCGCGCGGCGCGCCCAGGATCTTGGGCGCATGTCCGAGCTGCAGTACGGGCGCATTCCCGAGCTGGAGAAACAGCTGGCTGCCGCCGGCGAGCGCGGCGACGAAGGGCCTGCGACGACGCTGGTGCGTAACAAGGTCACCGATGAAGAAGTCGCCGAGGTGGTCTCGAAGTGGACCGGTATTCCGGTGTCGCGGATGCTCGAAGGCGAGCGCGAGAAACTGCTGCGCATGGAAGAGATGCTGCGTCAGCGCGTGGTCGGCCAGGGCGAGGCGGTCACGGCCGTGGCCAACGCTATCCGGCGTTCGCGCGCGGGCCTGTCGGATCCCAACCGGCCCAATGGCTCGTTTCTGTTCCTCGGGCCCACCGGCGTGGGCAAGACCGAGCTGACGAAGGCGCTGGCGGCATTCCTGTTCGACACCGAGGCTGCCATGGTGCGCATCGACATGTCGGAGTTCATGGAAAAGCACTCGGTGGCCCGCCTGATCGGCGCCCCGCCGGGCTACGTGGGCTACGAGGAGGGTGGCTACCTGACCGAAGCCGTGCGCCGGCGGCCCTACTCGGTGATCCTGATGGACGAGATCGAGAAGGCGCATCCCGATGTGTTCAACGTGCTGCTGCAGGTGCTCGATGACGGCCGGCTCACCGACGGCCAGGGACGCACCGTGGATTTCCGCAATACGGTGATCGTGATGACGTCGAATCTCGGCTCCCAGCGCATCCAGGAACTCGCCGGCGAGGCCAACTACGAGCGCATGAAAGCCGAGGTCATGGACATCGTGGGCAGCCACTTCCGCCCGGAGTTCATCAACCGCATCGATGAGGCGGTGGTGTTCCATCCGCTGGGACGCGAGCATATCCGCGAGATTGTCGACATCCAGATGCAGGGCCTGCGCCAGCGCCTGGTGGACCGCGACATGCAGATCGAACTCGATGACGCGGCACTCGACCACCTGGCCGAGGCGGGTTTTGATCCGATCTACGGGGCCCGGCCGCTCAAGCGCTCGATCCAGCAGCAGCTGGAAAACCCGCTGGCCCAGCGTATCCTGAAGGGGGATTTCGGTCCGGGCGATACGATCCACGTTTCGGCCACCGCGGATGGCCTGGCATTCCGGGTCTGAGCCGCGGGCACGTATACTTCGCTTGAAGCCGGGGCTGGCCGGCCCCATATTCCCGCCGGTTCGAACAATCGCTTCAAGTCCAGGAGGACGGCATGCCCATTTACGAATACCGCTGCGGATCCTGCGGTCATCAGCTCGAGGCGCTGCAGAAGATCAGCGACGAGCACCTGACCGACTGTCCCGCCTGCGGCGAGTCCGCGCTGCGGCGGCTGGTTTCGGCACCCAGCTTCCGCCTGAAGGGCGGCGGCTGGTATGAGACTGACTTCAAGAAGGACCAGGACCGCAAGCGCAATCTTGCCGACACCGGTGACGGCAAACCGGCCTCGGCGGGCGATTCGGCCGCCAAAGGCGATGGCGGCAAAACTGACGGCGCCAAGTCAGACGGTGGCAAGTCGGATGGGGCGAAAGCCGACGCCGGCAAAGATGCCGGCAAGAAGGACGCCGGTAACAAAGACAAGCCGCCCAAATCAGGATCCAGTGAGGCGGTGGCCTGATGAGCCTGGCCGGCAAACTCGGTCCGGCCGTCAGGATCTCGCGCATGCGGCGATATTTCATTGCGGGGTTGCTCATCTGGGTGCCCATCGGGGTCACGGTGTTCATCGTCCGGCTGCTGCTGGACCTGATGGATGGCGTAGTGCTGATCCTGCCGCCGCCATGGCGGCCGGAAAACCTGCTGGGATTCAATATTCCCGGCTTCGGCATCGTGCTGGCGCTGATCGTCGTGCTCGGCACGGGTGTGCTGGCAGCGAACCTGATCGGCAAGCGGCTGGTGGAAGTCTTCGAGGCGGTCCTGCGCCGCATCCCGATGGTGCGGGGCATCTATTCAGCGTCCAAGAGCTTTGCCGAAGTGCTGTTCTCCGATACCGAGCAGTCGTTCAAGAAGGTACTGCTGGTCGAATATCCCAAGGACGGCACCTATGCACTGTGCTTCCAGACCTCGAGTCGTCTGGAGGAAATCCAGCACCGCACGACAAGCGACGTGGTCTGTGTCTTCGTACCAACCACGCCCAATCCCACCTCGGGCTTCATCCTGATGGTGCCGCGCAGCGAGGTCATCGAGCTCGATATGAGCGTAGATGATGCGCTGAAGATGATCATCTCCCTGGGCGTCGTGGTGCCGGAATGGCACGCCCGCAAGCTTGCGCCCGGGAAGTTCACCACTTAACATCGCGAGCCTTTGGAAACCACCACCCATGCGCAGCCACTACTGCGGGCACCTGACCCGCGAGCACATCGACCAGACGCTCACCGTTGCCGGCTGGGTCCATCGCAGGCGTGATCACGGCGGCGTGATCTTCGTTGACCTGCGCGACCGCGAGGGTCTGCTGCAGGTGGTGTTCGACCCTGATGTGCCGGAGCTGTTCGCCCAGGCCGAGCGCCTGCGCAGCGAGTACGTCATCTCGGTGACCGGTCGCGTGCGCGCCCGTCCCGAAGGCACCGAAAACCCGAACCTGCCCACCGGCGAGGTCGAGTTCTACGGCACCGAACTGGTCATCCACAATCGCGCCGAGACACCGCCGTTCATGCTCGATGACGAGGATGTCGCCGAAGAAACCCGGCTGAAATACCGCTATGTCGACCTGCGCCGGCCGCTGATGCAGCAGCGCCTGCGCCTGCGCCACCGCGTGACCTCGACACTGCGGCGCTATCTGGATGACCAGGGGTTCATCGACCTGGAAACACCGATCCTGACCAAGCCGACGCCCGAGGGCGCGCGCGACTACATCGTGCCCAGTCGCACGCATCCGGGGCGGTTCTTCGCGTTGCCGCAGTCGCCGCAGATCTTCAAGCAGCTGTTCATGATTTCCGGGTTTGATCGTTATTACCAGATCGCGCGCTGTTTCCGCGATGAGGACCTGCGGGCCGATCGTCAGCCGGAATTCACGCAGCTTGACGTGGAAACCTCGTTTCTCGACGAAGACGCGATCATGCGCCTGATGGAAGGCATGATCCGCAGCACCTTTGCCAGCGTGCTGGGGGTGGAACTACCCGAGCCCTTTCCGCGTATGAGCTATGCCGAGGCGATGCAGCGCTACGGTTCCGACAAGCCCGATCTGCGTATCCCGCTCGAGCTCACCGAGGTCTCCGACCTGGTCGCCGGTTGCGACTTCAAGGTCTTCGCAGGACCTGCGGCCGATCCGGCCGGGCGCGTGGCGGCACTTCGCCTGCCAGGCGGCGGGGAGATGACGCGCAAGGAGATCGACGAGTGCACCGCGTTCGTCGCGCGCTATGGCGCCAAGGGCCTGGCCTACATCAAGGTCAATGACGTTGCCGCCGGCCGTGACGGCCTGCAGTCACCGATCGTGAAGTTCCTGTCCGATGAGGCCGTGGCCGGGATCGTCGAGCGCACGGGCGCCAGTGACGGCGACCTGATTTTCTTTGGCGCAGACCGTGCCCGTATCGTCAATGATGCGCTGGGTGCGCTGCGGGTGCGCCTCGGTCATGAGCGCGGCCTGGTCGGCGAGGGCTGGGCGCCACTGTGGGTCGTGGACTTTCCGATGTTCGAGTGGGATGACAAGCGCAACAACTGGATCTTCCTGCATCACCCGTTCACGGCACCGCAGGTGGACACGGCAGCCGAACTCGAGCGCAGTCCGGGCGAGATCCAGTCGCGCGCCTATGACATGGTGCTCAATGGCACGGAACTCGGTGGTGGCTCGGTGCGTATTCACCAGCAGGATATCCAGGCGGCCGTGTTCCGGCTGCTGGGCATCTCAGACGAGCAGGCGCGCGAGAAATTCGGCTTCCTGCTGGATGCGCTGAAGTCGGGCGCGCCGCCGCATGGCGGCATTGCCTTCGGTCTCGACCGTCTGGTGATGCTGATGTGCGGTGCCGAGAGCATTCGTGACGTCATCGCCTTTCCAAAGACGCAGACGGCGAGCTGTCCGCTGACCAGTGCGCCCTCGGAAGTCTCTGCGGATCAGTTGCGTGAGGCCGGCATCCGGGTGCGTCGCCAGGAGGCGGCGGCGAAGGAGTGAGTGTGGGGTTCGCGCGCAAGGCGTGACCGCCATGACACACTCGCCAGATGAGTGAGGCCATGCCACGTCGCCCCGAGTCCGTGCTGGTGGTCATCCACACGCGCGCACTCGAGGTGCTGTTGCTGCGCCGCCTGAAGCCTGCGGATTTCTGGCAGTCGGTGACCGGGGCGCTGCTGGCCGATGAGTCACCGGCAGATGCGGCGCGACGCGAGGTTCGCGAGGAGACGGGCATCGACGATGTCTCCGGCCTGGTCGATCTGGATATCCGTCGTGAATTTCCTATCGTCGGTCCCTGGCGCGCACGCTATGCGCCGGAGGCGACGGTCAATCTCGAGCACTGGTGGCGGCTGTGCCTGCCCGAGCGGGTGCCGATCAGGCTGTCGCCCGCCGAGCATGCCGAGTATCGCTGGCTGCCGCTGCGCGAGGCCGCGACACTGGCCAGTTCCTGGACCAATCGAGACGCGATTCTGCGTCTGCCTGACTTGGTGCACCGATTGTAAATCGCACTTACAATCGGTGCATGTTCGCCCATACGGTCCCGCGAGGCGGCGACCAGACGCAGCGTCGAACGGGGAGCGGTCGCGTGGCGGCAATTGCACGAACTTGCGTGGGCGTGATGCACGCAAGCCAGTCACCCATGGCAGCCGGGTAGAATCTCAGCCCATGGAAACCGTCATCCTGCTGCACGGCCTGTACATGACCGGTTCTGAACTGCTGGTGCTGCGCAATCGTCTGCGCCAGGTGCATGGCTTTCGCACCCGCGTATTCAAGTATCGCTCCGTGGGTGCGGGGCTGGCCGAGAACGCCGAGCGGCTGCATCGCTTCGTCGAAGACAGCGATGGTCCCCAGGTCCACCTGCTGGGCCACAGTCTGGGCGGTGTGGTCATGCTGCAGATGATGAAGGTCAATCCGCTGACACGGCCCGGTCGGCTGATCTGCCTGGGCTCACCGCTGCGCGGGTCAAGCCTGGCAAGTCATTTCATGCGCTCGCCCATGGGCGCGCACCTGGTGGGCAAGAGCCTGCAGGAACTTGCGCACGCACCGGCGTTGGGTGCGTGGCCGGGCGATCGCGACCTGGGCATCATCGCCGGGTCGCTGAACCTCGGACTCGGCGCGTTGCTGGGTGCGGTCGACGGCCCCAGCGACGGCACCGTGTCGGTGGAGGAAACCCGTCTGCCGGGTGCCGCCGATCACCTCGTGCTGCCCGTATGCCATCTCTCGATGCTGTTCTCACCGCGCGTCGCCGACCAGGCGGCGAACTTTCTGCGCCACGGCAGCTTCGAGCGCGAGGCCACGGCCGCGGCCTGAGGGCAAGCCAAGCGTGTCTGCCTGATCGCGGGCCCGTGATTGCCCCCTGAGTGAATCTTCGACGGGCGTATGCTCGACGTTATGACTCTTCGCGCAGGCGCTTGAGCCGATACAAGGCGTCCAGTGCCTCGCGGGGTGTCAGCTCGTCTGGGTCGAGCTCTGCGAGTGCGGCGACCAGCGCGCGATTCGCTTCAGTCGACGCGGCCGCAGCGCTCGCCGCGTCCTGCGCACCCGTGCTGTCGGAGCTGTCCTCATCGGGGTCGGCCCGCGCCGTCAGCGGCAGCTCGGGCTGGCGCGGATCGCCGTGGCGCTGTCGCTGCGCCTCGAGTTCTCCCAGGTAGCGACGTGCCTCGCGGATCACGTTCGTCGGTACACCGGCCAGGGCGGCCACCTGGAGCCCGTAGCTCATCTTTGCCGGTCCCTCGCGCAGCGTGTGCATGAAGATCAGCCGCTCGCCGTGCTCGGTGGCATCGAGGTGCACGTTGATGCAGCCGGGGATCTGTCCCGCCAGCTCGGTGAGTTCGAAGTAGTGGGTGGCGAACAGCGTGAAGCAGCCGATGCGCCCGGCGATGTGCCGCGCTGCCGCCCAGGCCAGCGACAGGCCGTCGAAAGTGGAGGTGCCGCGGCCGACCTCGTCCATCAGCACCAGGCTGGCAGAAGTGGCGTTGTTGAGAATATTCGCCGTCTCGGTCATCTCGACCATGAATGTCGAGCGTCCGCCGGCCAGGTCATCCGAGGCGCCGATGCGCGTGAAGATCCGATCCATCGGACCGACGATCGCCGATTGCGCCGGCACATAGCTGCCGATGTGCGCAAGAATCGCGATCAGCGCGCTCTGGCGCATGTAGGTGGATTTGCCGCCCATGTTCGGCCCGGTGATGATGAGCATCTGGCGGCTGTCGTCGAGCTGCAGGTCGTTGGGGACAAAGGGTGCCTCGAGTACGGCCTCGACCACCGGGTGGCGGCCGGCGCGATAGGCAAAGCAGTGCTCGTCGGTCAGCGTGGGTGCCGACATGTCCAGGGCCACGGCCCGCTCGGCCAGCGTGGCGAGCACGTCGATCTCGGCCACGGCGGCGAAGCTCGTCTGCAGGGTGGCCAGTGATTCGTTGATGAGATCCAGCACGCCTTCGTAGAGCATTTTTTCCCGGGCCAGGGCGCGTTCGCGTGCTGACAGGGCCTTGTCCTCGAAGGCCTTGAGTTCCGGAGTGATGAAGCGCTCGGCACCTTTGAGCGTCTGCCTGCGCTGGTAGTCCTCCGGCGCGTGCTTCGCCGCGGCCTTGCTGATTTCTATGTAGTAGCCGTGCACGCGGTTGTAGCCGACCTTCAGCGTGGAGACGCCCGTGCGCGTGCGCTCGCGGGTTTCCAGGTCGAGCAGGTATTGCTCGGCGTTTTCGCCCAGCGCGCGCAGTTCGTCGAGTTCGGCATCAAAGCC
Organism: Gammaproteobacteria bacterium; assembly: GCA_020832005.1. Classification (GTDB taxonomy): domain Bacteria; phylum Pseudomonadota; class Gammaproteobacteria; order Steroidobacterales; family PWYM01; genus PWYM01. The sequence continues at coordinate 12,947 of JAFIFN010000066.1, read as the reverse complement.
GGTCGCGATCACGCCGCCGTCGCGAATCAGCATTGGCGGACTTTCCACCAGCGCGGTACTCAGGTGCGCCGCCAGGGTCGGGTGCTCATCGCACAGCGTGACAAGCTCGCCGAGGCGCGGCGAGTCGGCATCCGCCAGGCTGGCGCGCACACCCGGCAGGCGCAGCAGGGCATCACGCAGGTGGGAGAGATCGCGCGGGCGCGCCGAGCGCAGCGCGACGCGCGCGAGAATACGCTCTATATCACCGAGGCCATGCAGCTGCTCGTGCAGGGTTTCATGGCGCTGGTCGTCGATGAGTGCGCCGAGTGCCTGCAGACGCAGCTCGCGCACCTGGCGTGCGCGCAGCGGGCGATTGAGCCAGCGGCGCAGCAGCCGGCTGCCCATCGCGGTGGCGTTGCCGTCGAGCAGGCCGGCCAGCGTGTGTTCGCTGCGCCCCGCCAGGCTGGTCTCGAGTTCGAGGTTGCGGCGCGTGGCCGCATCCATGATCAGCGCCTCTTCGCGTCGCTCGGTGACCAGCCCGCGCAGGTGGGGTACTGCGGCGCGCTGGGTGTCGTGCACATACTGCAGCAGGCAGCCTGCGGCACGCAGCGCCTGGGGCAGATCCTCGCAGCCGAAGCCGGCCAGGTCGCGGGTGCCGAACTGCCGGCACAGCAGTCTCTTTGAGGTGTCGAGTTCGAAGTGCCAGGGCGGGCGGGTGCGCAGGCCACGCCGGCCGCGCAGCCAGTCTGGCAGTGTCGCCTCCTCGGGGATCAGCAGTTCGGCGGGTTGCAGGCGTTCCAGTTCGGCCTGCAGCGCTTCGAAGCCTTCGGGCTGCATCACGCGGAAATCGCCGCTGCCCAGTTCCAGCCAGGCCAGGCCGAGTCCTGAGCCTGCCAGGCTCAGCGCGGCGAGGTAGTTGTCGCGTCGCTCATCGAGCAGGGCGGCTTCGGTCAGCGTGCCGGGCGTGACGATGCGCACGACCTGGCGTTCGACCGGTCCCTTGGAGGTCGCCGGATCGCCGATCTGCTCGCACACCGCCACCGATTCGCCAAGTTTCAGCAGCCGACCGAGATAGCCATCGACCGAGTGCACCGGCACGCCGGCCATGGGAATCGGCTGGCCGGCGGATTTGCCGCGGGTGGTCAGCGTGATGTCGATCAGCGAGGCTGCGCGGCGCGCATCGTCGTAGAACAGCTCGTAGAAGTCACCCATGCGATAGAACATCAGCACATCCGGGTGCTCGGCCTTGATGCGCAGGTACTGCTGCATCATCGGCGTGTGCGAAGAAGCAGAGGGTGAATCAGTCATGACTGGTTCGCGTTCAACAGGTCATCCAGCAGGTACAGCGTCTTCTGCGGGAAGCGCTCGAGGGGATAGTAGCGCGCTATCAGTGCTGTGGCGTCGGCGGGGTCATTCAGGTTGAGGTATCTCAACAGGTAGCGTATGTCCTCCAGATCATGGAACTCCTCGCCGATTCGGGCCGAGAGGCATTTCATCGCCAGCAGATACGCAGGGTCTGCAGCATAGACGGTCAAGTTGCCGTGCTGTACATAGACGGTGAAGCTTCCGTGCTCACTGAAGAAGCCCTTGACGGCATCGTTGAGCCAGGTATCGGGAAGGTTATTGTCGACGGCGACTCGGGCCGCTGCCATCCTGACTACCCTGGTCGGTTTGAAAACCGCATCCACGTCGCGCGTCGCCGCTCGCGCGTCATGCACCAGGCACATGACGGCCCCACCGACAAGATACAGCTTGGCCTGCACCTTCTGCCGCTCCAGATATACGTCCAGCTCACAAAACAGCCGATCGATGTCGCCTTTCGAGAGTTTGAGTGCTTTCACACCCGGTCGCCGATGGTCGAGTCGATGAAGATGTTTCGGCGTCCAAATGCCGGAGGCGTGTTGAGCAACAGATGTAGCCGCAGGCCAGGCAGGTCTGTACCGAACACGGGCTCGCCCAGCGGCGCGATGTCCGCTGTCCAGGGAGGCGGGCGCACGCCTGCTTGGTGTGCGGCCGTCTCGACCATTCCTGCAATGTAATTCGCGAGGTACGGGCCCAACGGTGCGGGGGGCTCTTCGACGGCTTCGAGCAATCCCGCCGGGCCCAGCCGAGTCAGGAAATCGTTCAACTCGGCCAGCGCGTAGCGCTGCTCGTGCGGTCGCTGCGACGCGTGCTCCACCAGCCGACGGAAAGTCTCGCGCGAGGGCGGCAGCAACCTCGCCCGCACCCAGCTGGACATCTCCATTCCGGAGCGCGCTGCGGATTGCTGGATAGCCTTTTTCTCCGCGGCGGAAACTCGTATCTGGAGCTGCACGTCCTTACCTTGCTTCATGAGCATGATGATCGGCGCAACGCCGCGTATGTGTCAATACATTGTATTGACATTAATGATCTGCCCGTTTGGCGCGCTGGCATGTGGCGACGGCGCGGCACGGCGCGAGGGTGTCAGTGGCACCGGACCGGCACAGCGTTGCATGATGCCCTCATGCCAGCTCATCCCATGAAGATCCTGCACGTGGAGACCGGCCGCCACCTGCATGGTGGCGCGCGCCAGGTGCTCTACCTGATGCAGGGGCTGGCTGAGCGCGGCTTCGACAACGTGCTGGTCTGTGCCCGCGGCAGTGCCGTAGCCAGTGCCGCGGCCAACATCGCGCGGGTCGTTACGCTGCCCTGGCGCGGGGAAGCCGATGCGCTGGCCGCCCTTCGCCTGCTGCGCGTGGTGCGCGAGGAGGCGCCAGCGATCCTGCACGCCCACAGTCGTCGCGGCGCCGACTGGTTCACCGCGCTGGCGGCGGCGAAAAGCGGCGTGCCGGCGGTCGTCTCCAGGCGCGTCGACAATGTCGAGACGGGACGACTGGTGCGCTGGAAGTATCGGCAGTACCGCGCCGTCATCGCCATTTCTGCGGCAATCGCCGGGGTGCTGCGCGAGACTTTGGGCGATGGCCTGCCACCCTTGCGGCTGGTGCACAGCGCCGTGGACAGCCAGGCCTTCGCGCCGGGCGGCGACCGGGCGTGGCTTGCGGCTCAGTTCGGGCTGGATCCGAATGAGCCGATCATCGCGATGGTCGCGCAGTTCATTCCGCGCAAGGGCCACGCCTTGCTGCTCGACGCCCTGCCAGCTGTTTGGCAGCGCCATCCCGGACTGCAGTGCCTGCTGCTTGGGCGCGGCCCCGAGCAGGCGCGCATCGAGGCGCAGGTAGAGGCGCGCGGCTGGACGTCGCGCGTGCGTCTGCCGGGGTTTCGGTCCGACATGGCGCGCATCCTGCCGGCACTGGACATGCTGGTGCACCCGGCACTGACCGAGGGCCTTGGTGTGGCCCTGCTCGAGGCCGGTGCCTGCGGCATCCCGGTGGTGGCCGCGGCCGCAGGCGGGATTCCGGAGGTTATCGAAGACGGTCGCACGGGGCTGCTGGTGCCCCCAGGCGCATCTGAGCCACTGGCGGCAGCCATGCTGCGAGTGCTCGAAGATCCGGCGCTGGCCGCTCAGCTGGGGCGCGCAGCGCGGCTGCGTGTCGAGCGCGACTTCTCGATCGCCGCCATGGCCACGGCGCATGCGACACTGTACCGGGAACTTGCCACCACCGGAGGGATGCGATGAGTGCCGCTGACGACTCTGCGCTGCACGAGCTGGCCCGCGAGGTGGGCGCACGCCTGCAGGCGCGCGGGGAACAGCTGGCCACGGCGGAATCCTGCACGGGCGGCTGGATCGGCAAGGTGCTGACGGACGTTGCCGGCAGTTCGGCGTGGTTCGGCTGGGGCGTGGTCAGCTATGCCAACGAGGCCAAGGCCGCGCTGCTGGGCGTGGCCCCCGAACTGATCGAGCGCCATGGCGCGGTCAGCCGCGAGGTGGTCATTGCGATGGCCGAGGGTGCCCTGCGCAGCAGCGGTGCCCAGCACGCGCTGGCGGTCAGCGGCATTGCCGGCCCCGGCGGCGAGATGCCGGGCAAGCCGGTGGGGACGGTGTGGTTTGCCTGGCAGCGCGCCGGCCAGGCGCAGTCCAGTGCCGAGTGCTGCCGATTTCCCGGCGACCGCGAGGATGTCCGGCGCGCCACCGTGCGCCACGCGCTGGTCCACCTGCTGGAGCGGCTCGGTGATGCCAGCGACAGCGACTGAGCGGGCACGGGTGTTCTTTGCCCTGTGGCCCGGTGAACAGGTGCGAAACCGTATCGTCGAGGCTACGGCCAGGCCGCTGGCGGGCCTGCCGGGCCGTCCGGTGCCCGCGGCCAACCTGCATCTGACCCTGGCGTTCCTGCACAGCGTGGCGCACGATCGGCTGCCGGGCCTGGTCGCGGTAGCCGAAGCGCTGGTGCTCCCGCCCATGACCCTGCTGCTGGATCGCTGGGGATATTTCGCAGGTCCCCGAGTGCTCTGGCTGGGCCCCGGGACCATCCCCGAATCGCTGGCGGGGTTCGAGCGCACGCTCTGGGAGGCGCTGGCGCCGCTGGGGTTTCGGCGCGAGCATGCCGAGTTTCACCCGCATGTGACGGTGCGCCGCAAGGCCGTGAGCGCGCCTGCGAAGCCCCCCGAGTCGGTGAGCTGGCCGGTGACGGACTGGGCGCTGGTGCAGTCGCGGCCTGGCCAGATCGGCTCGATGTACACGCCACTGGCGCAATGGCCGACGAAGCACTGAGCGCGTCCAGGGTCAATCACCCCCGTCGCACCGGATTCGCCGGCTGCGGCCCCATGGGATTCGTGGAATAATCCTCGATCGACACATCAACGCACCGGGAAGTGATCACGGCATGGATGAGAACAGGAAAAAGGCCCTCGCGGCCGCACTGGGCCAGATCGAGAAGCAGTTCGGCAAGGGCTCTGTCATGCGCATGGGCGATGCCGGCGCATTGCGTGACATCGAAGTCATCTCCACCGGTTCGCTGGGCCTGGACGTGGCCCTGGGCACGGGCGGGCTGCCCAAGGGGAGGGTGGTCGAGATCTACGGTCCGGAATCCTCGGGCAAGACCACGCTGACGCTGCAGGTCATCGCGCAGTGTCAGAAGGCCGGTGGCACGGCGGCGTTCGTCGATGCCGAACATGCGCTCGATCCGCAGTACGCCGAGAAGCTTGGCGTCAATGTCGACGAGCTGCTGGTCTCGCAGCCGGACACCGGCGAGCAGGCACTCGAGATCACCGACATGCTGGTGCGCTCGGGCGCGGTCGATGTGGTCGTCGTCGACTCGGTGGCCGCGCTGACGCCGAAGGCCGAGATCGAGGGCGAGATGGGTGACTCCCATGTCGGCCTGCAGGCCCGCCTGATGAGCCAGGCGCTGCGCAAGCTCACCGGCAACATCAAGCGCACGAACTGCATGGTCATCTTCATCAACCAGATCCGCATGAAGATCGGTGTGATGTTCGGCAGTCCGGAGACCACCACCGGCGGCAACGCGCTGAAGTTCTATTCCTCGGTGCGCCTGGATATCCGCCGCATCGGTGCGATCAAGAAGGGCGACGAGGTCACCGGCAACCAGACCCGCGTGAAGGTCGTCAAGAACAAGGTAGCACCTCCGTTCAAGCAGGCCGAGTTCGAGATCCTCTACGGCCACGGCATTTCGCGCGAAGGCGAGATCATCGACCTGGGCTCGAATGCCAACATCATCGACAAGTCCGGCGCCTGGTACAGCTACAACGGTGATCGCATCGGCCAGGGCAAGGAGAATGCACGTACCTTCCTGCTCGAGCACCCCGAGATCGCCGCCGAGATCGAAGGCAAGGTCCGCGCCGCCCTGATGCCAAAGCGCACTGCGAGCGCACCTGATGACGAGGCGCTCGAAGCCCAGGCCTGACGAGGAGTCCGCGCCGACGGCCAGTGACTGTCGCCGTGCGGCGATGGACCTGCTGGCGCGTCGCGAGCATGCCCGCGCCGAACTTGAACACAAGCTGGCAGTCAAGGGGTTTGAAGCCTCGCTGATCGCGCCCGTCCTCGACCAGCTCATTGATGAACGCCTGCTCGATGAGTCACGCTTCGCGGAAAGTTTCGTCGCCAGCCGTGCGCGGCGCGGCCAGGGAACGGTGCGCATCGCCGGTGATCTGCGCCAGCGTGGCGTGGATACGGCGCTGATCGATACGGCACTGGCAGGCGCGCAGATCGACTGGGCGGAAGTGGCAAGGCAGGTCAGGGCGGGCAAGTTCGGCACGCAGTTGCCCGCAGACTACCGTGAGTGGGCGCGCCAGGCGCGCTTTCTGCAGTACCGTGGTTTCACGATGGACCAGATTCATGCGGCGCTGGACGAGACGCCCGACTAGCACGCAAGGGACGCAAGATACGCACATGAAAAGCGCTGAGTTACGCAAGGCATTCCTGGATTTCTTCGCCCGGCGCGGACACGAGGTTGTGCCCAGCGCCTCGCTGGTGCCGGTCAACGATGCCACGCTGCTGTTCACCAACGCCGGCATGGTGCAGTTCAAGGATGCGTTCCTGGGCCGTGAACGCCGCGAGGTGCCGCGCGCGGTGAGCTCGCAGCGCTGCGTGCGCGCCGGCGGCAAGCACAACGATCTTGAGAACGTTGGCTACACCGCACGTCACCACACCTTCTTCGAGATGCTCGGCAACTTCAGCTTCGGCGACTACTTCAAGCGCGAGGCCATCGGCTTCGCCTGGGAGTTCATCACCGGCGAACTGGGCATCCCCGCCGAGCGGCTCTGGGTCACGGTCTACCACGACGATGACGAGGCCGCGGACATCTGGCTCAACGAAATCGGCGTCGACCCGCAGCGCTTCAGCCGCCTGGGCGAGAAGGACAACTTCTGGGCGATGGGCGACACCGGGCCCTGCGGTCCGTGCAGCGAGATTTTCTACGACCATGGCCCGCAGGTGCCCGGCGGCCCACCCGGCTCGCCCGACGACGACGGCGATCGCTATGTAGAGGTCTGGAACCTCGTGTTCATGCAATATGATCGCGCCGCCGATGGCACGCTCACACCGCTGCCCGCGCCGTCCGTGGACACCGGTATGGGGCTGGAGCGTATTGCCGCCGTCATGCAGGGCGTGCATTCGAACTACGATATCGACCTGTTCGCAGCCCTGGTGCGGGCCGCCGCCGATGCCGTGGGCACGCAGGCACTGGAATCCAATTCACTGAAGGTCATCGCCGATCACATCCGTGCGGTGTCCTTCCTGATCGTCGATGGTGTGCTGCCCTCCAACGAAGGCCGCGGCTATGTGCTGCGCCGGATCATTCGCCGCGCGATCCGCCACGGCTACAAGCTCGGACAGCAGCAGCCGTTCTTTCACTCGTTGGTCGGACCTCTGGCCGCGCAGATGGGCGAGGCCTACCCGGAGCTGCTCAGCCAGCAGGCGCATGTCGAGAAGGTCCTGCGCCAGGAGGAAGAACGCTTCGCCGAGACTCTGGATGCAGGTCTGGGTCTACTTGAAGAGGCCATCGCCGGTCTCGACGGCACGCAGATCCCCGGCGATACGGTGTTTCGCCTCTACGATACCTATGGCTTTCCGGCCGACCTGACCGCCGATATCGCGCGCGAACGTGGCCTGGGCATCGACAGCGCGGGATTCGAACAGGCCATGCAGGCACAGCGTGATCGTGCGCGGGCGGCCAGCCGTTTCGGTGCCGGGCAGGGCGGGGCACTGACACTGGAGGCCAGCACGCAGTTCAGCGGCTATACCCAGGTCAGCGATTCCGGGCGTGTCGTTGCGCTGTTTCGCGATGAGCAGCCGGTGGACCAGCTGGGCACCGGTGAGGCCGGCGTGGTGGTGCTGGAGCGCACACCGTTTTACGCCGAGAGCGGCGGCCAGGTCGGTGACCGCGGTGAGCTGCATGGTGAAGACAGCTGTTTCGTGGTGGACGACACGCGCAAGCTGGGCAACGCACACGGACACCTCGGCCGGGTGAGTCGCGGCACGTTAAGGGTCGGAGATACGCTGCAGGCAGAGATCGACACCGCGCGCCGCGAGGCGACCATCCGCAATCACACGGCCACGCATCTGCTGCATGCGGCACTGCGACGGGTGCTGGGTGGGCATGTACAGCAGAAGGGTTCGCTGGTCGCAGCAGATCGCCTGCGCTTCGATTTCTCCCATTACGAGGCAGTCAGCGAGGCCCAGCTCAGCGAGATCGAGGACCTGGTCAATGCGCGGATTCGCGCCAACGACGCGGCGAACGTCGCCGAAATGGGCTTCCAGGAAGCCATCGACGCCGGCGCCCTGGCGTTTTTCGGTGACAAGTACGGGGACAAGGTGCGCGTGCTGCGCGTCGGCGACTTCTCCACCGAGCTGTGTGGTGGCACCCATGTCGAGCGGGCTGGCGACATCGGGCTGTTCAAGATCATCAGTGAAGGCGGGGTGGCCTCAGGGGTGCGTCGCATCGAGGCGGTGACCGGGGCCGGCGCGCTGGCCTGGGTGCGCGCAGGCGAGCAGCAGCTCGCGCGGGTGGCACAGCTGGTGCGCGGCGGGCGCGACGATGCCGACGCCAAGGTGCGCCAGGCGCTGGAGCGCGCGCGTGAGCTGGAAAAGGAAGTCGACAGGCTCAAGGCGCAGCTGGCCACCGGCCAGGGCCGCGACCTCGCCGACCAGGCCCAGGATGTGGCCGGCATCAAGGTGCTCGCGGCGAGCATTGAAGGCGCCGATGCGCGTTCGCTGCGCGATGCGGTCGATCGGCTGCGCGATCGGCTGGGCAGCGCGGTGGTGGTGCTCGGCGCTGTGGAAGACGGCAAGGTTCGCCTGGCCGCGGGCGTCAGCAAGGACCTGGTCGGACGCATCCAGGCCGGTGGTCTGATCGCCACGATTGCCTCGCGGGTCGGCGGCAAGGGCGGCGGGCGCTCGGACTTCGCCCAGGCTGGCGGCACTCAGCCCGAGGCGCTGCCGGCGGCGCTGGCTACTGTGGCAGAAGAGGTACGTCAGCGCCTCGGCAGCTAAAAGCCTTGCGCGCCTGCTGGACCGTCCGGTCCAGCAGTTTAGACCCGTTCCAAAACAAGGCTTTGGGGCATCTGTGCTTGTGAATTGCGCTGGTGCTGGCATACTCGTAACTAGGTGTCCGCGTCTCGGGGAGTGCGGACGCAAGCCCCGGGTAGGACGACGGGGCGAAGGCCGAATCAATACGAATAATGGAACTTGCGTGACCCAGTGCCGCTTACACCTGTGGGGTGCCGGCAACACTGCGTCCCCGCGGCAGACCGAGAAGGAGTTTGGGTATGCTGATTCTGACGCGAAGGGTCGGCGAGACGGTCATGATTGGTGACGAGGTGACCGTCACCGTCCTGGGGGTCAAGGGCAACCAGGTCCGCCTCGGGGTCAACGCGCCCAAGGAGATCGCCGTGCATCGCGAGGAGATTTTCCAGCGCATCCAGCGCGAGCGCGAGCAGGCCGGCGCCAGTGCCGAGACCGCCCCGGGCGCGCACCGGCGAGACGCGGACTAGAACCTGGACGTGTGTTTGGACGATAGTCGCTGCGTCTAGTAGAATCTGGGCGGCTTCGGTCTCACTCGCCGAACGAGAAAAGCGCAACTTGCGGAGAGATGGCTGAGTGGTCGAAAGCGCTCCCCTGCTAAGGGAGTAAGGGTATAAAACGCCCTTCGAGGGTTCGAATCCCTCTCTCTCCGCCATTACCTGCCTTTGTCAAAGACTTGCCACTACGATATGTAGTCAAGCAGCAGATCCGTTTCTTTTCTGACTGCCGTATAACAGTCGCAACTCAGATCCTCAAGTCTCGACCGATCAAGGACCTTGATCAAACCGCGCGAGTATGAAATCGCGCCCAGCCGTTGTAATACCCTTACGACCTCGCTGACGCGTGCGGGGCGCACCCCGAACATATTGCTGATGAATTTCTGTGTCATGGGCAAATGGGTGTCAGGCAGGCGATCGAGGGATATCAGGAGCCAGCGGCAGATCTGCTGGTCGATCGTATGTTGCCTGTTGCAAACTGCGGTATGCGAGATTTGTGTGATCAGGGCATTGGTGTAGCGCAACATCAGCACAAACAACCGGCCACCGCGACCGAACTCCTCAATTACCCTCGAGCAGACGACTCGATAGGCATGACCGCCCCGCTGCACCAACGACCGGCTTGGCGCAGTCGCGCCCCCGATAAACAGGTTGACGCCAACTAACCCCTCGTTGCCCACCACCGAGAGTGCGGTCCGTCCACCGCCTTCCAGCAGGTACTGCAGCGACACGATGGAGTCTGTGGGAAAGTAGACGTGACGCATGGCGTGATCGGGCTCATAAAGGACCGCGTGCAACGGCATTGGCACCAGCTCCAGGTGCTGGAACAGCCGATCTTGAACCTCAGGCGGCAATGCGGCCAGAAAACGATTTTGCTGGGGCTCGGGGCGAAGTGTGGGGACCATTCTGGAACCTCCCGGAATCGTGCCGTCGCGAATTGCTTCAGCAAAACGAATCAACGGTACGGTCCGTCCGACGCGCGTTCCGTGCGGTGGCGAACACAGTGTTAATGGCTTGCCTGGTCTTAGCACAACCCAACGGCGAAAGTTTCTAGACTGCTTCAGCGACAGCGCTGCCGTTGGCGCCCTTCGCTACGCGCAGTTTTGCAGTTGGAATGGCATCGACATCCTTGATCACCTGGCGCTGGGGCATGTAGTCAAGCAGCACATCCGTCGCTTCGCGGACGACCGCGTAGCACTCGCAACTCAGATCTTCAAGTTTCGACCGGTCGATCACCTTGATCAATCCACGGGAATACGAGATCACGCCCAGCCCTTGCAGGTTCTTCGCGGCCTGGGTCACGCCTTCGCGGCGGACCCCCAGCATGTTGCTGATGAACTCCTGTGTCATGGTCAAATGGGTGTCCGGCAGGCGATCCATGGAGAGCAGCAGCCAACGGCAGAGTTGCTCGGCGATCGAATGTTGCCGGTTGCAGACCGCAGTCTGCGAGATTTGCCAGATCAGTGCCTGTGTGTAGCGCAGCATCAGAAACAGTAACTGGCCATGGCGGTCGAATTCCTCTTTGACCCTCCGTTTGGGGAGACGGTATGCGTGACCTGCGCTCTGCACCAGCGAGCGGCTGGGCGTCGTCTCGCCGCCCATAAACAAACTGATGCCAACCAGGCCCTCGTTGCCTACTACAGAGATTGCAGTCGATGCACCGCTTTCCAGCAAGTACTGTAGCGAGATTATCGAGTCGGTGGGAAAGTAGACGTGACGCATGCAAGAACCGGATTCATAAAGGACGGCCCGCAACGGCAGCGGCACCAGTTCCAGGTACGGGAACAGCCGGGATTGCACCTCGGGCGGCAAAGCCGCGAGCAGGTGATTGTGCTGCGGCTCGGGCTGGGGTTTGGCGACCATATTCGCACTCCCGGAGATGCACCAATTGGATTCTGATGAATTTGACCCGCCTGACAGTGGCGAACTCTGTTCGGCCCACCACATAAGCGCCTCACTGCATGTTCGCGGCGTCACTGAGTGAAGGGTCAGCGGTGCTTCGCGCACCCTGATTGAATACCATGGCCGGCAGAGCGATCACGAGTGGTGGGATCCCGGTCGCCGGAGCGACGGGCAAATTCGGCCACGCTGGGCTTGCTGCGCCGCTTCCAGTCGTTCTGCGCCTAATTAAAAGACTTTTTGATCAATAAGTTGCGGCCCAGGCCGCCTCCGTCTTTTCTGCTACCCTACTTTGAGGCGCTGGGGTTGAGCGGCTTGGTGCCGTGGTTAAATCAGCCTCGTTGTGTCCCGGCGGTTCCGCATCACGCGGTCGGCGTGGCACCATCCCCTCCCCATCCAGTCAACGATATTCAGGAACGCCTTCGCGATGGTCAGGAAGAAAACCGAGCGTACGAGCAGCAGCAGGCTTGAGGTGCGAAACGCCACGCTGGAGGACATCGCGGCGATCCGCACCCTGTTCCGGCGCGTCTATCCCGGGCAGAAACCCTACTCGGCGGCCATGCTGCGCGGGCAGATCCATGCGTTTCCGGAGGGCCAGTTCGTCGCCACCTACGAGGACAAGGTCGTGGGTTACTGTGCGACCTTCCGCATCGACGGCCAGCTTGCCCTCAAGGCGCATACCTGGAAGGAGATCACTGGCAGCGGCTATGCATCGCGCCACGATCCGAACGGTGAGTATCTCTACGGCATGGAAGTGTTCGTCGATCCGGATCTGCGCGGCTATCGTATCGGTCAGCGTCTCTACGACGCGCGCAAATGGCTGTGCAAGGAGGAAGGCCTCGCCGGTATCGTATTCGCCGGCAGACTTCCGAGCTGGCGCCGACGCAGCAAGCAGTATGCGACGGTGGAGGACTATATCGAGGCGGTGCGCAGCAAAAAGGCGCGCGACCAGGTGCTGTCTTTCCAGATGCGTAACGGCTTCGAGGTGCTGGGTGTCATCGAGGATTATCTGCCCGCCGATGAGGAATCTATGGGCTACGCGGTGCACATGATCTGGCGTAATCCGGCGATTCCGCAAAGCGATGTGAATTCCCCGGAGAAAACCTTTGGTCAGCGGCTGCCCGATACCGTGCGCGTGGCCACCGTTCAGTACATGCAGCGGCGTGTGAAGAGTTTTGAGCAGTTTCTGGAATACATCGAGTACTTCGTCGATGTCGTGGCCGATTACCGCTCGGATTTTGTTGTGTTTCCGGAGATGTTTCCGCTGCAGCTGCTGTCCATCACCGATCAGGAACTCTCGCCTTCGGAGGCCATCGAGGCGCTGACGAAATATACAGAGCCGTACAGGAAAGCGCTGCGCGAGATGGCCATCCGCTACAACATCAACATCATCGGCGGTTCGTTCCCGGCGCGCATGGCCGATGGCGACGTCCACAACATCTGTTATGTGTTCCACCGCGACGGGCACATCAGCGAGCAGGAAAAAATCCACCCCACCCCCAACGAGTCCTACTGGTGGAATATCGAGGGCGGCTCGGAAGTGGCTGCGATTCCAACCGACTGCGGGCCGATCGGTGTGCTGATCTGCTACGACGCGGAGTTTCCGGAACTGGCACGCCACCTCGTCGACCAGGGGGCGAACATCATTTTCGTACCGTTCTGCACGGATGAACGGC
>JAFIFN010000065.1 GCA_020832005.1 Gammaproteobacteria bacterium | reverse complement strand
GGCTCGGCGCCGTTGCCGCGGCGCAGCACCTGGCGCTCGGCCAGCTCGGTCCCCGAGGCGCCGCCGATCTCGACCGCTGCGCGTCGTTCAGGGCCGTCGGCGCCGCCGCAGCCGGTCAGTGAAAGGGCAGCCAGCAGGGCGGCTCCCGTGACGCAACGCAAGGGTCGGATCGAATTCATGCCTGGCTTCCTGGACAGCGGATCTACGCCGGATCGCAAACCCTACCACACCCGCAAGCGGGCTTACGCCGCGCCAGCGGCGCTGTCTGGCGGGGCATCGGGCATGGCCCGCGCGCTTGTCTTCTTCAGGTGAATCAGCAGCAGCGAGATGGCCGCGGGCGTGACGCCCGAGATCCGCGAGGCCTGTCCAATATTGACCGGCCGCAGCTGCACAAGTTTCTCGCGCACCTCGTTGGACAGCCCCTGGACCGCGCGATAGTCGAGGTCCGGCGGCAGACGGGTGGCGTGCTGGCGGCGGCTGCGATCGATCTCCGCCTGCTGGCGGGCGATGTAGCCCTCATAGCGCACGCGCACCTCCACCTGCGGGCCGATCTGCTCGACGACCTCGGCGTGCAGACCGGGGGGCGCTTGAGCCTCGCCCACCGCCGGCAGGGCCGTGAGCATCGCATGGGTCACGCCCGGGCGGCGAAGCAGCTCCAGTGCATGGGTTTCGCGCGACAGTCCGCCGCCCAGGGCCTGCGCCAGGGCCGTGTCGGCCGGGATCTGGGCGGGACGCAGCAGCAGCGCACGCAGGCGCCGGGTCTCGGCCTCCACGCCGGCCTGCTTGGCCGAGAACACCTGCCAGCGCAGCGTATCGACGAGGCCGAGCTCAAGGCCCCTGGGAGTCAGCCGCGCATCGGCATTGTCCTCGCGCAGCAGCAGGCGGTACTCGGCGCGACTGGTGAACATCCGGTAGGGCTCGCTGGTCCCCAGCGTGATCAGGTCATCCACCAGCACGCCGAGGTAGGCCTCATCGCGCGCCGGTGTCCAGCCGTCGGCGCCTGCGACCGCGCGCGCGGCATTCAGTCCGGCCAGCAGACCCTGCGCGGCCGCCTCCTCGTAGCCGGTCGTGCCATTGATCTGGCCGGCCAGGAACAGCCCCGGCACGAAGCGCGTCTCCAGCGTGGGCAGAAGGTCGCGGGGATCGAAATAGTCGTACTCAATGGCGTAGCCGGGGCGCGTGATGCGTGCCTGCTCGAAGCCCGGGATGGTGCGCACGAAAGCCAGCTGCACATCGAACGGCAGGCTGGTGGAGATGCCGTTGGGGTAGAGCTCGCGAGTCGACAGGCCTTCGGGTTCGATGAAGATCTGGTGGGAATCGCGGTCGGCGAAGCGCTGGACCTTGTCCTCGACCGAGGGGCAGTAGCGCGGCCCGGTGCCCTCGATGCGCCCGGCCACCATCGGCGAGCGGTGCAGCGAGGCGGCAATGATCGCGTGGGTCTGCGGCGTGGTGCGGGTGATCCAGCACGGCACCTGGCGGGGGTGGTCCTCGCGCCGGCCCAGGAAGGAAAACACCGGCGTGGGCGTGTCGCCCGGCTGCACTTCGAGCTGCGCGTAGTCGACGCTGTTGCCGTCGATGCGCGGCGGCGTGCCGGTCTTCAGGCGTCCAACGCGAAATGGCAGCGCGCGCAGACGCGCCGCCAGCGGGTTGGATGGCGCATCGCCGGCCCGGCCGCCGGCATACTGCGACTCGCCGATGTGGATGCGGCCGCCGAGAAAGGTGCCGACCGTCAGCACGATGGCGGCGGCCCGAAACTCAAGGCCCATCTGCGTGATCACGCCGACGGCGCGACCGCGCTCGATGATCAGGTCCTCGACCCCCTGCTGGAACATCTCCAGGTTCGGCTGGGATTCCAGGGCGCCTCGCACGGCGTTCTTGTAGAGCAGGCGGTCGGCCTGGGCACGCGTGGCACGCACCGCCGGCCCCTTGCTGGCATTGAGCGTACGAAACTGGATGCCGGCGGCGTCGGCGGCGCGCGCCATGATGCCGCCCAGCGCATCGATCTCTCGGGCGAGATGGCCCTTGCCGATGCCGCCGATGGCCGGGTTGCAGCTCATCTGCCCGAGGGTGTCGAGGTTCTGGGTCAGCAGCAGCGTGCGCGCGCCCGTGCGCGCCGAGGCCAGGGCGGCCTCGGTGCCGGCATGACCCGCACCGACGACGATGACCTCGAAGTCCTGTCTCAATGGCTCCATGGCTGTACGCTGTTTCCCGGCTGGTCGCTTGAGGGGGAATTCTAGCAGCCCGGGGCCGCCGCAATAGGGCCTGTGCCCGACAGACCAGAGCACTGGCCCTGCGAAACGGGTCTAGAGTTCCGCGCTGAGTGCCTGGATCTCGCGGTTGAGGATGCGGTCGTTGTCGCTGTAATCGATCGCCAGATCGATGACATGCACGCCGGGGGTCCGGGCGGTGCGCTCGAGCATCTCGGCGAACTGCGCCACACTGTCAGGCTGGTAGCCGTGCGCGCCGTAGGCCTGTGCATAGGCCACGAAATCCGGATTGCCGGTGTCCATGCCGAAGTTGGCGAAGCCCATCTCGGCCTGCTTCCACTTGATCATGCCGTAGGCGTTGTCACGCAGCACGACGACGGTCAGGTCAAGGCCCAGCCGCACGGCGGTCTCGAGCTCCTGGGAATTCATCATGAAGCCGCCGTCGCCGACCACGGCCAGCACCCGGCGCTCAGGATGCACGAGCTTGGCGGCCATGGCCCCCGGCAGGCCGGCACCCATCGTCGCCAGCGCATTGTCGAGCAGCAGCGTGTTGGGATACCGGCAGCGGTAATAGCGGGCAAACCACAGCTTGTACATGCCGTTGTCCAGGCACACGATGTCGTGTTCGTTGACGCCGCCCGCCACTTCGGCGATCAGTCGCACCGGATGGATCGGGAAGCGCGGGTCATCGGCATGTTGCGCGAGGTGACTGAGCAGGTGCTCTCGGATGCAGTCCAGGCGGGTGAAATCCCAGTGCGCCTGCGGACTCAGCGCCTGCGTCAGGCGCCACACCGAGTGGGCGACATCGCCGACGACCTCGATCTGCGGGAAGTAGACGGTATCCACCTCGGCGGAGAAGTAGTTGATGTGGATCACCGTGCGCCGGCCTTCGCGCATGAAGAACGGCGGCTTCTCGATGACATCGTGGCCGACGTTGATGATGCAGTCGGCAGCGTCGATGGCGCGGTGGACGAAATCACCATCAGAGAGCGCTGCGTTGCCGACCCACAGCGGGTCGGTTTCATCCAGCACGCCCTTGCCCATCTGCGTGGTGAAAAACGGCAGGCGCGTGTGTGCGACCAGCTCGCGAAGCATGCGTGTCGTGGTGTTCCGGTTGGCGCCGGCGCCCACCATCAGCAGCGGCTGGCGGGCGGCCTGGATCGCCTCGCAGGCCAGCCGGATGGACGTATCGTCAGCCAGCGGCCGTCGCACCTGGGAGGCGGGGATCGGTGCCCCGCTGCCCTCTTCGCGGGCGATATCCTCGGGCAGTTCGAGGTGACAGGCCCCCGGACGCTCTTCCTGCGCGCGCCGGAACGCCTCGCGCACGCGCGACGGGATGCGGTCGGCGGCCACGATCTGGCGGGTGTACTTGGTCAGCGGACGCATCATGTCGACCACATCGATGATCTGGAAATGGCCCTGCTTGCCGGACTTGATGGGTTTCTGGCCGGTGATCATGACCATCGGCATGGCACCCAGCTGGGCGAACGCCGCCGCGGTCACGAGATTGGTCGCACCGGGCCCCAGCGTGGCCAGGCACACCCCGGCCTTGCCGGTCAGGCGGCCATAGGTGGCGGCCATGAAGCCTGCGGCCTGTTCATGGCGCGTGAGCACCAGCCGGATCGGTGAGTCGCGCAGCGACTCGAGCAGATCGAGGTTCTCCTCACCGGGAATACCGAAGATGTACTCGACGCCCTCGGCCACCAGTGCCTGTACCAACAGATCCGAGGCCTTCACCCGGCGCTCCTGATCCGCAATTCACGAACTGATCTACCCATGGCCTTCACCTTGCACGTTCAGCATCGACCTGTACAGCGCGAACGGCACGGCATCGGCGTTCGCGAACCGGGTCCTGTCCCTATGGCGCCGGGCTGCCTACAATGCGCACCCCATGGACTGGCTGCAGGCAATCGTTCTGGCCATCGTGCAGGGAATCACCGAATTCCTGCCGATCTCCAGTGCTGCCCACCTGATCCTGGTGCCGGTCATCACCGGCTGGGAAGACCAGGGACTGGCCTTCGACGTCGCCCTGCACATCGGCAGCCTGGTGGCGGTGGTGTGGTATTTCCGGCGCGAACTCGGCGCGATGACGGTCGACTGGATTGCATCGCTGCGCGGTCGCGGCCTGACCGCCGATGCGCGCCTGGCCTGGGCGGTCGGCCTGGGCACGATCCCGGTCGGAATTGCGGGGATCATCTTTCGCGACCATGTCGAGCTGCTGCTGCGCTCGCCGGTGGTGCTGGCGACCTCGCTGATCGGCTTCGGTCTGCTGCTGGGCTGGGCCGACTGGCGCTGGCGCGGGAACCGCAGCGAGTACGACATCGGCTGGCGCGAGGTGCTGGTGATCGCGCTGGCGCAGGCGCTGGCGCTGATCCCGGGGACCTCGCGTTCGGGCATTACGATGACCGCGGCGCTGTTCGTCGGCATGAGCCGGGAAGGCGCGTCGCGATTTTCGTTCCTGCTGTCGATTCCGGTGATTTTTCTGGCCGGCGCGCTGGAAACGCGCTCGCTGATCGCGGCGTCTGCGGAGATCGACTGGCTGATACTGGGGGTGGCGACCGTCGTCTCCGGGCTCAGCGCCTACCTGTGCATCCACTATTTCCTCGCCTTCATCAAGCGTATCGGCATGCAGCCTTTCGTGGTCTACCGCGTGGTGCTGGGCGTGGTGCTGCTGTCGGTGTTCTGGCGGCCTTTCACAAACCTGGCCTGAACGCCCGCGGGCATCAGCCCATCAAACCCTCACGCCGGTAGAACAGCGTGGCCAGCCAGGTGACCAGCGCGCCGATCACCAGCGTGCTGACCACCGAGATCGCTACGAAATTCACATCGATCGGCTCGTTGCGGATCAGCGCCGTCATCAGCAGGTGCTGACTCAGGCTGGGGATGGTCATCAGCGCCGCGGTCGGCTTCACTGACAGGAACGCGGCAAACAGAATCGGCAAGGTGGGTACGACGATGAGCACGCCGACGTAGGTCTGGGCTTCCTTGTAAGTTTTCGTGAACGATGCAACCAGCGTCATCAGGGCCGCACCCAGCAACACGAAGGGCGCCATCAGCGCGAAGCCCACCACGACGACGCGCGGCCCGAAGTTCGCACTCATGCCCAGCGCTTCCAGCGACACGAACGACAATGCGACGCTGAAAGCCAGCAGCGTGATGGCCAGCGACAGCAACATGTAACAGCAGGTCGCGGCGATCTTGCCCAGCAGCAGCGTACTGCGTGACACGGGCAGCGTCAGCAGGGGCTCGAGACTGCCGCGTTCGCGCTCACCGGCGGTAGCGTCGATGGACAGATACAGGCCACCCATCAACATCGCCGCCAGCAGGAAATAGGTCATCATGCCGAGCAGCAGCGAGGCCCGGCCCGTGGCGGTGGAGACATCGATATCGTCGATGACGATGGGCTGCAGCAGCTGTGGGCTGACACCGCGCGCCTGCAGCCGCATGGCACGCATCTGGCCACTGTAGGCATTGAGCACACTGCGTGCGCGATTCACATTGCGCGCTGCGCGCTGCGCGGACTGGTCCTGTACCAGCTGCACCCGCGCAGGCAGTCCCTGCACGAAGCGCTCACCGTAGGTCGGCTCGATCAGCAACACGACGTCCTCGCGACCCGATCGCACCGCCTCGCGCGCCTCGGCCAGGTCCGCCGGGCCGTCCTTTACACGCACGCCATTGCGCTCGAGGAAGGCGATGAGGTTGGGCGCGTGCTCGGCGCCGATGACCGGCAACTCCAGCGGGCTGTCGACATCGGCGACGGTCTGGCTGATGACCACCGAGATCAGCACGGCGAACATGATGGGCCCGAACAGTGGGCCGAACAGCAGTGCCGAGGCGAGCGTGCGGTGATCTCGCGCGTTATCGAGCAGCTCCTTGCGCACGACCGTCCACCAGCGACTCATGTGCGCGACGCCACGGCAGTGATCGCACGCACAAAGACTTCTTCCAGATCGCTTTCGGCAAAGCGTTGCCGCAGCTCGTCGGGCGTGCCGGTGGCCGCGACCTGGCCATGGGCGACGATGACGATCTCATCGCACAGCGCGGCGACTTCCTGCATCACATGGCTGGAGAGCAGCACGCAGCGGCCTTCGGATTTGAGGCGCAGGATCAGCTGGCGCAATGCCCTCGTGGCCATGACATCGAGCCCGTTGGTGGGTTCATCGAGCAGCACATGTTGCGGGTCGTGCACCAGTGCCCGCGCCAGGGCCACGCGCGTGCGCTGTCCCTGCGAAAACCCCTTGGTACGACGTTGCGCGAACTCGCCGATCTCGAGCATGTCGATGATGCCGTCGACGCGGCGATTCAGCGCCGCCCCGGTCAGCCCATGCAGGCGGCCGTAGTAGGCGATGTTTTCGCGCGCGGTGAGTTGCGGATACAGGCCGGCGCCATGCGGCAGCGCGCCCATGGCACGGCGCACGGCCAGTGCGTCTTTGCGTACATCATGGCCACCGATGCGCGCGCTGCCCTGGTCGGGACGCAGCACGGTGTAGAGCACACGCAGCGTGGTGGACTTGCCGGCGCCGTTGGGCCCGAGCAGCCCGGTGATACGCCCGTCGCGTGCGGTAAAGCTCACCGAGCGCACGGCCTCGACGCGGCCGAAGCGTTTGCTGATGCCCTGGACTTCGATCATGGCGCAGGCCCGGTGAAATCGAGGAAGAACGGCGCGGCACGCATCTCCAGCGCGCAGTCCACGTCCAGGCCCGCCGGATCGGCGTCGCGCACGAAACGATCCATCAGCCGCGGCACACAGCCACGGTGCGCCAGCCCATGACCCTGGCCCGGGGCAACGACGTGCCGGGCGCGTTGCAGATGCGCCATGACCTGGTCGCCATAGGCGGGGGGCGTAATCGGGTCGAGCTCTCCGGACAGGATCAGGGTCGGGATATCGCCGCGCAGGGGCGTATGCAGATCGTCATCGAGCAGCCCGCGCGGCCAGGCGGCGCAGATCTGCTCAAGCATGACCAGCTGATGATCGCCAAGATAGGTGCCCGCCAGCGCCTCGCGTAGTTCGGCATCCAACGTCACGAAGGGCAGGTCCTCGGTACAGACCACGGCATTGTGCATGCCGATGGCGAGCATCTGCTCAAGCTCGCCAAGCACGAGTTCGACCTGGGCGCGCATGGGTTCGAGATTGCCGGCGGCGGCCTCGAACAGCAGCAGCGGCACCAGTGCCAGGGTCTCCGGGGCATAGCTCATCATGCGCAGCGCGGCACGCACATCATGGCCGGTCAGCACGCGCTGGACCGGACGGCCTGTCAGCGGATCGGCGATGGTGAGCTCGGCGGGCAGCGTGTCCAGACCGCTGAGCAGGTTCGGCAGGCGAGCGGCCACGTCGGGGAAGCGCCGGGCGCAGGCCTCATCGGCCTCGCAACGGGCCAGCGCTCGATCGAGGGTCGCCTGCGCCAGTATTGGAATATCCGGTCCCAGCGCGACATCAGCGGGCAGCACCGCGTCGAGGATCAGGCTGCGCGTGCTGCCCGGATAGCGCCTGGCGTAATGCTGCGCCACCCGGGTGCCATAGGAGACGCCGTAGACGTTGAGCTGCGGATAGCCCAGGGCCTCGCGCACCCGTTCCAGGTCGCGCACGGCCGCACTGGTGGTGAAGTGCCGCGGATCGGCCGGCAGGCCGGCGAGGCAGTCGGCGACAATCTCGGGAATGCGCTGTATCGCGTCTTCCAGGAGCGCCGGATCCTCGGGCATCTCGCAATCCAGGCGCAGGCTTCGGCCCGTGCCACGCTGATCGACGACGACGATATCGCGCTGGCGCTGGATACGCCCGAAGGCGCCGCCCATCGCTGCGAAGAATTCGCTGGACGCCTGACCGGGACCGCCGGCAATAACGGTAAGTGCATCCGGCGCGGGGGTCGGTGTGTGTGCGTCAACGACCGCGACGAACAGCTCGAGCGTGGCGTCGTCGGGCCGCTCATAATCCAGCGGCACGGTGATCGAAGTACAGCGTGCCGCCACCGTGGGCTGGCCGGGACCGGCCTCGAGACGGCAGTCCTCGAACACCGGTGCCGCCACACCGCGCGATGCGGCAAGCAACAGCAGGGTGATCGCGAGCAGGCGAGTCAGCGTCGGCAGCAGCATCCGGTGTGAAAATCCACGGTCTGGCAGGACGCAGGATTGTGGCACAGGCGGGTCCCGTCTGCCGACCACCGACAGGATGACGATGCCGTTACAGCCTGGCCAGCAGCGGAATGATCAGCAGCCAGGCCATCAGCGTGATCACCAGCATGCCCAGCACATTGAGCCACAGGCCGGCGCGCGCCATCTGCGCGATACTCACCTGACCCGAACCGAACACGATCGCATTCGGCGGCGTGGCCACGGGCAGCATGAAGGCGAAACTGGCCGCGATCGCCGCCGGCACGGTCAGCTCGTAGGCCGACAGACCCAGTGCCGGCGCAATGGCGGCAAGAATCGGCACCAGTGTCGCGGTGGTGGCGGTATTGCTGGTCAGTTCGGTCAGCAGAATGACCAGCGCGACAATGCCCAGGATGATGAGCAGCGTCGGCAGGCCACCCAGCCCCGCGGCCATCGCACCGATATAGCCGCTCACGCCGTAGCGATCCATCGCCGCGCCGAGGCTCAAGCCCCCGCCGAAGAGAATCAGCAGACCCCAGGGGATGCGCGCAGCCGACGCCCAGTCCAGCAGACGACCACCCCGGCGGCGTCCATCGGGCAGCACGAACAGCGCCAGCGCCGCAGCGATCGCAATGGCGGAATCCGACAGCCCGCCTAAGGGCCGGAGATCGCCAAGCTCCCAGCCCTGCAGCAGCGGACGGGTCATCCACAACGCCACGGTGACCAGAAACACCACGGCCACGCGTCGCTCGGCGCGCGTAGGGGCGCCGAGTTCGCGCAGTGAGGCATGAATCATCTCGGCGACGCCGGCAACGGGCTTTGGGTCCAGCGGATACACGACACGCGTGAGCACCCAGCAGGCCAGCGGCAGAAACACCAGCACCAGCGGCACGGCGAACATCATCCAGCCCACAAAGCTGATCTGCAGGTCGTACTGCGACTGCAGATAGGACACGACGAAGACATTGGGCGCGGTACCGATGATGGTGCCGACACCGCCGATGGTCGCCGCATACGCCACGCCCAGCAGCAGGCACAGCGCGAAATTACGGTCGCGGCGCGTGTCACCCTGGCGCTGCCCCAGCAGGGCGATCACACTCAAGATCACCGGCAGCAGCATCATCGTGGTCGCGGTGTTGGTCACCCACATGCTGATGGCCGCGGCGATGACCATGAACACCATGACGATGCGCGACGGCGAGGTGCCCACGCGCTGCAGCGCAAGAAACGCCAGCCGCCGGTGCAGCTCCCATTTCTGCAAGGCCTGGGCGAGCATGAAGCCGCCGAGGAACAGGTAGATCAGTTCATGGCTGTAAGGTGTGGCAGCCTCGCGGATCGGCATGCCGCCGAACACCGGGAAGAGCACCAGCGGCAACAGCGCCGTGGCGTAGACCGGAATCGCCTCGGTCATCCACCAGGTCGCCATCCATACCGCCGCGGCCGCCGCCACCCGACCCATCCAGGGCAGGGCCACCTGGACACCATTGGCGTCCAGGTAACCCTCGGGCAACAGCCACAGGGTCAGCAACGCCAGCGCAGGCCCCGCCAGCAAGCCGGCGCTGCGTACACGCTGGACGTTACGGGATGCCGGCTCAGCCGTCACCGGGCAACGCGTGGTCGGCGTAACGCTGGCGCAGCGTCAGCTTGGAGATCTTGCCGGTGGCCGTGAGCGGGAGTTCATCAACGAACACCACGTCATCGGGTATCCACCACTTCGCCACGCGCCCCTCGAAATGGGCCAGCATCGCGTCACGCGTCGGCGCCGGTTCGCCGGGCACGATGAGCAACAACGGGCGTTCATCCCATTTCTTATGCTGCACACCGATCACAGCCGCGGCACGCACGCCGGGATGAGACAGCGCGATGTTCTCCAGCGCGATCGAGCTGATCCACTCGCCGCCTGACTTGATGACATCCTTGGTGCGATCGGTGATGGTCATGTAACCGTCGGCGTCGATGCTGGCGACATCGCCGGTATCAAACCAGCCATCGGCGTCATGGCTGGCAGTGTTGTCGGTTTCACGATAGTAGCCACTGCACACCCACGGGCCGCGCACCTTCAGCGCACCGAAGGCCTTGCCATCCCAGGGCAGCTGCGTGTTGTCGTCATCGACGATCTTGAGCTCGATGCCGAACACCGGCCGTCCCTGGCTGGCGCGCAGACGTGCCTGTTCGTCCTCGGGCAGCGCATCGTATCCCGGCGGTGGCGCGTTGAACGTCCCCAGCGGGCTGAGTTCGGTCATCCCCCAGGCATGGTGAACCCACACGTTCTGTTCGCGCTCGAAGGCCTGCATCATCGACAGCGGGCATGCCGAACCGCCGACGATCGTGCGTCGCAGGGTGCGCAGTTTTCGCGAGGATTTCCGCAGGTATTCGAGCAGACCCTGCCACACGGTGGGTACGCCGAGCGCCAGCGTCACGCCCTCGTCGTCCATCAAGCCGGCGAGGGTCTCACCATCACCCATCTTCGGTCCCGGAAGCACCAGCTTGGCACCAACCAGGATCGCCGCGTATGGCACCCCCCAGGCGTTCACATGGAACATCGGCACCACCGGCAGCACGACATCGTGGCGCGCCAGGTTCATCACATCGGGCATGGTGCATGCGTAGGCGTGCAGCAGCAGCGCGCGGTGACTGTACAGCACGCCCTTGGGGTTGCCCGTCGTGCCCGAGGTGTAGCACAGCGCGGCGGCATCATCGGCGTCCAGCGTCGGCCAGTCGAAATGCGCGTCGGCCTCTTCGAGCAGAGTCTCGTAGCACAGCACGTTGGGCAGCGCGGTCGCGGGCATCGCCTGAGCCCCGCTCATCACGACGATGTGCTCGATGTGCTGCAGCGCAGGCGCCAGCTTCTCGACCAAGGGCAGGAACATCGCGTCGATGAACAGCAGCCGCGCTTCGGCGTGATCGAGTATCCAGCGGATCTGTTCGGGAAACAGCCGGGGATTCACGGTATGGCAGATGCCGCCCGAGCAGGACACCGCATAGTAGAGCTCCATGTGCCGGTGATCGTTCCAGGCCAGCGTGGCCACGCGATCACCCCGATCCATGCCCAGGCGCGCCAGCGCGTTCGCAAGTCTGGCCGAGCGCGCGAAACAATCACGATAGGCGTAGCGAAACACACCGTGATCGGCCGTCACCGAGACGATCTGCTGGTGAGGATGGAGCCGCTGTGCGTGCGCCATCAGCGAGCCGATGGTCAGCGCCTGAGTCATCATCAATCCCTGCATGCCCGGCCTCCCCCTGTGGTCACACTGCTGTCAGTGCATGCTAGCGCAGTTGTCGTGACAGCTGGCAGTCGATGGCTGCTACTTGCCGATACAGAAACTCGAAAAGATGCGTCCCAGTAACTCATCGCTCGTGACCTCGCCGGTGATCTCACCAAGGGCGTGTTGCGCCAGGCGCAGCTCTTCGGCGAGCAGCTCGAGTGCCGCCTGGTCTGCGAGCAGGCGCTCACCCTCGTCGAGGTGCGCGCGCGCGCGCGCCAGGGCGTCGAGATGGCGACGCCGGGCGATGATGGTCGTGGTGGTCTCCTCGCCCAGGCCGGCGGCGTCCGCCAGGGCGTCACGCAGCTGCTCGAGCCCCTGGCCGGTCAGGGCCGAAATCGTGATGGCCGGCGTGGTCAGCGCAGGGGGCGGCCCATCGGCCGGCAACAGGTCGGCCTTGTTGCACACCAGCGTCCGGGGCAGGCCGGCAGGCAACTCGGCCAGCATGGCGTCCACGGTGGTCTGGCTCGTGCATGTGATGTCCACG
This sequence comes from Gammaproteobacteria bacterium, assembly GCA_020832005.1. Taxonomy (GTDB): domain Bacteria; phylum Pseudomonadota; class Gammaproteobacteria; order Steroidobacterales; family PWYM01; genus PWYM01. The sequence goes on along the minus strand of JAFIFN010000065.1, from coordinate 8,493 downwards.
ACCAGCAGCGCATGATCGGCGCGGGCGAGTTCGGCATGCGTGCGCCGGATACCCTCCTGTTCGATGACATCGTCGCTGGCGCGCAAGCCTGCGGTGTCGAGGATGTTCAGCGGCATGCCGCGCACCACGATCTGCTCGCGCAGCACATCGCGGGTCGTGCCGGGCAGCGCGGTGACGATGGCGGTGGGCGCCCCGGCCAGGGCATTGAGCAGGCTGGACTTGCCGGCATTGGGCGGGCCGGCAATGACCACAGTAAGGCCTTCGCCAAGCAGGCGGCCCTGGTGAGCCGCGGCGGCCAGCGCCTCAAAGTCGGCCGCCAGCGCCGTCAGCGAAGCGGCATGGGCGGCGTTGTCCGCCAGCGCGAGGTCCTCGTCGGCAAAATCGATCGCCGCCTCCACGTGCACCCGCAGCGAGATCAGCCCGGTCACCAGCGCGCGCACGCGTGCGGAGAAATCGCCGTCCAGCGAGCGCATGGCCGCGCGCGCGGCCTGCGCGCTGCGGCTGGCAACCAGATCCGCAATGGCCTCGGCCTGCACCAGGTCGAGTCGATCATTGAGAAACGCGCGCAGCGAGAACTCACCGGGCTCGGCGGGGCGCGCGCCCAGCGCGTACACGCGTGCGAGCAGCAGATCAGCCAGCACGGGACTGCCGTGACCATGCAATTCGACGACATCCTCGCCGGTAAACGAGTGGGGTGCCGGAAAGTACAGCGCAAGCCCCTGGTCGAGTGCGCTGCCGTCAGCGCCGCGAAAAACGCACAGCGTCGCGTGCCGCGCCGCAGGCATCCTGCCGGTCACGGCTTCGGCGATGGCGCAGGCACGCGCGCCGGACAGCCTCAGGATGCTGATGCCGCCACGCCCCGGTGGCGTGGCCAGCGCGGCGATGGTGTCGTCTACCGCCTGCATGCCTGGGCGGGACACGCTGGCATCAGGTCTTCGCTTCGCGCTCGATCACGTAGTTGATACGCCATTGCTGCAGCGCCGAGAGCACCGTGTTGGTCAGCCAGTACAGCACCAGCCCCGCAGGGAAGAAGGCGAAAAACACCGTGAAGATGATCGGCAGGAACTGCATGATCTTGGCCTGCACGGGATCGGGCGGGGCGGGATTGAGGCGTTGCTGAAACCACATCGCCGCGCCCATCAGTAACGGCAGAATGAAGAACGGATCGCGCGAGGACAGATCGGTGATCCACAACGCGAACGGGGCCTGGCGCATCTCCACGCTCTCCAGCAGCACCCAGTAAAACGCGAAGAAAAACGGCATCTGTATCAGGATGGGCAGACAGCCGGCGGCAGGATTGACCTTCTCACGCTTGTAGAGATCCATCATCGCCTTGGACAGTGCCTGGCGATCGTCCTTGTAGCGTTCCTGCAGGGCTTTCAGGCGCGGCTGGAGCCTGCGCATCTTCGCCATTGAACGACCGCTCATGGCGGTGAGCTTCCAGAAGGCCAGCTTGATGAGCATCGTCACGACGATGATCGCCAGACCCCAGTTGCGCACGAAATCATGCACGCGGTCGATGAGCCAGAACAGCGGTTCTGCCAGCAGTGTCAGCACACCGTAGTCCACGGTCTTGTGCAGGCCGGGCGCGGTGTTGCGCAGCTGGCTTTGCAACTTCGGGCCGACGAACAGTCGGTTGCTGAAGCTGTGGGTCTGCCCGGGGGCGACCTGGATCACAGGCTCCACTGCCGAGACCGTGAACACATTGTCGCGCGCCGAGGCGCGATAGCGTGCTTCGACACCCGGGGTCGGCACTGCAGCAGCAAGAAAATGGTGCTGGATCGCAGCCAGCCAGCCGTTGGGCAGCGTCTGGGTCACGGGCGTCGAGTGGATGTCGCTGACCGAGATCTTGGAGTAGGCGCGGCCGTCGTAGAGCACCGGCCCGGAAAACGAGTAGGAATCCACGGCGAACATCGAACGTCCCGGTGGCCGATGGCGCCGCTGCAGCTGCAGGTAGGCAGCGCCTGCCCAGACTTCGGGTGATTCATTGACCAGGCGCTGTTCGAGGTCGACGCGATACTGGCCGCGGCGGAAGGTATAGATCTTGTAGGCGCGCACGCCGTCGCCATTCTGCCAGCGCAGGATCACCTGCATCTCGTTCTGGCCGGGCTCCAGGCGGTACTCGCTGCGGTCGGCTTCGAAACTCGCCAGGTGATTGGGTTCCGGACCATCGCCGAGCCGGCGCAGGCCGGTCTGGAACACGAAGCGGTTGTCCAGGTCGCTGCTGAGCAGCCGCACCGGCACATCCGGCTGGTCCTTGCGCCACGGGTAACGCGGCAGATCGGCGCGCACCATGTCACCACCGGTCAGCGCGATATCCACATCCAGGACGTCGGTGACGATGCGGATGGTGCGCTCGATGGCGACGGGGTCGGGGGCGGGCATCTCCGGCGCCAGGGCCGGCAGACCATCCGCCGACAGCGCGGGCAGCTCGGCCTCCGCGTCGCTGCGCGTAGGCGCATCGGGAAAGGCCTCCTCGGCGGCGGGACGCGCTGCCGGCTCCGGGCCGTAGTCCTCGACCCAGGTACGCCAGGTGATCCACACGATGATGGCCAGTCCCAGCCAAAGAAAAAGCCGCTGATTATCCATGTCTGCCGTTGCTACCTCAGTCCCTGACCGTTTAGCTTTTCCAAGACCTTCGCCAGCGAACGCGCAAGCGTTGCGTTGGGTTCCGACACGGCTGCAGGCCGCACCATGACGACGATATCGACCGCCGGCAAGGCCGTGCGGTGATGCCGAAACGACTCGCGGACCAGACGCTTCAGCCGGTTGCGGTCGGTTGCCCTACGCGCCGCTTTCTTGGAGATCGCCAGCCCGAGGCGCGCACAGCCTACCGTGTTGGGCCGGGCCAGAACAGTGAAGAATCGATCCGCGTAGCGCTGCGGAGCCGCGAACACCTGCCCGAAGTCGCGCCCGGAGAGCAGTCTTGCGCAGCGCCGGAAACGCAGGTCCGGCGGTGTTGGCGGGCTGGGGCACAGAGGCGGCACCACTCAGGCTGCGCCCCGATGGCGCAATGGCCGGGGCAGGCGGGTCGTCAGCCGGCGCGCTGCGACAGGTGGCGCGCAGGCCGTGGCCGCGATGGGCCAAACCACCCTTGGTGTCAGGGCGTGAGGCGCTTGCGGCCCTTGGCGCGGCGACGGTTGATCACCTGGCGACCATTCTTGGTGGCCATGCGGGCCCGGAATCCGTGGGTACGGGCACGGCGCTGTTTGCCAGGCTGATAGGTACGTTTCATGATTCAGGCGTCCGAGGTTAAGCGTCGTTTCCGTAAAAAAACAGACATGTAGCCGTTTTAAGCGAGCCGGCAAGATTAAAGCCGAGGGGCCTGCGAAGTCAAGCAAGCTTCGCGGCCAATCCCTGTGGATAACCCGGGGCCGGGCAGTATAGACTTGCTCGCCCGGATCGGGTGCATCGCGCCCGCAGACAATCGTCAAGGTGTTGATGTGCAGGCCTCGCTGTGGACCAGGTGCGTGAGACGGCTGGAGGGCGAGTTGCCCGAGCAGCAGTTCAACACGTGGATCCGTCCGCTGCAGGCCGTGGAGGATGACCAGGTCCTGCGCCTGCTGGCCCCCAACCGCTTCGTTGTCGACTGGGTGCATCAGAACCTGCTCAGCCGGATCAGCGAGGTCGTTGGCGAGGTCGGCGAGTTGCCGAATCCAAGAGTGGTCGTCGAGGTCGGCACGCGCGGCCTGCCCGAAGCACCGCTTGAAACATTGGCCATGCCGAGAGCGTCGGCGCCGCCACGACGGGAACCGGCGGTACTTGGCAGCAGGCTGAATCCGAACTTCACGTTCACGAATTTTGTCGAGGGCAAGAGCAACCAGCTGGCCCGTGCTGCCGCCAGCCAGGTCGCAGAGAATCCGGGACTTGCGTACAACCCGCTGTTCATCTATGGCGGGGTGGGCCTGGGAAAGACCCACCTGATGCACGGCGTGGGCAACGCCATCCTGGAACGCAATCCCGATGCCCAGATCGCCTACGTGCACTCGGAACGCTTCGTCGGTGACATGGTGAAAGGCCTGCAGCACAACACCATCAGCGAGTTCAAACGCGCCTACCGCTCGCTGGATGCGCTGCTCATCGATGACATCCAGTTTTTTGCCGGGAAGGACCGATCACAGGAAGAGTTTTTCCATACATTCAATGCCTTGCTGGAAGGCCAGCGGCAGATTATCCTGACCTGTGACCGCTATCCGAAAGAGGTCAACGGGCTTGAGGAGCGCCTGAAATCGCGGTTCGGCTGGGGGCTGACCGTGGCCATCGAACCCCCGGAGCTCGAGACCAGCGTGGCAATTCTTAAATCCAAGGCACACGCGGAGAACTACCCGGTGCCTGACGAGGTGGCGTTCTTCATTGCCAAGCGCATCCGCTCGAATGTGCGAGAACTCGAAGGGGCGCTGCGGCGGGTCATCGCGAACTCGAAGTTCACCGGCCGACCCGTGACGCTTGAGTTCACGAAGGAGGCGCTCAAGGATTTGCTGGCTCTGCAGGATAAACTGGTTACGATTGACAATATCCAGAAAACCGTCGCGGAATACTTCAAGATCCGCGTGGCTGACCTGCATTCGAAGCGACGCAGTCGATCGATTACCCGTCCACGGCAGATGGCAATGGCCCTGGCGAAGGAGTTGACGCGCCACAGCCTGCCGGAGATTGGTGATGCATTCGGAGGACGCGACCACACAACCGTACTGCACGCCTGTCGCAAGGTAAAAGAGCTGCGAGAGACTGATTTGCGTGTGGATGAGGACTACCAGAACCTGTTGAGAACCCTGACCGGATGATGGGGATCAGCTGTGGATAAGTTGCGGCCCTAATTCGGTGCACAGCTTGTCCACAGGCCGGGGTGGGGGATATCCCTTGACGGAAACGCGGAAAGCTAAAGTTTAAGTTATTGAAAATAAAAACAAAAACAGAGTTTTCCACGGGGCTGGCCCTGGTTAATAGTAATAGTAAGTTTAAATATTCAAGAATAAGTATTAATAGGATGTTCGGATGAAGTTAAGTGCGCCCAGAGAAAAGATTCTCAAGCCCCTCCAGGCGGTGATCGGTGTTGTCGAGCGGCGCCAGACGATGCCGATCCTCGCCAACGTGCTGCTCAGCGCCGGGGACGGTCAGCTGGGTATTACCGCCACCGACCTCGAGGTCGAGCTTGTTGCCACCGGCGCGCTCGAGGTGTCGCAGGCGGGCGAGATCACGGTGCCGGGACGCAAGCTGCTGGACATCTGTCGTGCCTTGCCCGAGGGCGCGGAGATTCGCCTCGAGCTCTCCGGGGAGAAGCTGTCCGTGCGTTCGGGACGCAGTCGATTCAGCCTGTCGACGCTGCCGGCCGCGGATTTCCCGGTGGTCGATGAGGTGAAGGGCAAACAAAGCATCACGGTCTCCCAGGACCGCGTGCGGAAGTTGCTTGAGAAAACGCACTTCGCAATGGCCCAGCAGGATGTCCGCTATTACCTCAACGGCATGTTGCTCGAGGTCGATGGCCAGACGCTCCGGGCGGTGGCGACCGACGGTCACCGACTGGCGCTGTGCGAAGTGGAACTCGACGGCGCGGCCAGCCAGGCCCAGCAGGTCATTCTGCCGCGCAAGGGTGTTCTGGAACTCCAGCGCCTGCTGGATGGCGATGGCGACGTCGGCCTGACCATCGGCAGCAACCACGTGCGCGTTGAGGTCGAAGGCATCCGATTTACCTCCAAGCTGATCGATGGACGGTTCCCGGAGTACGGACGGGTGATTCCCAAGGAGCCTGCCAACCGGATGCGGGCCAACCGCGACGAACTGCGCCAGGCACTGCAGCGCACCGCCATCCTGTCGAACGAGAAATACCGTGGGATCCGGCTGTCGCTGAAGGCCGAGACCCTGCTGATCCAGGCGCACAATCCGGAGCAGGAAGAGGCCGAGGAGCAGGTGGGCGTGAATTACGAAGGCGAGGAGATGGAAGTCGGCTTCAACGTCAACTACCTGCTCGATGCGCTGGGCGCGATTGATGGGGACGACGTGCAGATCGGCCTTGCGGACAGCAACTCCAGTTGCCTGATCGAGGCGCCGACCTCGGAGAATACGAAATTCGTCGTGATGCCGATGCGGCTTTGATGGATCGGCGCGGCCGTCGCGCGTGCTGAAAAGCATCCAGATCCAGGATTTCAGGTGTATCGAGAGCGCACGGCTCGAGCTTGATCCGCAGTTGAGCGTCATCCTCGGCCGCAATGCCGCAGGGAAAACCAGCCTGCTCGAGGCGCTTTTTTTTCTCGGCCGTGGCCGATCTTTCCGGCCGGGTACCAACCAGGCGCTGATCAGGCGCGGTGCGCCGGGATTTCTGCTGGTAGGGGAACAGGCCGCGGACGAGCGTCTGACCCGGGTCGGCGTGGAATACACGGCGAGTGGTTTTCGCGTGAAGATCGGCGGTGAGGAGCGGTTGCGATTGGCCGATCTGGCCAACTGGGTGCCCGCCGCGGTCATCGATCCGGAAGTCCATGAGTTGGTGCAGGGGCCTCCCGAACAGCGGCGGCGCTTCATCGATTGGGGCGTGTTCCACGTGGAACAGGGCTTCGCCGACACCTGGCGACGCTATCAGCGCCTGCTGCGACAGCGAAATTCCGCACTGCGCAGCGGGGTTGAAGCCAGCGCCCTGGCGCCCTGGACCCAGGCGCTGGCCGAAGCAGGCACGGTCATTGGCGCAATGCGCGACGGCTACGTGCGCGCGCTGGCGCCCCGGGTTGCAGAGCTTGCGCAGACACTGGCCGGCCTGCGTGTAGAGTTGCGTCATCTCCAGGGATGGGCAAAGAGTCGCGATCTGGGGTCCGCCCTCGAGGAGGGCGTAGCCCGCGAGCTTGCGGCCGGGGTGACGCTGCACGGGCCACACCGCGGCGATCTGGCCCTTGAGATCGAGCAGCGCGCCGGGCGCGCCCAGGTCAGCCGTGGCCAGCAGAAACTGCTTGCTGCCTCATTGGTGCTTGCGCAGCTGGCGCTGTTCGCCGAAAACGCCGACCAGCCCCCGCTGCTGTTGCTGGATGACCCGGCCGCCGAGCTCGATGACGAGGCGCAAGCGCGGCTGCTTGCCGCGGCCTGGGCGACGCCGGCGCAGCGCGTGGTCACGGGGCTGCGCGCCACCGGCGTGACAGAAAGCCTGCCGCATGCCCTGTTTCACGTGGAACAGGGGAAGGTCACGCAGGTGCTATAATAAGAGGCTTCGCCTGCCCGGATACCACTGCATGAGCGCCCCCACCTACGACTCCAGAAACATCAAGGTCCTCAAGGGCCTCGATGCGGTCCGAAAACGCCCCGGAATGTACATCGGCGACACCGATGACGGCACCGGTCTGCACCACATGGTGTTTGAAGTCGTCGACAACTCGATCGACGAAGCGCTGGCAGGCTACTGCAGCCGGGTGACGGTCACGCTGCATGCCGATGACTCCATCACCGTGGCCGATGACGGTCGCGGGATCCCGGTTGATATGCATCCGGAGGAGGGCCGTTCGGCTGCCGAAGTCATCATGACCGTGCTGCATGCGGGCGGCAAGTTCGATGACAATTCCTACAAGGTCTCGGGCGGCCTGCACGGCGTCGGCGTATCGGTGGTCAATGCGCTGTCCGAGCAACTCGAGCTGATCATTCACCGCGACGGCAAGGTCCATCGGCAGGAATACCGGATGGGCGTGCCGGTGACCCCGCTGGCGGTCGCCGGGCCCACGGATCGCACCGGTACCATCCTGCGCTTCAAGCCGAGCGTCGAGATCTTCCGCGACACCACCTACCATTTCGAGATCCTGGCCAAGCGCCTGCGAGAGCTGTCGTTCCTGAATTCCGGGGTTCGCATCGAGCTGGTCGACGAACGCCAGGATCGTCGGGAAGTCTTTGAATATGAAGGCGGAATTCGCGCCTTCGTGCAGCATCTGAACCGCAACAAGACACCTGTGCATGACACCGTCATCCACTTTTCTGCCGAGCGCGATGGCACGACAGTCGAAGTGGCCCTGCAGTGGAACGACGGCTACCAGGAAAACATGTTCTGCTTCACCAACACCATTCCGCAGCGCGATGGTGGCACGCATCTGTCGGGTTTCCGCGCCGCGCTGACTCGCACGGTCAACGGCTACATCGAACGCGAGCAGCTCGCCCGGCGCGAGAAGGTGGCCCCGACCGGTGATGATGCGCGCGAAGGCCTGACAGCGGTGCTCTCGGTCAAGGTGCCTGACCCCAAGTTTTCCTCCCAGACCAAGGACAAGCTGGTGTCCTCGGAGGTCAAGGGCGTCGTTGAATCGGCGGTCGGCCAGGCACTCGACGAATTCCTGCTGGAAAACCCTGCCCAGGCCAAGGCCATCGTGGCCAAGGTGGTTGATGCCGCCCGGGCCAGGGAGGCCGCGCGCAAGGCGCGAGAGATGACCCGGCGCAAAGGGGCATTGGATATCGCGGGGCTGCCAGGCAAGCTCGCGGATTGCCAGGAGAAGGACCCGGCGCTGTCCGAACTCTTCCTCGTCGAGGGCGACTCGG
>JAFIFN010000064.1 GCA_020832005.1 Gammaproteobacteria bacterium | reverse complement strand
GGGGGGCACCCCGGGCGCCCAGCCCCCCCCGCGGGGGCCGGGGGGGGCTTATTCCTTGGCGCCGCACGGGGCCTGCGGATTGGCGCTGTATGGGGCTGTGGGGTTCACCGGTATGCGTGCTCCACAGGCGGATCACGCCGTCGGCACCGCCGCTGGCCACCAGGGCGCGGTCCGGGCTCATGACCACGCTGGTCACCGGTGCCGAGTGGCCGAGGTAGTCAATCCCCTGTGCGGCCACCCTCACACCCCGGGAGAGCTCCTGCGCCGGCAGTACGTGCACCGCCCCATTCCAGTTGCCCAGTAGCCCGTCACGCCCGTCCGGGCTCAGATTGACGGCCGAGCGTGCCGTATCGCGCGGGCGTGGCGCAGAAGTCTCCACCCGCCACAGCCGCAGCGCATCGTTGTCATAGCTGGCCAGCATCCTGCCCTGGGGCGCCAGACGAACGCCGCTGGCGCGGGCGCCATGATGCAGGGGCGGCGACAGCGCCGCGCCGTCCGACAGGCGCAGCAGCTGGACCCAGCCGCCGGCGCTGGCTGTAGCCAGCCGACCCGCGCCGTCCATCTGCAGTGGCATGTCGTGCCATTGCCCGGCCGGCCCCGTCCAAAGGCGCTGCCGGGGTTGCCCCAGCTGGGGCAACCGATACCAGGCGGTCGCACCGTCGGCGCCTGCCAGCGCAACCCAGTCGCCCGGCGGGTCCAGTGCCAGCGCGACGGCCGGCTGGTCGAGTCCAACCTCGCCGAGCAGCCGGCCCGTCTCGAGATCCAGCGCACGCAGACGCCGGCCCGAGGCGATCACCGCAGTCTGCGCACCCGAAGACACGGCCACGACCGCGCCACCCGCATCGCTGCGACCGACGCCCTCGCGCTGGCGCAGCTGCTCGCCGGTCTCCAGCGCCAGCACGCTGAGCGAGAACTGGCCGCCATCGCGTTCCAGCCAAGCCACGTGGCGTTCGTCGGGGGACAAGGCCAGATCCGAGACCAGGCGCCCGGCATCCAGCGCCAGCGTGACAAGCCGGTGTCCGGTCGCTGTCTCAACCAGAATCAGTTCATCACCCGTGCGCAGCAGCAGGCGGCTGCCCTGCGCGCCGAGTCCGCTCTGCTCGAGCCCCGGCGGTCTCGGCAGGTAGGCCACAGGCGCACCGCTGACCAGTGACCAAACGACGATAGCACCCGCACCCGCGACGCCATCGGGCACCGCGACCACAAGTCGATCCTGGCTGGCGGGCAACAGCACCGCCTCACCCGTCCACCGCGCCTGCGGCAGACGCAACGACGCTTCGGACAGGTCGCTTGCGACGCGTCCGTCGCCGAAGCCCAGGCGCCAGCCGCCCAGCGCCTGCGTGCGCCCGGGCTGGCTGTCCGCCAGCACCAGGCGCCACTCCCCGCGACGGTCCATACGGTCAAGATCGACACTTGCTTGCCAGGTCACCTCGTCGTCATCCTCCGACGAGGGTGAGAATTCCAGTCTCCAGCGTCGCGCCTGCGGATCCACCAGTTCAGCCAGCCAGCTGTCGGGCGACCCGTCAACGTCCTGCAGGCTGACCGTCACCCGCCCCGCCGGCGCCTGGCGATCCACACGCAGTGTGCGCACCAGCGAATCGTGCAGCAGTGCCATGGCCGTCAGCGAGGCACGCTGCTCGAAGCCATGCCCACCGAATCCGTAGGTGTCGACGCGCCCACCGTCGCCCACGACCATCAGCTCGTCTGCACCGACAAAGCGCCAGTCCTGAATCCCTGCGGGCGGACGCAGCGTCGCCAGCAAGTCAGGATAATCCTCACCGATCAGCCGCGCCGCTTCGTCGCCCGCCGCAGCATCACCCCACTGGGCCGCCTGCAACGCCGCCAGCAACGCGCCATCGCGCTGCTCCGTGCGTTGCAGCTGCTGCATTCGTGCGCTCCAGTGGCGCGCCGGCAGGCTGTCGGCAAGCGCCGCATAGCCGTCCAGCGTGGCAAGCCGCGCCCGGGCACCGAGGACATCGGGCAACCCTTCGGCCAATCCGGCGCGCCGCTCGAGCGCTGCCGCCAGCAGGCGATCTGCCGTGGCTGCGTGACCTGGCCAGGCAGACAGCCTGCGGTGGCGCTGCAGCAGACCGGCCTCGTCCAGATCGGGCGCACCCATGGCTGCGATATGCTCGCGCGGCATGAACTGCGTGTACCACAGGGGCGCGCCGATGAGCACCAGCGCGAGCACTGCGGCGAAGGCACTGCCCCGCAGGTCCAGCGGCAGGTTCTGATTGACCCAGCGGGTCGTAAACGCGGCCGCGTAGACACGATTGCGCACGCGCAGGCGGCCACGCCCATCGTCCACGGCAAGCCCGAGCAGGCGCAGGCGATCCTGCAGCGGCGAGTCGTCTTCGACGGGCACCCGCAGACCCTTGCGCACGCGTCCGTACAGCGAAAGCAGCTGGGCGCGGCGCCTGTCGCGGTCCTGCAGCCGCGTGGCGATGTGACCAAGCAACGGCTCACCGCGTATTGCCGCGGGGTTGAGCAGGCGCTGCTCGACCAGCCGATCGACGATGGCAGATGCACCATCGTCGATCTCGACGCGGGTCAGCGCGCGGCAGAGTTTCTGCGTCAGATAGGGCTGGCCACCGGTCCAGTAGTGCACACGTTCGAGCAAGGCCCGCGCACGTGTCGCATCCACCGTCAGGCCGGTGGCAAGCTCCAGGGTCTCAGCGGCGGTAAAATCCTCAAGCGCCACGCGTTCGCTGAGTTCGAAAGGCCCCAGTGACGGATCCGGCGCCAGGCGCGCCGGCGTGGTGACGCCCAGCAGCACAAAAACCAGCCGCCGAAACTCCGGGTCGGTCGCCGCCGCAGCGAGGCAGGCGCGAAGGCTGACCAGGAAATCAGGCAGGAAGGCCAGACCCTCGATACTGTCGAAATCGTCGATGAAGATCACCACCTGGCCGACACACTGGCCAAGCACCAGCTCCCGGAAGAACTCGACCAGGCGCTGCGAGGCGGTCAGGCTGACGCGTTCCTGCCACCACTGCTGCAACGGCACTTTCAGGCGCAGCTCGCGCACGATGCGGTAGGCGAACGTGTAGAACCAGCGCCCGGCATCTCCGGGGCCTTCACGTCCGCCCATCTGCGTGAGATCGATCATTGCGGCCATGCGACCGCCATCGCGCAGCTGGGGCACGATGCGCAGCATCAGGCTGGTCTTGCCCATCAGCCGCGGGGCGAAGACATGGCAGGAGCGACCCTCACGGATCGCCTGCAGCAACCGCCGGTCCGCGGGCCGCGCGACATAGCAGGCCCGCTCGGCAGCCAGCGGCGCACCTGCGACGAAATACTCCTCAGCCGGCAATCCTGAGTTCACGCGCGCTCCATCGGCCAGGTACGCTGCAGCTGCCGACACGCAGTCGCGCCCCGTCGGCCATTCCGCGCTATTCTGGGCACAGACCCGCCAAAGCGTAACCCCCATGCAAGGCTCGTCCACGTCAATCAACTGCGATTCCAGGCTGCTCAAACGCGATCTGTTCGGCGAGGTGCGGCTGCGCGGCGAGCTGGTGGAGCGCGATACCCGGGTGGCCGCCTGGTGGGCACGCTGGCTGGCCCGCCGCCTGGCCGGCCGTGAGGCACGCGCACTGGCGCGCGCCGAAGGCCTCGCCGGTGTGCCGGCGCTGCACGACTGGAACGGCACCGTGCTGTTGCGCAGCTGGCTGCCGGGGCAGCCCATGCAGCTTGCACGCCCCCAGCACGCCAGTTTCTACCGCGAAGCCCTGCGCCTGCTGCGGCGCCTGCATCGGCGCGGGATTGTGCACAACGATCTGGCCAAGGAGCCCAACTGGCTGGTGTCGCCAAAGGGCGCACCCCTGCTGGTGGATTTCCAGCTGGCCACCTGCCACTCGCGTCGTTCCCGGTGGTTCAGGGGACTGGCGCGCGAGGACCTGCGCCATCTGCTCAAGCACAAACGCACCTACCGGCCCGACCGGCTGACCGCGCGCGAGCGGCGCATTCTCGCCACCCCTGCGTTGCTGACCCGTCTGTGGCGGCAAACCGGCAAGCGCGCCTACCTGTTCGTGACCCGTCGCATGCTGGGCTGGGCGGATCGCGAGGGCGCCGGAGACCGCGGCTCACAGGTGCGCTGATATACTTGCTGGTCCGTTGAGTCGAGATCACGCAGGAACGCCGGGGATATGGATATCTTTCACCAGCACAACCTGAACCGTGCATATGATGCCGAGCGCCCCTGGGGCATCCGCGTCACGCTGCCGCCACGAGACAGCTTCGCCAGCATCATCGGCACGGACTGGGCGCGTACGCACTGGTATTTCACCGAAGCCGAGCGCGACCGGGCACTGGCCGACATGCAGCGTCGCCACGACTATTCGCGACGCGGCGATCATCCCACGCTGGTGTTCGAGAAAATCGAGCGCAGGGCAGACGCGGCAGCCTAGCCGGATGGGCCCTCGCCTCCAGACAGGTCGACCCGGACAGCCGGGTCTGCGCCGAGCCGGGGTGTCGGCACTGGCCATCGTGATCGGGCTGACCGTACCCATCGTCAGCGTCGCGCAGCCCGACGACGAAGCCGACCGGGGCATCGACTCCATGGTCGTGACGCCGACGCGCAGTGCGCAGCCAGCGATCGAAGTGGCCGGCAGCGCCAGCGCGCTGAGCCGCGAGGACATCGAGCTGGTCGGCCATCAACACCTCGCCGAACTGGGCACCCGCATCCCCGGCGTGTGGATCAGTCGCGGCAGCGGCCAGGAGCACCTGACGGCCATCCGCTCGCCGGTGCTGACCGGTGCAGGCGCCTGCGGCGCGTTCCTGTTCCTGGAAGACGGCATTCCGGTGCGCCCGGCTGGTTTCTGCAACGTCAACCAGCTCTTCGAGATCAACACCGAGCAGGCCGCCAGTCTGGAAGTGCTGCGCGGTCCGGCAGGCACGTTGTATGGCTCCAACGGCCTGCACGGCACGATCAACGTGCTGAGCATCCTCGACACGCCCGAGCCCGGCTGGCGGCTCGGCCTGGCCGGTGGCAGTCACGACTACTATCGCGCACGCCTCGATGGCTGGCACGCCGGTGAGCGGCACGGACTCGGCCTGAGCACCCATGTGCTCAGTCACAGCGGCTTCCAGCGCGACGCCGGTCACCGCCAGTACAAGCTCAACGCCCACTGGGTCCCGGACACACCGCGCGGAGGACTGCGCATCTCCGCTGCCGCGACCGGCCTGGACCAGGATACCGCCGGCTACATCCTCGGCCGCGATGCCTACCGGGATCGCGACATCCGCCGCAGCAACCCCAATCCCGAAGCCTTTCGCGAGGCCTATGCACAACGCCTCTATGCAGTCTGGGAACTGGACCTGGCCGATGATCGCAGGCTCGACCTGCGGCCGTTCGTGCGCCGCTCACGCATGGACTTCCTGCAGCACTTCCTGCCGGGACAGCCGCTGGAGGAAAACGGCCAGGTCAGCGCAGGCCTGGTCAGTACGCTGACCTGGGATCTGCCTGGCGGCGGTGCGTGGCTGGGTGGCATCGACGTGGAATGGGCGAGCGGGTACCTGCGCCAGACCCAGGCGCAGGCCTTGACCACCGGCTCTGCGTTCCTGCAGGCCACGCGCCCCCAGGGCCGCCACTATGACTACGATGTCGACAGCCTGATGGCCGCCGTGCATGCCAGTTACCGTCACCCTCTTGGGCCGAACTGGTTCATTGAGGCCGGCGCGCGGGCCGAATGGATCGGCTACGACTACACAAACAACATGCTGTCGGGAAATACGCGCGACGACGGCAGCACGTGTGGCTTTGGCGGCTGCCTGTACAACCGGCCAGAAGATCGCAGGGACGACTTCACCAATCTCGCGCCGAGAGTTGCGCTGGGCTGGCGCGGGCATCCCGACTGGTTCGCATGGATGAGCCTGTCACGCGGTTTTCGTGTGCCACAGGCCACGGAACTCTACCGGCTGCAAAGCGGCCAGCAGGTTGCCGATCTGGCCAGCGAGCGGCTCGATAACGTGGAACTCGGGATGCGGGGACACCTCGACAGCCTGCGTATCGAGGCGACCGCCTTCGCGGCCAACAAGCGAAACTTCATTTTTCGCGATGCCGAAGGCTTCAACGTCAGCGACGGACGTACCCGCCACGTGGGCGTCGAGTACGCGCTGCAATGGTCATTTCACCCCAGCGCGTGGCTGGAGTTCTCCGGCACCCATGCCCGCCACAGCTTTCGCTTCGATCGCCTGGAAGGACCCGGCGAGATCATACCCAGCGGCAACGACATCGACGGTGCGCCAAGAAGACTGTTCAGCACGCGTATCGGCTGGACCCCGACGTCACGATCCGAACTCGAGCTGGAATGGGCGCACCAGGGCGGATATTTCGTCGACAGCGCCAATGCAAACCGCCATGGAAGCCATGACCTGCTGCACCTTCGCAGCCGTTGGCGCCTGACGTCGGACTGGCAGCTCAATGCGCAGATCTACAATCTTGCGGACCGCCTGACGGCCGATCGGGCCGATTTTGCGTTCGGCAATTTTCGCTATTTCCCCGGCGCCCGTCGCGAGTTCAGACTGGAACTCGTCAGCACACTGCGCTGAGTGCGGCGCAGCCGGGCCATTACCCTGACGTTGTCCGCATCGAGTACAAGGCGGATAATGGCAGGCTCCAAGCGTCCGCAAGCGCTCATGCGGCGGAACGCGCTTTGAATACACCCACAAGAACATGTCAGGAGCTCAAGCATGGCTGAAAAACCCCGCCTCAAGGTACCCGAGGGCGGTGCCAGGATTACCATCAAGGACGGCGTACTCACAGTCCCTGACAATCCGATCATTCCCTTCATCGAAGGCGATGGCACCGGCCCCGACATCTGGCGCGCCACCGTGCGCGTGCTCGATGCAGCCGTCAAGAAAGCCTACGACGGCCGCCGCCAGATCCACTGGATGGAAGTCTATGCCGGCCAGAAGGCCTACGACAGTTTCAACAACTGGCTGCCCGATGAAACCGTCGATGCGTGCCGCGAATTCCTGGTCTCGATCAAGGGGCCCCTGACCACACCGATCGGCGGCGGCATCCGCTCGCTGAACGTGGCCCTGCGCCAGCTTCTGGATCTGTATGTCTGCCTTCGCCCGGTACGCTGGTTCAAGGGCGTCCCTTCGCCGGTGCGCAACCCCGGTGAAGTCGACATGGTGATCTTCCGTGAGAACACCGAGGACATCTACGCCGGCATCGAGTTCGAAGAGGGCAGCGAGGACAACCGCCGATTCCTGGAACTCTTCAAGGAGCATTTCCCCAAGGAGTACCGCAAGATCCGCTTCCCGAACACCTCGGGCATCGGTCTGAAGCCAGTGTCCCGCGAGGGCACGGAGCGACTCGTGCGCGCCGCAATCGAGTATGCGATCGTCAACAAGCGCAAGAGCGTGACCTTCGTGCACAAGGGCAACATCATGAAGTTCACGGAAGGTGCGTTCCGCAACTGGGGCTATCACCTGGCCGAGACCGAGTTTGCCGACCAGACCTACACCTGGGACCAGTGGGAACGCACCCGCGCCGAAAAGGGCGACAAGGCCGCCAATGCCGAACAGCAGGCCGCGCTGGACGCCGGACGCATCCTCATCAAGGACGCCATCGCCGACATCACGCTGCAGCAGGTGCTCACGCGCCCGGCAGAGTTCGAGGTCATTGCCACGATGAACCTCAATGGCGATTACCTCTCCGATGCACTGGCGGCACAGGTGGGCGGCATCGGTATCGCGCCCGGTGGCAATGCCAACTACATGACCGGCCACGCGGTGTTCGAGGCCACGCACGGCACGGCACCGAAGTACGCCAATCAGGACAAGGTCAATCCCGGCTCGCTGATCCTCTCAGGCGAGATGATGCTGCGTCACCTGGGCTGGGATGAGGCTGCCGACCGCATCATTGCCTCAATGGATGCCACCATCGGCAGCAAGTTCGTCACCTACGACTTCGCCCGTCTGATGGAAGGCGCCACCGAGGTCAAGTGCTCGGAGTTTGCCGATCGCATGATCAGCAATCTCTAGGCTGCCTGTGCGTTTCGCGGAAACCTGGTCCGAATGAGCGAAAACGCCTCCTGGTCCACCCTGGCACAACGTTGTGCCTGGGCGGCCGTGGAGGCGTTTCTTGATTACGACCGGCGCTTCGCGGAGATCACCCAACGGGCGCGCGAGCGATTCGAGCAGCGCGATCCCATCGGCCAGCAACGCGACACCGTGGAGCGTATTGAGCTCTATGACATCTGCGTACAGCGGGCTCGCGCCGAACTCAAGCAGTTGCTGGGTGCGCATGCCAGCGACAAGGCCGTATGGTCACATGTCCGCGACTGCTATGCCCAGGCCATCGAGGCCTACCCCGACAGCGAATTCTTCAAGACCTTCTTCAGCTCCATTACGCGCAGGGTCTTTGCCACCATAGGCGTGGACCCGCAGGTCGAGTTCGCCGCACTTGAGGTCGAACCTTCCCAGGTCTCACGTACTCCGGTGGCAAAAAACGTCTACCTGCACCGTGGATCGTTGCATCACCTGTTCGATGAGGTGCTGGCGGATTTCCGCTTCTCGGTGCCCTGGCGCAACAGCGAGCGCAGCATCCGCTATCTCACCGCCGAGGTCGAGGCGTTCCTCGAAACTGCCGGTGAGCGCCGCCCGCTGGAGAGCGTGGAACTGCTCAAGCCCATCTTCTATCAGCCCACGCGGGCCTACCTGGTCGGCTGCATGGTCGGCCGCGGCTATCTCTACCCGCTGGTCATCGCGCTGAAACACAGTGATGAGGGCATCATCGTCGACTCCGTGATCATGTCGGAGAACGACGTGAGCATGCTGTTTTCGTTTACGCGCTCGTATTTTCACGCCGACCTGAAGACGGTGGGTGCAGCCGTGGTGTTTCTCAAGCGCCTGATGCCCTTGAAGCCCGTGGACGAAATCTACACGGCACTGGGACGGGCCAAGCAGGGCAAGACCGAGCGCTACCGCTCGCTGGTGCGCCACGTCGAGCAATCCACGGATCTCTACGTTCACGCGGCAGGTGACGTGGGCATGGTGATGATCGTGTTTACGCTGCCCTCCTACGATGTGGTCTTCAAGGTCATCCGCGACCGCTTCGCGTATCCGAAGTCGATGAGCCGCGAGGAGGTCAAGGGCAAGTACCAGCTGGTGTTCCGCCACGACCGCGCCGGCCGTCTCGTCGACGCCCAGGAGTTTCGCCGCCTCGAGTTCTCCAGACACCGCTTCGCCCCGGAACTGCTCGACGACCTGCTTAAGAACGCCGCCGAGACCTGCCGGCTGGAGAATGACCAGCTGATCATCGATCACCTCTACATCGAGCGCCAGTTGCGGCCGCTGAATCTCTACCTGCAGGAAGTCGATGAAGAGCAGGGCCGCCTGGCTGCGATCGACTATGGCCAGGCCATCCGTGACCTGTCGCGCACGAATATCTTCGCAGGCGACCTGCTGCTGAAAAATTTCGGGGTGACGCGGCACGGGCGGGTGATTTTCTACGACTACGATGAGCTGTGCCTGGTCACGGAGTGCAATTTCCGGGATCTGCCGGTGGCCGATTCGCTGGAAGATGAGATGCGCTCCGAGGCCTGGTTCTACGTCGGCCCGAATGACGTCTTCCCCGAGCAGTTCGTCAATTTCCTGGGCTTCCGCGACACGCATCGCGCGGCGTTCATGGAACACCATGCCGACCTGCTCACGGCCAGCTACTGGCGCAGACTCAAGGAGCGGCTCAAGGCTGGCGACATGCCCGAGGTGCTGCCCTATCAGCCGCGCTCGTGGGTCGAGCACCGCGGGCCGGATATCTACGCGCCGAGGGCTCCGCGCGTCAGCGAGGAAGAGCCACCGCCTTCACGCTACAGCTGAGCCGCACGGCCGATGCCGGGTATCGACCTGCGGCGCCCGCACCGCCAGCGGCTGCGCGCCGCGTATAATCCGGGCCCATATGACCCTACTTAACCTTGATACCCTGTCACTGGATTTCGGTGACCAACCCATCCTGCGCAATGCCTCACTCACCATCGACGAAGGTGAGCGCATATGCCTTATCGGCCGCAATGGCGCCGGCAAGTCGACCCTGCTTAAACTCATCATGGGAAGTCTGCCGCCCGACAGCGGTGAAGTCAGGCGGCGTCAGGACCTGCGCATCAGCCAGCTTGAGCAGGCGCTGCCTTCTGCGCTGCAGATGACCGTACGCGACTTCGTCACCGAGGGCCTGGGGCAACTCCAGGCCCTGCTGCAGGAATACGAGCACCGCTCAGGCCAGGTGCTCGACGACGAGGGCATGCGTCGTCTAGAAGTCCTGCAGCGGGACATCGAAACCGAAGGCGGCTGGAATCTTGACCAGCGCATCGACAGTGTACTCAGCGAACTTTCGCTGCCAGGCGACGAGCGGCTCTCCGCCCTGTCCGGCGGCTGGCAGCGACGCGTCGCACTTGCAAAGGCACTGGTGTGCCAACCCGACCTGCTGCTGCTCGATGAGCCGACCAACCACCTGGACCTGGCATCGATCCAGTGGCTGGAAGACCGGATCCGCGCCTGGCGGGGTTCGGTGCTGTTCATCACACATGACCGTGCCTTCCTGCAGCGACTGGCAACCCGCATCGTCGAGCTCGATCGGGCGCGACTGACAAGTTGGCCGGGCGACTACCAGAACTTCCTGCGCCGCAAGGAAGAGTCGCTCAACGCCGAGGCGCTGGAGCGCGGCCACTTCGAAAAAAAGCTCGCCGAGGAAGAAGTTTGGGTGCGCCAGGGCATCAAGGCGCGTCGTACCCGCAACGAGGGGCGGGTCCGTGCGCTGGAAGCCATGCGCCGCGAGTACACCGAGCGTCAGCGCTTCCGGGTCCAGCAGGGCCCGCGAATGCACATCGAAGAGACCGTGGCCGAATCGGGTCGTATGGTCATCGAGATGGAGCATGTCAGCCATGGCTATGAAGGCGAACCGCTGATCAACGACTTCTCTCTTAAGGTGATGCGGGGCGATCGCATCGGACTGATCGGTAACAATGGAGTGGGCAAGAGCACCTTGCTCAAGATCATGCTCGGCGAACTCCAGCCGCAGTCAGGACGGGTGCGCATGGGCACGCAACTGCAGATCGCTTACTTCGACCAATTGCGCCGCGCGCTCGACGAGGAACGCTCGGTGGCCGAAATCGTCGGTGAGGGTCGCGATCATGTTCAGGTCGACGGCAAGCCGCGGCACATCATCGGCTATCTCGGCGGTTTTCTGTTCAGCCCGGCACGCACCCGCACACCGATCCGTGCGCTGTCGGGCGGCGAGCGCAACCGCGTCATCCTCGCGCGCCTGTTCACCCGGCCCAGCAACCTGCTGGTGCTCGATGAGCCAACCAATGACCTCGATGTGGAAACCCTGGAAGTGCTCGAGGAGCGGCTCGTCGCCTACACCGGCACGCTGATCATCGTCAGCCATGACCGCGAGTTCATCGACAACGTGGTCACCAGCACCCTTGTGTTCGAAGCTGATGGTGGCCTGCGAAGCTATGCCGGCGGCTACAGCGACTGGGCACGACGAGGCCGCGCACTGGCCGAGCGCGAAGCGCCCCAGAGCGGCGCCAGCGACACCGCAGCAACTGCAGACGCGACCTCGGCCGGTTCATCGGGCGAGCCCGCCGGTCGGCCGGCGCCCTCGGTCGCAGCGGCGGCGACGCCCTCCAGGGCGCGGCTGTCCTACAAGCTGCAACGCGAACTCGATGGCCTGCCCTCGCGGATCAAGACACTGGAAGACGCGCTCGCAGCGCTGGATGCGCGCATCGGCGCGCAAGGGTTCTATGAGCAACCGTGGGACGACGTCCAGCGCGTACTCGATGAACGCGAAGCGCAAAACAGCCGACTCGAATCACTGCTCGAACGCTGGCTGGCGCTCTCGGATAACTGATGGCGCGTCGAACCAATCGAGCCTGCGCGGCCAACGACTTACCCGCTGCCAGTATCCTGCCCGGCGCTGCCGGCTTGCCGACGCGCCTTGCCCAGCGATTCATCATCACCGGCATCCTGCCATGGCCAGCGGCCTTCGACTTCGAGATGCAGCGCGATACTCAGGAAGGTACGCACCAGCACGATCAGACCCAGCACGGCGACATTCTCCAGCGTCGGCTTGACCGCCACGGTACGAATGATGTCCCCTGCAATCAGGAACTCCAGTCCGAGCAGAATCGCGCGCGCGACATCCTGGCGAAAATACTGATAGGTCAGCTGGTGGGAGGGCTGTCGCCGGAACACGAAGCGTGTGCTTGCGATCACGATACCGACAACGATGACCAGCACCCCCACGGCATCGATGACCAGTCCCACCGTATTCATGAGCTCTCGATAGGCTGCCACTTGACTCCCCGCATTTGCGAATGTGCCCGACCATGGTAGAGCAGCTGCGTTCACTGATCGAGCGACTGAGCGTCGATGGCGAATTTGGCGACCCGGACCGGCCAGTTCGCGTGATCGAGACACATATCTCGATCATCGTGCTGGGCACCTCGCGCGCGTGGAAGTTCAAAAAGCCGGTCGACCTGGGCTTTGTCGATTTCAGCACGCTGGAACGGCGCCGCGAGGCCTGCGAGGCCGAGGTTCGACTCAACGCCCGGCTGTCACCGGAGCTCTATGAGGGTGTAGTCAGCATCGGCGGTACGCCTGAGCACCCACGCCTCGATGAGGCCCCGGCGATCGAATATTGCGTGGCCATGCAGCGCTTTGCCGCCGACGCGGAGTTACCCCGGGCGCTGGAGGCCGGCCGGATCGAGGCCCAGGCCATGCGCGGGCTGGCCGAAGATCTGGCCACGTTTCACGCATCGGCTGAACGACCCGCGCCTGACTGGGACCCTGTGCAGGCACTGAGCCGGCACAGTGCCGAGAACTTCGAGGCATTGCGCACGCTGCCGGCCATATTCTCGGACAGCACGGCGCTGGATAAGCTCGAATCCTGGACCGCTTCCCGGATGTCTGTGCTCGCCCCGCTGCTCGCTGACCGGCACCGCCGGGGCAGGGTGCGCCTCGGTCATGGCGACCTGCATGCCGGCAACATGATCTGGCGCGACGGACGCATCCGGGTATTTGACTGTATCGAGTTCAGCGAGTCGCTGCGAACCCTCGATGTGCTCGACGAACTCGGCTTCGCGCTGATGGACTTCGAGCGGCGCGGCCACCCAGGCCTTGCCGCGGTGCTGCTGGATGCCTACCTCGAGCACACGGGCGATTACGACGGCGTACCTCTGCTGCCCCTGTTCTGCAGCTACCGTGCACTGGTACGGGCGAAAGTCACTGGACTGTCCGCCGCCGAGTCGCGTGATGCTGAAAGTTCTGCCGCGGCCCAGGCCTACCTGTCACTGGCTACGCGTTACGCACAGCCTCGCAAGCCCACACTCGTCCTGATGCACGGACTGTCAGGTTCCGGCAAAAGTACGCTTGCGGCAAAGCTTGTCGAACCCTGCGCTGCAGTTCGTATCCGCTCGGATGTCGAGCGCCAGCGGCTGCTGCGCGATGCGGCACACCCGGTCGAGGATCCCTACTCCAGCGAGTGGACGCAGCGCACCTATGAGACGCTTGCAAGCGCCTGCGAGTCGGTCATTCGTGGCGGCCGATCAGCCATCGCTGATGCGGTATTCCTGACCCGCGCGCAGCGCCACGGGTTCATCGAGCTTGCCCGGCGGCTCGGCTGCGAGCTGAAAATCATCCACTGCCACGCACCCAGCCATGTACTGCGTTCACGGGTCGAGGCACGGCGCCAGGCCGGGCGCGATGTATCGCAGGCGGACGTCGCCGTGCTCGAACAGCAGCTGCTGCGTATCGAACCGTTGGGCGAAGGCGAAAAGGCCAGTGAAGTGCGTGTAGATACCACCCGGGATATCGATATCGACTCGTTGGTCGCAGCGCTTGGCCTGTCCTAGCGACCAGCCCCAGGCGCGCCTGCATCTGCGCCGATACCCAGGCGTGCCAGCAGCACATCGGTGTCCGGTGCCTCGGCGATGAGCGCCAGCTTCTTCGCGCGCGGCAGACGGCGCAGACGATGTTCCGCGCGCAAGGCCGCACTGCGGCTGCCGATCACGCTGCAGTAGCGCAGCGTGATGCTGCGTGCCGGACGCGTGAAACGTGCCGCACGGCGTCCTCCTGATGCATGCTCGGAAAGACGGCGTTGCGGATCCAGTGTGATGCCCGTGTACAGACGTCCATCACAGTCAAGCAGGTAGATCCACCAGGCTTGCTCGGTCACCCTCTAGCGCCGGTCATTTTTCTGAAGCCAGGCACGGGCCTGCGCCTCGTCCCTGAAAATGCCAAGTCGGATGCCTGCATTGCTGGCCAGCGTCTCAAAGAAACTGCGGCTGTCATCGTTTTCATCGAGCAACATCGCAAGCCAGTGTCGGGCATCGAATCCGGCGGCCGCCAGCCCGTTGTAGGCAAGATCGTAGTCCGCGAAAACCGGCGCCACATCGCGTGTGCCGCGCATGTCCAGCAGGTAGCCGCGGATCGACTTGCCCTGGGCCAGCGCAATCGCGCTGGTACTGATCGCGGCGGCCAGCGCCTCGGTGGTGTCGCACAGGACGCTCACCAGGACGATGCCCGCAGATTCATCGAGGTCCAGCGTGTAGTCCATGCACAGCTCCTGGCGCCGCAACGACTCTACACGACTGCTTTTGGCAACGACAAGGCGGTCCGTCCAGGGCTGACTGACAGACGGACCGGAGGCTATCGCATCGCCAGGATGGTCGCGAAAAGCAGACAGTGCCCCAGCGCTTGGCCCGCCCGGCAGTTTGCGCGACACTTGGCCGGACCCTCATCAAGTTCACCCAACAGGCAGGCAGGATTGAAAGTCAACATCACCGATACGGCGACCGGCACGCTCGCCGTCGCGCAGGCGCTGGGATGGCGCATTGACGGCGCGACCGACGCCAGCCTGATTGCCCAGGGTGCAGCAAACGCACTTGCCGCGGTCGCCGCGCAATCTCGCGAGTCGCTCTTCGACACCGAGCCCGGCTGCTTTCTCGACACCTTGGAGTCACTGGCCCGCGTGGAGCCTGCAGATGACCGATGACCCACCGGTGGAGCGCACCTTGTGCGAGACGGTCGAGGCCATCGCAAGCGGCAACGCCACCGCGGCCAGCGAACTGGAGCACTGTATCGAGCGGATCGAAGCCCGTAATCCAGCGCTGAACTGCGTGCTGCGTATCGAGCGTCCGCGCGCCACGTCCCAGGCTGAGGCTGCCGACCTGGCGCTGAGCGCAGGTCGTCCACCGGGGCTTCTGCACGGCGTGCCACTCGCCCACAAGGATATGTACTACCGGGAAGGCGAAGTCAGCAGCTGCGGCAGTCAGATCCGCCGCGATTGGCGCGCACCCATCACGGCCACGACCCTTGCACGCCTTGATGCTGCCGGCGCGGTCGATGTCGCGGCCCTGCACATGGCTGAGTTCGCACTCGGCCCCACCGGCCATAACGCGCACTACGGCCCCTGCCGCAACGCCTGGCACCAGGACCATATCTCCGGCGGCTCTTCCAGCGGCTCGGCGGTCGCGGTGGCGGCCGGCCTGGTCTGCGGCAGCCTGGGCTCGGACACCGGCGGCTCGGTGCGCCTTCCCGCCTGCATCAACGGCATTGTGGGCATGAAGCCCACCTACGGCCGGGTCAGTCGCTACGGCACCATGGGCATTTCTTTTTCCGTCGACACCCCCGGACCGCTGGCGCGCAACGCGCGCGATTGCGCGCGCCTGATGAGCGTCATCGCCGGCCACGATGCCTCCGACCCCCACAGCAGCACCCTGCCCGTGTCCGACTACGAAAACGCCTGCGCACGCGGCATCGAGGGGCTGCGCATCGGTGTTGCACGAAACTACTTCCCTGCCCACGTTACGCCCGAGGTCAGGGACCTCATGGAAGCCAGCCTCGCGGCCCTCGAAGGACTCGGTGCGAAAGTCGTGGAGGTGACGCTACCCGACCCCGACCATCTCACGGAGATCGGCCGCGCGGTCATCTACGCCGAGGCCACCGCAATGCATGAGCGCCACCTGCGGGAACAGTGGCAGGACTATTCCCCCCAGGTGCGCGTGCGGGCCGCCTCGGGCGTGGCCATTCCGGCGATGAGCTATGTACAGGCACTGCACCTGCGGCCGCAGCTGTTGCGGCGCTTCGTCACCGAGGTGCTGGGCCGCTGCGATGTGCTGCATGCACCTACGCTGGCCATCCCGGTGCCCACGATCACCGAGACCGATGTCGGCAGCGGTGCTGCGATGTGGGAGGTCATTGCGAAACTCGTGCACTGCACGGGCCCGATCAACTACCTGGGTCTGCCGGCCCTGGCGACACCAGCCGGGTTCACTGCCAGCGGTCTCCCGGCCGGCTTCCAGCTCATCGGCCGTCCCTTCGACGAGGCCAGGCTGCTGCAGGTGGCCGGCGCCTACGAGTCGGTCACCGACTGGACGCGCAGGCGACCGGCGATCGCACTCCAGGCGTAGGCTGCCGCACCCGTGACTACCACTCGAAACGCCGACGCGGGTCGCGCTCGGGCCTGCGCCGTGTTTCGCGCAGGCGCTCGGCATACTCCTCGTCAATCTGCATGACGCGCAGTTCCCAGTTGGTGGCCTGACCCTGGACCCTGAACCTGAAGCGGCCACCCCGCTCGATCAATACGTCGCCGCGACCGATGCCGGAATGGCGCACGACCCGACCGAGAAACTCGTTGGTGATCGCATCGTAGAGATACACCTCCAGGTGCGCCGGATCATGATCGATGGCGGTCGGCGGTCGACTCCACCACTCGATCACCCACGGCGAACTCGCCGAGAACACCTCGGTATCGGTCTGGCCGATGCCGCGAAACTCGCGCAGCACGATCTCCAGTGCTGCGGACGGCGTGGCCATCAGCAGGGCGGCCAACAGCATTGCGGCCAGCGAGGCTCTCATCACGGACTCCCAGGGCGGGTACATGCCGCCACGTGCCTGTTGAACTCTTCGACCTCGCTGCGCGTGGAGAGTTGCCCGTCACCGTCGGCATCGAAGAATTCCAGCAGGCGCTCGAGTCGCGGCCACGGGTCGGCACGCAGTTCGTCCAGCAGGTCGTCATCCAGCGCCTCTGCCATGCGCGTGCGCGCACGGCGCAGATCATCCGTACTGCGGCGGGCCCGAAAGCCATCCTCGGGCCCTGTACCCTCGAACTGCGAGAGCTGATCGATGGTCAGCGTCAGTACCAGGTAGCAGTGCAGCGCGCGGTCATGAGGATCATCGGGCAGCAGCGCATCGGGCTCGACCGGCCCCTGCGAGGATGGTCCGCAGGCCGCAGCCAACGCCAGTACCGACGCCAGGAGCACAGGGCGAAGCAATCTTCCAGGCAGGCGCTGACAGGCTGCCGGCCTGGCTGGCCTCAGCGCATTCATGGGCGCGTCTGACCAGCGCCCCGGACGACGTACTTGAAGCTGGTCAGCTGCTCCACGCCCACAGGCCCGCGCGCATGAATGCGCCCGGTGGCGATGCCGATTTCCGCACCCATGCCGAATTCCCCGCCGTCGGCGAATTGCGTCGAGGCGTTGTGCAGCAGGATCGCGCTGTCGAGTTCACCGAGAAAGCGCTCGGCGGCAGCTCCATCACCCGTGACGATGGACTCGGTATGGCCCGAGCCGTACTCGCGGATATGCGCAATTGCAGCGTCCAGGCCGTCAACCACACGCACGGCGAGGATGGCATCGAGGTACTCGGTGCGCCAGTCGGCCGCGCTGGCCGGCGCCATGTCGGCCACCAGGGCACAGGCCGCCTCGTCGCCGCGCAGGGCGCAGCCTGCCGCCCGGAGTGCTGCAGCAATGGGCGGCAGCAGCGCCGGCGCACAGGCCGAATCGATCAGCAGCGTCTCGGCAGCGCCGCAGATCCCGGTGCGGCGCATCTTCGAGTTGAGCACGACGTCGCGGGCCATGTCGGCGTCGGCGCCGGCATGGACATAGACATGGCACAGACCCTCGAGGTGACCGATCACCGGCACTCGGGCATCCTGCTGAACGCGAGCGATCAGGCTCTTGCCGCCCCGCGGCACGATGACATCGACGCAACCTTCGAGCCCCGCGAGCAGCTGCCCCACGGCGCTGCGATCCGTTGTCGGCACCATCTGGATGGACTCGGCCGGCAACCCCGCATGCTCCAGCGCCGCCACCAGGCAGGCGTGAATCGCGCGACTGGAATGCCAGCTCTCCGAACCACCCCGCAGGATCACGGCATTGCCGGATTTCAGGCACAGCGCGCCGGCATCCGCGGTGACATTCGGGCGGCTCTCGTAGATGATGCCGATCACGCCCAGCGGCACGCGCACACGCTGAATCACCAGGCCATTGGGTCTCGTCCATTCCTCAGTGACGCGGCCCAGCGGATCCGGCAGGGCGGCGATCTGCTCCAGCGCAAGCGCGATGCCCTCGATGCGCGCCTCATCCAGCAGCAGTCGATCACGCATCGCACCTGAGATGCCGCGCTGATCGGCCGCCTCCAGATCCCTGGCGTTCGCGGCCAGAATGTCCGTCGCACGCGCGCGCAGGCGCCTGGCCGCATCAACGAGCACGCGGGTGCGCGACTGTTCCGAAGCCAGCGCCAGTACGGCGCTCGCCGCACGCGCCTGGCGGCCCAGCCGCAGCATCGTGGCCTCCAGGGATTCGGCAGGCACGGGCGTGGCACTTGCATTCATGTCAGCTCCCGGTGCTCCTTGAGCAATACCATATCGTCGCGATGCACCAGTGCATCCCGACCTCGATAGCCTAGCAAATCGGCGATCTCGCGACTGTGGTGACCCGCCAGCTTGCGCGCCTCTTCGCTGGGATACGCCACCAGGCCTCGGCCCAGCTCCTGTCCGTCCTCACTGACCAGGCGCACCGCCGCGCCGCGCACGAACTCGCCGTCGACGCGCCGCACACCGGCCGGCAGCAGACTGCTGCCGGCGGCCAGCGCACGCGCCGCGCCCTGGTCCACAACCAGCGCGCCCGTGGTCTTCAGCGTGCCGCCCAGCCATTGCTTGCGCGCCGCCACCGGCGTGGCCTGGGCCAGGAACCAGGTGCACGGACTGCCCTGTTCGAGTTCGGTCAGCGGCGTATCGCGACGCCCCAGCGCGATGACCATGGCGCAGCCGGCCGCCGTGGCGATCCGCGCGGCCGCCAGCTTGGTGGTCATACCGCCGGAGCCGAATGAGCTCACCGATCCCGTCGCCATGGCCTCGATGTCATCGGTCAGCCGCAAGACCTCGGGCACGAAATGCGCATCCGGGTGCCGGCGCGGATCCGCGCTGTAGAGCCCTTCGACATCCGAGAGCAGGACCAGGCAATCGGCCCCCAGCATCTGTGCCACACGCGCAGCCAGGCGGTCATTGTCGCCATAGCGGATTTCTGCGGTGGCCACGGTGTCATTTTCGTTAACCACGGGCACGCAGCCCAGCCTGAGCAGCGTCTCCATGGTGTTGCGGGCATTGATGTAGCGCCTGCGATCGTCGCTGTCATCGAGCGTCAGCAGGATCTGGGCGACTTCGAGTTCGTGCTCGGTCAGTACGTTGCGCCACGCACGTGCCAGCTGGATCTGACCCACGGCCGCGGCGGCCTGGGACTCGTCCAGGCGATTGCGGCGGATGTTCAGACCCAGCCGCCGACTACCCAGCGCGATCGCGCCCGAGGACACGACGATGACCTGCTGGCCCCGGGCGCGCAGCCGGGCCAGGTCTGCGGCGAGCGACTCAAGCCAGGCCTCATTGAGCTGGCCGGTATCGGCATCGACCAGCAAAGCCGAGCCTACCTTGACGACCACACGGCGGGCTGCCAGCAGGCGCTGCCCCGAGGCCTGCGCCCGCGCCGCGGTCCAGCCGGGAATCTCCATGGTCCGGGCTTGCGTCAGCCGGCCAGGCGTGCGGCGAGCTGCTGCGGACCGCGCGAAATGGCCAACGGACCGCTGCGGACGACGGCCAGCAGCTCCGCACCCTTGGGCAGCGCCGCGATGAACCCGTCGAGCTGCTGCTCGCTGCCCGTGAGCTCGAGTGTGAAGTGCTCGGGATGATCATCGAGGATCCGTGCCCCGAAGTTGTCGGCACGCTGGCGCAGCTCGGGCATCGCTGCCGCGGTCACGTGCAGCTTCAGCAGGCCGAGTTCGCGCTCGATATGATCACCCGCCGTCATATCGGCCATCGCCACGACATCGATCAGCTTGGCCAGCTGCTTGTTGATCTGGGCAATGACCCCATCGGGACCGGAAGTCACCAGCGTCAGCCGTGAGACGGTCTCATCCTCGGTGGGCGCGACACTCAGCGACTCGATATTGAAGCCCCGGTTGGCGAACATCGCAGCCACTCGGCTCAGCGCACCGCTTTCGTTTTGCAGCAGGATGGAGATGACATGACGCATGGCGCAGATGGTCGCGCAACGCCTCGACTATTGCAATGCAAAATCATATCGCCGAGACTTCTGGATTGATCTCAGCGGCTTTGCGCCGATGTTTGCCAGGCCCTTTGTTCCAAAATCCCTTTCTCAAGAGGCGCCAGACCATGGCTGCACCCAAGGCCAGTCCCCAGACACGACATCCGCTCGCCGGCTCACGCATGACCGGTGCCGAGATGATCGTACAGGTACTCGCCGACGAGGGCGTAGACACCATCTTCGGGTACTCCGGCGGCGCCATCCTG
>JAFIFN010000265.1 GCA_020832005.1 Gammaproteobacteria bacterium | reverse complement strand
CCCACGACTGCTTCACGACCACCGAGTACATGGCCATCGACCACTTTGGCATCACCGCGCCGGGCGAAAGCTGGAAAGCCATCGAGGATGGCACGATCGCGATGAGCGGTCGGCTGCCGGTCAATCCCAGCGGCGGACTCATTGGCCTTGGCCATCCGGTGGGGGCTACCGGTGTACGCATGCTGCTCGACGCCTCGCGCCAGGTGCGCGGCCAGGCCGGTGACTGCCAGGTCGACGGCGCGCGGCGCTTCGCGACGCTGAACGTCGGCGGCAGCGCATGTACGGTGGTCAGCTTCATCGTCGGCACGTAGAACCCGCCCCCGCATCCATGACGCGGATTGACCGCGCTCATGCTGCGTTCAGCTTCCTCCCGCTAGGCTCTCCATCAAGGTACCGGTTCATGCGACCCCGATGACCGGGTGGCATTGGGCTCAAAGGGAGACGCGGATATGCGCGCAGGACAGCGATTCGGAACCCTGTTGCTGGGGTTGCTTGCGGCACTCGGGCTAAGTGCCTGCGGCGACGAGGACCGGCTGGTCGCTGAATGTACCGGCCCCTCGCTGGGGCTGGACGGCACCTGGTTCGGCGCCATGGAGGATGACGACGGCACGCTGTTCACGCTCGAGTGGCGGGTGTGTGGCGACACCATCAGCCGCGAGGTGATCTCCGGCGTCAACGCCGGCATCAGCGGCTGGCTGCGCCGCGTCGGCCCGGATCTCTATGCTGCGGAGCTCACTGACGGCACGGCCCTGCGGCTGTTGACCGATCCGGCACGCCGGTATGCCGTCGTGGTCAGCGAGTTCTTCGAGTTCGCGGTACTCGAACGCGGTGCGACGGCGCTGCCCGAGTACTACTTCACCGACCTTGACGGCGGCTGGGCAGGACGACACGCCTGGCTGCGGCCCGGTGCCAACTCAAGCTGGGGCGCCTGGGCCTTCTGCCAGGCGGGTCGCTGCGACATCGACGAGGACGTGGGCATATCCATGCACCTGGACATGAACCGATTTGACGGCACTTTCGGCATCTTCCGCGGCAGCTTCGATGATTCGCTGGGCAACACCGGCATTGCCGGTGCCATGATCAGCGCCGACCTGCGATTCATGGGCACCTATACCTGCGCGTTCGACTATCTTGGCCCCGAAGACTGCATTTTCGGTGCGATGACCTGGGATTAGCCGCAACGACCACCGATTGCGCGTTTAGCATTGGGCCGTGCGCCGACGTTCGACTAGAGCGTGCCGTGCAGCGACTCCTCATAGCCTTCGGGGGGCGAGAAGCGAAAGCCTTCATTGAGTGCCGCCAGCAGCCGATTGTCGCGACTGTAGACGTCTGGCAGGAACAGGACCTCGCCATTCTCCGGCACCGCTGTCGCGTAGATTGTGAGCACAGGCAGTGGCTGCGGCAGATTCACCGTGCGCTGCCTGCCCTCGGCAATCACCCGCGCGATCCCGGCATCGTCCCAGCCCGGGCTGTCCGCCAGCAGGATGCGGGCGAACTCAAGCGGATTGTCCAGACGCACGCAGCCGGAACTGAAGGCGCGGTCGGTTTCCCCGAACAGGTTTCGCGCCGGCGTGTCATGCATGTACACGTGGTAGGGATTCGGGTACATGAACTTCACCTGACCCAGCGCATTATCGGGACCTGGCTGCTGGCGGATCATGTAAGGGAATCCCCGCGTGGGCAGCGCCTGCCAGTCGAGGGTGGAAGCATCCACGGGCCGCCCCTGAAGATCGAGGACCACCATGTTGCGCCGGGTCAGTGTCTCGGGATCGCGACGGATCTCCGGCAGCAGGTCGCGGGCAAGAATCCCCGGAGGCACGGTCCAGGTGGGATTGAACACCAGGTAGCGCATATTTGATCTGAACACGGGCGTCTGCCGATAGCTTCGCCCAACCACCGCGCGCGTTTCCCATACCGATTCGCCGTCCTCGATCAGGCTGACGCGAAACCGGGCGATGTTCGCGATCACATAGCGTGGACCGAGATCACGAAACACCCAGCGAACGCGTTCAATGTTCACACGCAACTGATCGATGCGCGACTCCACGGAGACGTTGAGGGCGGCCAACGTGCGGGGGCCGACAATGGCGTCCTCGGTAAGCGCATGGCGGCGCTGAAAAAGGCGCACCGCCCGCTCCAGATCGGCATCGTAATAGTCTTCATCCAGCGCCGCGGCTTGCCCGTCCGCGTCGGACTCGGCGTCCGGCGACCCGGCCGCGGCGGCGTCGAGCCCACCGGAGGCGTGCAGCCGATCACGCAGGGCCGCGACGCGCGGCGATCGATCGCCAGGGCGTAACGTCGGTCCCGCCGGCACCGTCGGCCAGCCACCCTGATCAGCGATAGCGCGATACGTCGCCAGCGCATCAACCAAAGCGGTATAGCGCGGCAGTTGCGGCGCCAGCGCGTCAAGCGCCAGCGGCAGGTCTTCGGCGTTAACCAGACGCGCCATGGCATTCACGGGGCTGATCCCGGCCATGCTGCGCGTGAAATTCCAAGTGGGCTCGAGCTGCTCGGGATTGACCTTACCGAAGTGCAGATGGAAAGCCAGGCGTGCCAAGGCGTCGGTGGCCAGGATTTCGAGCTCGGGGCGAAACGCACCATCGTTCGCCAGGCCAT
>JAFIFN010000063.1 GCA_020832005.1 Gammaproteobacteria bacterium | reverse complement strand
GTCGTCGACGGCGACCGCACCGGGGCCGAACGCCTCGACCGCGCCGCGGCTCAGTGGTCCGACCCCGATCAGCAGGTCGAGGCCGGCATCGCGTGCGCGTTGCCCTACCTCGCGGTGCAGCACCGCGGCATCGGCGCCGAGCTCGCCAAGGTCGCCGAGCACCAGCACGCGGGCGCCGGAACGGCTGGCAAGAAAACCGATCGCGGCGGCGACCGACGCGGGATTGGCGTTGTAGCTGTCGTCGTAGACGGTGCAGCCCTCGAGCCCCGGCTGCGCGGTCAGACGCCCCGCGACATTCGCCACCGCGGCGAGACCGCGGCGCACCTGCCCCAGGCTCGCGCCGGCGGCGATTGCCGCGGCCGCGGCGGCAAGCGCATTCGCGACATTGTGAGACCCGAGCATCGGCAGCCGCACGTCGCTCTCGCCAAGCGGCGTCACGAGGCGGAACTCCAGCGCCGGCGACAGCGGGTCCCCGGTCTCGCGCACATCGGTGGCGGTAAACTCGGCGTCAGCGTCGAGTGCGAAACGCAGCACGGGACGCTTGCCGCAGGATGCGAGCCACATCGAGGCCCAGCGATCGTCAGCGTTGACGACCGCGGTCGCACCCGGCGCGAGATTCTCGAACAGCTCGCCCTTCGCGCGAGCGACACCCTCGCGACTTCCGAAGCCCTCGAGGTGGGCGGCCGCGGCATTGATCAGCAGACCGACCGTGGGGTTCGCGAGGCGCGTGAGGCGGGCAATCTCGCCGGCATGGTTGGCCCCCATCTCGACGACCGCCCAGCGATGCGCGCTGGCGAGACGCAGCAGCGTCAGTGGCACGCCGATCTCGTTGTTCAGATTGCCCTCGGTCGCCAGCGTCGCACCACCCTCGGCGAGGATTGCACGC
Source organism: Gammaproteobacteria bacterium (assembly GCA_020832005.1). Taxonomy (GTDB): domain Bacteria; phylum Pseudomonadota; class Gammaproteobacteria; order Steroidobacterales; family PWYM01; genus PWYM01. Next base: position 19,878 of record JAFIFN010000063.1, on the reverse strand, counting down.
AGCATCTCCTTGACCGTGGTCTTGCCGTTGGAGCCGGTCAGTCCGATCACCGGCCCTGCGAAGCCGCTGCGCCACTGCGCTGCCAGGCGCTGCAGGGCGCGCTGGGTATCGGCGACGAGAATCTGCGGCAGGGGCACGTCGAGCGCACGACTGACGATGGCACCGGCAGCACCGGCTTCACGCGCCGCGGCAAGAAAGACGTGACCGTCGAAGCGCGGGCCCGTGAGTGCCACGAACAGGTTGCCGTCGGCCAGCTGACGGCTGTCGGTGGAGACACCGGTGAACGGCGCATCAGGACCGATCAGCTCGCCGTTGATGGCGCCAGCCACCTGCATCAGCGTGCGCAGGTTCATGGCTGCAACTCCAGCGCCGCACGTACCGCCGCCTCGTCGCTGAAAGGCAGGCTGAACGAGCCGAAGCGCTGCTGCTGCTCGTGACCCTTGCCGGCCACCAGCACGAGGTCATCGGACGTCGCGGTCGTCACCGCCACACGGATGGCTTCGGCGCGATCGCGGATCACCTCACATGACGCTGCCCCGAGGCCGCTGCGAATCTCGCGAATGATCTGTTCGCCATCCTCACTGCGTGGATTGTCATCGGTGAGGATCACGTGGTCGGACAGCCGTCCGGCCACCTCGCCCATCAGCGCACGCTTGCCGCGATCGCGGTCACCACCGCAGCCGAACACGCACAGCAGGCGGCCGGCCGGGCGATGTTCGCGCAGCGTCTGCAGCACGCGCTCGAGCGCGTCAGGTGTATGCGCGAAATCCACCACGACCAGCGGACGACGTCCGGCACCGCCGAACAGCTGCATGCGTCCGGGCGGCGGACGCACGCGCGACAGCCGCGCGGCGGCCTCATCGACCGGCACATCGAGCGCCACGAGCATGCCCAGCGCCAGCAGCAGGTTCGCCGCATTGAAGCGGCCGAGCAGCGCGCTTTCCAGCACGCCACTGCTGCCGTCGAGCGACCAGGCGACACTCAGGCCATGACCCTGGCTTGCGACGATGCGACCGGCGAGGCGGCGTGCGGCCCCACCGGCTGCGACGCCGTTCATCGTCACCGTCACCGCCTGCGATTCGGCCGGCAGCGAGGCCAGCAGCTGGGCACCGCAGGCATCGTCGGCATTGATCACGGCGGTCTCCAGACCCGGCCATGCGAACAGACGGGCCTTGGCCGCGGCATAGGCCTGCATGCTGCCGTGATAGTCCAGGTGATCGTGACTTAAGTTCGTGAACGCGGCGACGCGCAGGCGCACGGCATCCAGGCGCGCCTGGTCAAGCGCATGCGAGGAGGCTTCGAGCACACCGTGGCGGCAGCCCTCATCACGCGCCGCCGCCAGCCAGCGGTGCAGCGTGATGACATCCGGGGTCGTCAGGGACGAGTCCGCCAGCGCCGTGGTGCGGCCATGGCCCAGCGTGCCGATGTAGGCACAGGGCTGGCCGGTCTGCTCCAGCGCGCTGGCCACCAGCCACGCCACCGTGGTCTTGCCATTGGTGCCGGTCACCGCAGCCAGCGACATGGCCGCCGAAGGCCATGCGAAAAATTCATCGGCGATCGCTCCCAGGCGTGCGCGCAGCCGCGGCACGCGGACCCCGACACAGCCCTGCGGCAGCTGCGGCGACGCGCGCCCTTCCGCCGGCTCCCAGGCCACGGCGCGCGCGCCGCGCCGCAGCGCCTCATCGACGAAGTCCAGGCCGTGGTGACGACGTCCGGCCAGGGCCATGAACAGCGCGCCGGGGGTTACCTCGGCGCTGTGCATGGTGATGTCGCCGATCAGGCACTCGGCGTACCCGGCGGCCGTCTCGCCGAACAGGGCGCCAAGTGTGACCTCTGCGTGAGCGGCATGCGCGGGCATCATGGATCCACCCCGGCGCGGATGATCGGTGTGCGCGCAGGCTCGGGCAGCCGGTCCGGCGGCACGGCCATCAGTCGCAGCGCATCGGAGACAATGCGCGAGAATGCAGGGGCGGCCACCTCGCCACCGTAAAAGGCCCCGGCGCGTGGCTCGTCGATGACCACCACCACGGCCAGGCGCGGATTGCTGGCCGGTGCCACGCCACCGAACAGCGACAGGTGGCGGGTATCGGAGTAGCCGCCGGCATTGGCCTTGCGGGCGGTGCCGGTCTTGCCGGCGACGGTGTAGCCGGCAACTGCCGCCTGCTGACCGGTGCCGCTGGAGGACACCACGGCCTCCATCATCTGCATGACCGCATCGGCCGTCTGGATACTGAGCACGCGCTCGCCGGCGGGCGGACGATCGAGTGCGACCAGTGACACGCCGCGTGAGATGCCGTCGGCACCAAGAATCGCGTAGGCCTGGGCCAGTTGCAGCGTGGTCATCGACAGGCCGTAGCCGAAAGCCATCGTCGCCTGGCCTATCGGCCGCCACAGCGCATGATGATGCATAAGGCCCGCAGACTCACCGGGGAATCCGGCCTTGGTCAGGCGACCGACGCCGAAACGATCGAGCACGCTCCACAGCTCGACCGGCTCGAGATCCATGGCCACGCGCGCAGCGCCCACGTTGCTCGACTGCGCCATCAGCGTCGTCAGATTGATGCGCCCGTGGTTGCGGCGGTCCTCGATGCGGCGCTGACCGACCTGGATGAAGCCCGGTGAGGTATCGACCCAGGCATCGGCGCGGTAGCGACCCGATTCCAGGGCTGCGGCAACGACGAAGGGCTTGAATGCCGAGCCGGGCTCGAAGATATCCGTGGCCGCGCGATTGCGGTAGCGATCAACGGCGAACTGCGCGCGGTCATTGGGGTTGTAGCTGGGCTGATTGACCATGGCGAGCACCTCGCCGGTGGCGACATCCAGCACCACGGCCGATCCCGACAGGGCCCGGTGCTGCGCCACGGCGGCCTTGAGCTCGCGGTAGGCCAGGTACTGGATGCGCAGATCGATGCTCACCCGCAGATCGCGGCCCGGGCGTGCGGCGCGAATCAGTTCGACATCCTCGATGACGCGACCGAAGCGGTCGCGCAGCACCCGCTTGCTGCCGGGTTCGCCGCGCAGCCAGTGCTCGAAGGCAAGCTCAAGACCTTCCTGGCCCTGGTCATCGATGTTGGTGAACCCCAGCACGTGGCCGCTGACCTCGCCGGCCGGATAGTAGCGACGATACTCACGCTGCAGATAGACACCCGGCAGCTGCAGACCGGCCACGCGCGCAGCCTGATCCGGACGCATATGCCGGCGCAGATAGACAAACTCGCGGTGGGTGTTGCTGGTGATGCGCCGTGCCAGCCACTGCGGGTCACGCTCGAGCACGCGCGCAAGCTCGGGCAGTCGGTCGGCGGCCACGGAGACTTCGCGGGGGTTTACCCAGACGCTGTCCACGGGCGTACTGACGGCCAGCGGCTCGCCATTGCGATCAACAATCGGCCCGCGATGCGCGGAGATCGCGGCATGGCGAATGTGCCGGGCCTCACCCTCGGCGGTGAGAAACTCGTTGTCGAGGATCTGCAGGTCCACGGCCCGTGCGCACAGCACGACGAAGGCCATGGCGAAAACACCTAGCACCAGCAGGCTGCGCCCGCGGAAGCGGCCGGACTCGAATTCCGGGCGAGTGCGTCGTGCCGTCATCTCAGCGCTCCCCCACGACGATCTCGATTTCGTCGGGGCGGGGCGGGCGCATCGACAGTTCCCGACGCACCAGCGCCTCGACCCGACCGTGGGTGGCCAAGGTGCCCTGCTCGATCTGCAGTCGACCCCAGTCGATCTGCAGGCGGTCGCGCTGCGCCTGCAGACGCTCCAGTTCGATGAACAGCTGGCGCGCCTCGTGACGGGTGTGCACGGCTGCCAGCGCGGAGATCACCACGGCCGCGAACAGCACGAGGACGACGCTGATGTCGAACCAGATGGCCGGCATGCGCATGGCTAGAGTCGCTCCGCCGCGCGCAGCACGGCACTTCGCGCCCGCGGGTTGCGCGCAAGCTCGGCCTCGCCCGCTCGCACGGCGCGACCGAGCAGGCGCAGGCGCGGCCGGGCATGCGCGGGGATATCGGGCAGCCCGGCGTACACCGGATCGGGCAGGCTGGCGCGGCGCAGATAGCGCTTGACGATGCGATCCTCCAGTGAATGAAAACTGATCACGCACAACCGCCCGCCCTGGGCCAGCAGCTGCTCGGCCTGCGCCAGTGCCTGGGTCAGCACCTCGAGTTCGCGATTGATGAAAATCCGGATCGCCTGGAAGCTGCGTGTGGCCGGGTGTTTGCGTTCAAGGTGACCGGGCACGCACGCCGAGATGATTGCGGCCAGCTGCGCCGTGGTCGTGATCGCCGACTCCGCGCGTGCAGCGATGATGCGCCGCGCGATGCGTCGTGCATGTCGCTCCTCGCCGTACTCACGCAGCACGCGCACGATCTCGCGTTCAGGCGCATGCGCCAGCCATTGCGCCGCGCTTTGTCCGGCCTCGGGATTCATGCGCATGTCCAGCGGGCCGTCCGCCTGGAAGCTGAAGCCGCGCACCGCATCATCAAGCTGCGGTGACGAGACGCCGAGATCCAGCAATACGCCATCAACGCCACCACTGCCCAGCACCTCCACGACGATGCGGTCGAGCTCGCCGAAATTCGCCTGCCTGACACTGACGCGCGGGTCGTGACCCAGCGTTGCCCTGGCGTGACTCACCGCCTCCGGATCCTGATCGATGACCAGCAGGCGTCCGGTCGTACCAAGCCGCGTCAGGATCGCCGCGGCATGGCCGCCGCGCCCGTAGGTGGCGTCGACGTAACGCCCCTGTGCACGCGGCGCCAGCGCCTGAAGCACCTCCTCAAGCATCACCGGTTGATGAGTGCTCATCACCGGGCTAGAGCGAGAGATGCTCAAGCTCGGCCGGAAGATCCGGACCGGCGTCGTCCTCGGCGGCCAGCCACTCGTCGCGACGTTCGTTCCAGCGCGTCTCGTCCCAGAGCTCGAACTTGTTGCCCTGACCGATGAGCATCGCCTGGCGATCAAGCCCCGCGAATTCACGCAACTCGCGCGGCAGCAGCACCCGGCCGTTACCATCCACCTCCAGCTCGGAGGCGTAACCGACCATCAGGCGCTGCAGGCGTCGGGCCTGCTTGTTCAGGCTGGGCAGACGGACCAGCTTGCGCTCGATTTCTTCCCAGTCGGGCAGTGGATACATCAGCAGGCAGTAATCACGGTCGACGGTGACGACGAGGTGGCCGTCACAGCGCGAGGCGATGCGCTCGCGATAGCGCGTGGGCACGGCAAGCCGACCCTTGGCATCCAGCGTGACTTTGGTTGCACCCCTGAACATGTCCCGTCTTTAGGCCGTGCGGCCCCTGATTTCCCACTTTTCCCCACTTCCTGACACTATAGGGAGTGCCAGGCCATGGTGTCAACCGTCGCAGTGCTTATTTTTCCGTTTTTCGACAAACACTTAGGTACGGTCGCGGGAGAGGTTTCATGACGCCGAAAGGCGACAGGTGAAACCAGAAATCAGCATGTTACCGAGGGTATCTCGAACGCCTGGAAGCTTTCGCCAGCCGGTGGCCACGGACCCGGCCCCGCGGTGGCGGCCAGGGTGAGCGGCATGAGAAGTGGGGAGCCGGCCTGTAAGCCGGGTTCTGTCGTGGACAGTCATTCATCTGGGACCCGTGTCACCACGGGCCTCGAGCGACCTACCCGGGAGCACGCAGGGCCGGCGTTGCGGCGCGAACGCCGCGGCTCCCCTATTTGGTCTTGCTCCGGGTGGGGTTTGCCCTGCCACGGCTGTTACCAGCCGCGCGGTGCGCTCTTACCGCACCATTTCACCCTTACCGTCGCGAACGACGGCGGTATATTTTCTGTGGCACTTTCCGTAGGCTCGCGCCTCCCAGGCGTTACCTGGCACCCTGCCCCAGGAGCCCGGACTTTCCTCCCCGCAGATTTCTCCGCGGCGCGACTGTCCGGCCGACTCCCCGCGGGCAAGCTTACTCCTGATCCCCCGGCGGGTCATCTGCCTCACCTGAGCGCCGCGCCTCGTGCAGCCAGTCCTTCAGCAGGTTACGTCGCTCGCCGGTGATCGCGGCGGCCAGCGTCACCGCCTGGCGCGGCGGAAGCTCCGCGGCCAGCAGTGAGAGCACACGTCGCGCCTCGCCGGCATCGGCGCGCCGTGCCGGGCTGCCAGCCACCACCAGCACGCATTCACCCTTCAGCGTGACCTCGCCGGAGGCCGTGGCCTCCAGCAGGCTGGTCAGCGAGCCGTGCAGCACCTGTTCGTGCAACTTGGTGAGCTCGCGGCACAGCGTGGCCTCGCGCGCGCCCCCCAGCACGTCGGCGAGATCGGCCAACATGGCGGGCAGACGATGAACCGCCTCATAAAACACCAGGGTACGGGGCTCGGCCACGAGCACCTCGAGCCGGCCGCGCCGGGCCTGCTGCTTCGCCGGCAGGAAACCCTCAAAGACGAATCGGTCGGTGGGCAGTCCGGCCACCGACAGCGCGGCAATCGCGGCGCAGGCACCGGGAATCGGCACGACGCGACAGCCCGCCTGCAGCGCTGCGCGCACCAGCAGGTACCCGGGATCGGAGATCAGGGGCGTGCCGGCATCGCTGACCAACGCCAGGGACTCACCGGCTGCCAGGCGTTCGAGCAGGGGCGCCAGCCGGGCCATTTCGTTGTGTTCATGCAGGGAAATGAGCGGGACTTGCAGGCCCATGCGTGATAGCAATTGCCCGGTACGGCGGGTATCCTCGGCCGCGACCGCCCCGACCGCGGCCAGCGTGTCGCGCGCGCGCGCGCTTAGGTCGCCCAGGTTGCCGATCGGCGTGGCAACGACGAACAGAACGCCGGGGGGCTGGGTCAAAACTTTAATCTCCGTTGCGGGCGGGGTGTGCGCTTTCAAGTCTGCCAGTGAACGCCGCCGACCGCAGCAAGCAGGCATCGTCTCGAGGTGAACGTGATCTACGCATGCACATCACGGTCCGGCCACGCCGGGCTCTGGTCATTGTGGCTGCTGCTGGTGCTGGCCGTGTCGGCCTGTGGCGATCTGCCGCTGGCACGCGACAGCGCGGCGTTCTCCCTGGAGGTGCAGCGCGCGCAGCGCCTGGCCGATGATGGTCGGCATCTGGATGCCGCCCGCGCCTTCGAGCAGCTGGCCGGCGAAGGCCCGGCTGCCGAACAGGTGCGCATGGCCAGCCTTGCAGCGCGGGCGTATCTGGCAGCCGATCGCCCGAACGATGCGCGCCGTGTACTGCCCGGGCCGGAAAGGGTCGAGACCCGCGAGCAGCGCCTGGTCTGGTCCCCGGTGGCGGCAGCGCTGGCGCTCGCCCAGGAGCGCCCAGAGGAAGCGCGGGCCGCGCTGGCCCGCCTGCCGGAGCCCCTGCCTGATGGCCTGCAGAACGAGGTGCTGGCGCTGCGCGCGCAGGTCTCGTTCATGCTCGGAGATCCCGTGGCCGGTGTGCGGGCGCTGATGGCGCGCCAGGCGTGGCTGGCGCCCGGCGAGGCGGCCCTGCTGGAGAATCAGCGGCTGATCTGGCGCGGCCTGCAGGCCTCCGGCAATGCCGTGCTTAGCGCCGCGCGCGAGCGCCACGATGACCCTGAACTGGCCGGCTGGCTGGCACTGGGTGTGGTTGCGGTCAATGCCGCGCGCAATCCCTTTGGCGTCGGTGAGGCCATGACCCAATGGCGCCAGGCATACGCCACCCACCCGGCCAACGCCATGCTTGTCGACGAGGTGCTCGCCGCCTATCGCAGCCTGATGGACTATCCGCAGCGTATTGCGCTGATCCTGCCGCTGTCCGGGCGCCAGCAGGGCGTTGGCCTGGCGGTGCGCGACGGCTTCATGGCCGCCTACTTCGAGCATCGCAGCGATTCCGAACAGCGCTCAGTGATCGAGGTCTACGATTCGGGCGAACGCGCGATCGCGGAAGTCTATCGCGAGGCTGTGGCCGACGGTGCCGACTTCATCGTCGGACCGCTGCTGCGCGAAGAGGTCATCGCCATCGAATCGCTGGCCGGCCCGGTGGCCACGCTGGCACTCAACCAACTCGCCGATAATGCGCTGCCGCCGCCCAACTTTTTCCAGTTCGCACTGGCACCGGAGGATGAAGCCGAGCAGGTCGCCAGGCTGGGCAGCCTGCGCCACGGCGGGCGTGCCGTGGCGCTGGTGCCCAACGATGACTGGGGCCGTCGCCTGCTGGCAAGCTTCAGCGCAGCCCTGAGCGCCCAGGGCGGACGACTGATCGAGTACGCCAGCTACGACACCTGGGAGCAGGATTTCTCGCAGCCGATTACGCGCATGCTGCAGCTCGACCAGAGCGAAGATCGCCGTCGGCGGCTCGCCGCACTGGCCGGCACTCAGCTGGAATTTCAGCCGCGCCGGCGCCAGGACGCCGACTTCCTGTTCCTGGCCGCCCGCACACCGCATGCGCGGCTCATCAGACCGCAACTGCGCTATTTTTTCGCCGGCAACCTGCCGACCTATTCACCCTCGGCGGTGTTTCAGCCCGGTGGCGGCGTCGACGGCGATCTCAACGGCATCATCTTCCCCGATGCACCCTGGCTGCTGGACCCTGATGAGAGCATGCAGCGCCTGAAATCGCAGATCGAAACCGCCTGGCCAGGAAGAGGCGATCGTCTCGGCCGACTCTACGCGATGGGATTTGATGCCTACCGCCTCGTGCCGCTGTTGTTCTCCACCACCGCGGAAGCCGGCATGCCGGCGATCGACGGCATGAGCGGCAGGCTTACGCTGAGCGCTGACGGGCGCATACATCGCAGCCTGGCCTGGGCACAGTTTCGCGGCGGCAGGCCGGTGGCGCTGAGTCTGCCGGAGCTGGAACGGCTGGAGGCGCCCGCGGCCGAGCTCGAGGCTGCAGAAGTGGTCGATGGCCGCCCGCGATGACCGACGGCAGCCGCTGGGAGTCACTGGCGCTGGCGCATCTGCAGCGCCAGGGCCTTGAACTCGAGCGGCGCAATCATCGCTGCCGCCTCGGCGAGATAGACCTGGTGATGCGCGATGGCGCCACGCTGGTTGCCGTCGAAGTGCGCTACCGGAAAACCGCCAGCCATGGTGGCGCGGCAGCCTCGGTCACACCCGCGAAACAACGTCGCCTGGTGGCGACGATGCGCCACTACCTGATGACGCGCAATAGCCAGATGCCGCCGGTTCGCTTCGATGTCGTGGCCCTGTCGGGACACCCGGACACACCCAGAATCGACTGGCTCAGGTCAGCCTTCGATGCTGAGGCCTGATCACGCCACCCTGATGGCATCTCCAGGAGACCCGCGGATGGCACGCACCAGCCCGATGATCCGCTGCGCGCTGTTCGTGCGCGATCTGACCACCTCGACGCGCTTCTATCGCGACCTGCTCGGCCTCGATGAGGTCTTCTTCGAAGGCGAACTCAGCGACGGCAATGCCTGGCGGTTGCTGGGTGTGCCGGCCGGGACGCAGACCCGCGCAGTCATCCTCAAGGCACCCGGCCCCGGCATCGGCATGGTGGGGCTGTTCGAACTCAGCGCACCGGCGCCTGCGCCGCTCACCCGCAACAACGCCTGCGCGAACGTCGGCGAGGCCTGCCTGGTGTTTTACTGCAACGACCTGACCCCCGTTCATGCACGCCTGGAAGAGGCCGGCGGCACCTGCTTGTGCCCGCCTGTACATCTCGAGGTCAATCACCAGGTGAAGCAGCGCGAGATGACGCTGCGCGACCCCGACGGCGTGATGATCAATCTGATCGAATGGGACCTGTCACGCGGCGATACCCCGGAGCATGATCCCGGCAGGCAACGCGCTACTTCACGACCTTGAGATGCGCCCGGCGTTCGTCGCCCGGGCTTGAGGGCTGATCCTCGGGGTTGGCATCCTCGCCACCTCCGGGCCCATCGGGGCCGTCGGGGCCGGTGCCGTCATCGTCGGTGAACAGCATGCCCTGCCCGGTCTCGCGCGCATAAATCCCCAGCACAGCGGCCATCGGCACGTGGACGTGCCTGGGCTGCCCGCCGAAGCGTGCATTGAACGACAACGACTCATTACCCAGGCTCAAACCCTGGGTGGCACTGAGGCTGACATTGAGCACGATGCGCCCGTCGGAGACGAACTGGCTGGGCACCTCCACACCGTTTAAGCCCGCGTCCACGACCACGTGCGGTGTCAGCGCATTGTCCGACATCCATTCGTGCATGGCACGCAGCAGATAGGGGCGTCGTGAAGTACTCATGAGACCGGCTGCCGGGGCGCAGGCGCCCGCTAGAGCCGGAGTTCCTGCTCCTGCTCGGTCAGGCTGTGCTGGAAGGACGGCCGCGAGAAAATCTCATCCATGTAGCGATGGATCGGCTTCACCTTTTGCGGAAGCTCGATGCCATAGGCCGGCAGTCGCCACAGGATCGGTGCGATGGTGCAATCCACCAGCGAGAATTCGTCGCTTAGGAAAAACGGCTTGGCGGCGAAAATCTCGGCGCTGGAGACGATGCTCTCTTCGAGAATCTTGCGCGCCCGGCCTGCCTTACGGTTGTCACTGGCCGTGGAAATCTCTTCGGCCAGCCCGTACCAGTCCTTTTCGATTCTAAACAGTGCCAGCCGGAACTGCGCCCGGGTGACCGGATCGACCGGCATCAGCGGCGGATGCGGAAAACGCTCATCGAGATACTCGATGATGACGCGCGAGTCATACAGCACCAGTTCACGATCCACCAGCGTGGGCACGGTGTTGTAGGGGTTCAGATCAAGAAGATCCTCAGGCAGGTGATCGCCGTCGACATAGACGATGTCGATGTTGATGCTCTTCTCTGCCAGCACCAGGCGCGTGCGGTGGCTCCAGGGACAGTTGGCCCGTGAGAACAGTGTCATTGGATGTCCAGGCCTGCAGGCGGCATCAGCGTAGTCACGGTCGCCCCGAGCCGGCGGCTCACTTGACGTCCTTCCAGATCTCGCGCTTCAGCAGCCAGGCAAACAACATGAACACCAGCAGGAAGGCGATCACCTTGATGCCCAACCTGCGACGCTCGAGCTGAATGGGCTCGCCGATGTAGTCGAGGAAATTGACCAGGTCACGCACGGCGCGATCGAACTCCTCGGCGCTCATGCTGCCGGGGCGGATGGACTCGAAGCGCTCGAACTCGCCGTCGCCGTTGCTGTACACCGCGCGCTGCAGGCCCTGCAGCTCCCACAGCACGTTCGGCATGCTGGTCATCGGCAGCACCTTGTTGTTGCTGTTGCCGTTCTCATCGACATAGAAGCTGCGCAGGAAAGTATAGAGATAGTCCGTGCCGCGGGCCCGCGACATCAGCGACAGGTCCGGTGGCACCTTGCCAAACCAGTTGGCTGAATCCTCGGCGGGCATTGCAATCGTCATGGTGTCGAACGGCCGCTCGCCCGTGAACATCAGGTTGTTGACCAGCTGATCCTCGGAGAGCTGCAGGTCGCGCGCGACACGGTTGTAGCGCACGTACTGGGCCGAATGACAGCCAAGACAGAAATTGACGTAATAGCGTGCGCCTCGCTGCAGCGAGGGAATATTGCTGACGTCATTATTGGCCCGCTCCAGCGGAATTTGCGGCGCCGCGCCGGCGGCGGCCGGCAGCAGGAAGAGGGCAGCAGTCACTGCAATGATAAGCCTAACCATGGAACACCACCCGATCCGGCACCGGCTTGGTTTTCTCCATGCGCGTATACACCGGCATGAAGACGAAGAAGGCGAAATACAGCAGCGTGAAGATCTGTGTCAGCAGCAGGTAGATGCCAGTGGCGGGCATCAGACCCAGCCAGCCGAGCATCACGAAGCTGACAGTGAACGTCGCCAGCGCCACCTTGTACTGCCAACCGCGGTAGCGAATCGACTTGACCTTGCAGCGATCCAGCCAGGGCAGCAGAAACAGCACGAACACGGCAGCACCCATCAGGATCACGCCGCCGAGCTTGTCGGGAACGGCACGCAGAATTGCGTAGTAGGGCGTGAAATACCATACCGGGTGGATCTTCTCGGGTGTGACCAGCTGGTCGGCGGGCTCGAAGTTGGCGTACTCGAGGAAATATCCGCCGCCGGTCGGTGCGAAGAACACCACGGCCGAGAACAGGATCAGGAAACCGATGATGATCACCAGGTCCTTTGAGGTGTGGTAGGGGTGGAAGGCCACGCCATCGATCGGCACGCCGTTGGCATCCTTCTTTTCCTTGATCTCGATGCCATCCGGGTTGTTCGAGCCGACCTCGTGCAGGGCCATGATGTGCAGCGCCACAAGGAACACGAGCACCAGCGGCAGCGCGATGACATGCAGCGCGAAGAACCGGTTCAGCGTGATGTCGGAGATATAGAAGTCACCGCGGATCCACTCGACCAGGGGTTCTCCCACCACGGGTATCGCGCCGAACAGCGAGATGATGACCTGTGCACCCCAGTAGGACATCTGCCCCCAGGGCAGCATGTAGCCAAAGAAGGCCTCGGCCATCAGCGCCACGTAAATCAGCATGCCCAGCACCCACACCAGTTCGCGTGGCTGCTTGTAGGAGCCATACATGAGTGCCCGGAACATATGCAGGTAGACGACGATGAAGAATGCCGACGCACCGGTGGAATGCATGTAACGGATCAGCCAGCCGTACTCGACGTCACGCATGATGTATTCGACCGACGAGAACGCCTCGGCGGCCGAGGGCTTGTAGCTCATCGTCAGGAATATGCCGGTGACGATCATCAGCACCAGCACCAGCATCGACAACACGCCGAACCCGTACCAGATATTGAAGTTCTTGCTGGCGTAATACTCGGTGACGTGCTCGCGCATCAGTTTCTGCAACGGAAACCGATGGTTGATCCACTCATTGAAGCGGCCGGCCGCGCCGAGCCGCCGCGACATCTCAGGCTGGCTGGTACTCATCTACGCTGCTCCCGTCTCCGATCCGATCAGGATCGTATTGTCATCCATGAACATATACGGAGGTACCGGCAGATTCGTCGGCGCCGGAACACCGGCATAGACTCTGCCGGCAAGATCGAAGGTCGAGCCGTGACAGGGGCAGAAGAAGCCGCCACGCCAGTTCGGGCCAAGATCGGCCGGGGCGACTTCGAAGCGTTCCAGTGGCGCGCAGCCCAGGTGCGTGCAGCTGCCAATGATCACGAGGAACTCCTCGCGCACGGAGCGATGCACATTGCGCGCAAAATCGGGCTGCTCGGACTCGCGGGATTCAGGATCGCGCAGGCGTGCTGCCACTTCCGGCGCCGTCAGCGTCTCGAGCATCTCCGGCGAGCGGCGCAGCACCCAGATGGGACGACCGCGCCATTCGATTCTCAGCAGGGCGCCGACCTCGAGTTTGCTGATATCCACTTCTACCGGCGCACCCAGGGCCTGCGCCCGGGCGCTCGGGCGCCAGGAAGCCAGGAAGGGGTAGGCCACGAAGCCGACCCCGGCCGCGCCCATCAAGCCCGTTGCAATGCCAAGAAAATGGCGCCTGTTGGTGTTTGTCTCGTCCGTCATCTGGCACTCCATGTCGACGACCCGGCGCAGGCACTCGTGCCCGAGGCAACACGATTCGGATCGACCATGCGCGAAAGCTCCCTGGAACCCGGCGATTATACACAGCCGGAAAATCCGGTGGCCAGCGCATGCAATGCGCCGGGTGCAGCGCTATCGTACGCGCACCGAGCCTGCGGACACCGCCCGGATCCGCGTGGCGGAGGTCGCCACACACGCAACTGGAGACCCCTCATTTGATTCGCCCGGCAGCCGCGCTCAGATTCGCCGCACAATCGATCACAGCAGGCCTCGCGGTGGCCTTCATCGCGGTGGTGCTGCGCCCGGAACTGCTGCTTGCACCCCAGCCTGCGAGCACGAGCGGCTGGGCCGACGCCGTGGCGGTTGGCGCGCCTGCCGTGGTGAGCATCTATACGGCTGCGCCGGCAGGCCTTGCGTGGCCCGGCAACCCCGGCCTGGGCTCCGGCGTCATCATCAGCGCCGAGGGCCACGTCGCCACCAACTGGCATGTCATCGAGGGCGCCGGCGACATCCGCGTGCAGCTCGCCGACGGACGCAGCACGACGCCCAGGCTGGTGGGCGCCGACCCCGACACCGAGCTTGCGCTGCTGCAGATCGATCTGACCGACCTGCCGGTCATCCGCATGGGGCGCTCGGCCCGGCTGCGGGCCGGCGAAGTCGTGCTCGCGGTGGGCAACCCGTTCGGGCTGTCGCAGACCGTGACGCAGGGTATTGTCAGCGCCGTGGGTCGCGGCGAACTCGGTGTCGCCACCTTCGAGGACTTCATCCAGACCGACGCGGCCATCAACCTGGGCAACTCCGGTGGCGCGCTGCTCGATACCCGGGGCCGGCTGATCGGCATCAACACCGCCGTCGTCGGCGCCGCCGCCCCCGGCGACGACACGCCGGAGGGCATCGGTTTCGCGATTCCCGTCGACCTCGTGCGCGAGGTCACGCAACAGCTGCTGCGCGACGGCCGCGTGATCCGCGGCTGGCTGGGCGTCGAGCCGATTGACCTGGCACCCGGCCGGGCGTCGCTGCTGGGCCTGGAGGCCGGCACCACCGGCATCGAACTGCTCGGCGTGGCACCCGACAGCCCGGCACAGGTCGCCGGGCTGCAGCGCGGCGATGTGCTGCTAAGCCTCGATGGCGAACCACTGCGCCACAGTCGCCAGGCCCTGAGCCGGGTGGCGGCGAAGCCGCCGGGCACACGGGTGGTCGTCGAAGTCGCCCGCCGCGGCGAGATATTCCGCATCGAGGCGGTGCTGCGTGAGCGCCCGCCGCAGCGGGCGCTGCGCGACGGGCCATGACTGCGGGACTTCGAGAAACGCTTTTAGCCGTGAACGCGCCGGATGCTGGCGCCGAGCCGCTGCAGCTTCTCCTCGAGACATTCATAGCCCCGGTCGATGTGATAGATGCGCTCGACGCGGGTCGTGCCCTGGGCGACCAGGGCGGCCAGCACCAGCGAGGCGCTGGCCCGCAGATCGGTGGCCATCACCGGCGCACCCTTCAGGGCTGGCACCCCGCGGCTGTAGGCCGTGTGCCCCTGGATGCGAAAATCCGCACCCAGGCGCTGCATTTCCAGCACATGCTGGAAGCGGTTTTCGAAGATCGTCTCGGTAATCGTCCCTGCGCCGTCGGCCACGGCATTTAGCGCGCAGAACTGGGCCTGCATGTCAGTGGGAAAGCCCGGATACGGTGCCGTGACGATATCCACGGCCCGCGGGCGCTGGCCGCCCATGTCCAGGTCGATCCAGTCAGGACCGCACTCGATGCTGGCACCGGCGTCGCGCAGCTTTGCCACCACGGCATCGAGTGTGTCGGGCCATGCGTTGAGCACCCGCACGTGACCGCCGGTGATCGCACCGGCCACCAGGTAGGTGCCCGTCTCGACGCGATCGGGCATGACGCGATACTCGGCCCCACCCAGGCGCTCCACCCCCTGAATATGAATGGTATCGGTGCCCGCACCCTCGATGTGCGCACCCATCGCCACGAGGAATCGTGCAAGATCGGCGACCTCGGGTTCGCGGGCGGCGTTCTCCAGCACCGTCTCGCCACGCGCCAGTACCGCCGCCATCATGAGGTTCTCCGTGCCGGTGACCGTCACCGTATCCATCACGATGCGCGCGCCCCGCAGGCCGCGGCTGCGGGCGCGGATATAGCCGTCCTGGATGTCGACCTCGGCCCCCATCGCCTTGAGCCCGGCGACGTGAATATTCACCGGCCGCGCGCCAATGGCGCAACCCCCGGGCAGGGACACGTTGGCACGCCCGAAGCGCCCCAGCAGCGGGCCCAGCACCAGGATGGAGGCGCGCATCGTCTTCACCAGTTCATAGGGGGCGGTGAAGTCCTCGATGCCCGAAGTGTCGACTTCCAGGCGCATGCCATCGTGCATCGACACCGCAACCCCCATGCGTCCCAGCAGGGCGATGGTCGTGGTGACATCATTGAGGTGGGGCACGTTGCCGACACTGACCGGCTCGTCGGCCAGCAAGGTCGCGGCGAGGATCGGCAGGGTGGCGTTCTTGGCCCCCGAGATGCGCACCTCGCCGTGCAGCGCAATGCCGCCTTCGATCTCCAGCTTGTCCACGGCCGCTAGCCTTCCGAGCCCGGGGTCAGCTCCTCGGGCGCCAGGGCCTTCAGCGACAGGGCATGGATCTCGCGACCCATGGCCTCGCCCAGGGTGCGGTAGACCATCTGGTGGCGTTGCAGGCTGCGTTTGCCTGAAAACGCATCCGAGACCACCAGGGCCTCGAAGTGGGTATTGTCATCGGAGAGCACTTCGACACGCGCGTCGGGCAGTCCCTGCTCGATCAGACGCTGGATTTCCTGTGGGGTCATCGCTGGATACATCCTTGGGATTTGCAACGTTGCCAAGTGTACCAGCCCGCGCGGCGCATACCGGCAGTGCGCCTTGGATTGCGCCTGATACAATGCCGCTCGCGTGACACCCGCTGCACCGCCCACGGATACGCCGCTGCCAATGTCGCTGACCGACTCTTTCGACCCCGAGCATGTGCTGGCCCTTGCCCGGGAGGTGCTGACCATCGAGGCGCGCGCCATCGACGCGCTGACGCTGCGCCTCGGCGAGCCGCTGGTCGAAGCCTGCCGGCTGTGCCTGGCCAGCCGCGGCCGCCTGGTGGTGCTGGGCATGGGCAAATCCGGGCATATCGGCGGCAAGATCGCAGCCACGCTGGCCAGCACCGGCAGTCCCGCGTTCTTCGTCAACGCCGGCGAGGCCAGCCATGGTGACCTTGGCATGATCACCGGCGAGGATGTCGTGCTGATGATCTCCAACTCCGGCGAGACCCCCGAGATCATTGCCATCCTGCCGATGATCAAGCGCATGGGCGTGCCGACGATCGGTCTGACCGGCAAGGCCGATTCCACGCTGGCGCGCATTGCCACGGTCAACCTCGACATCAGCGTCAGCCAGGAGGCCTGCCCGCTGAACCTGGCACCCACCGCGAGCACGACGGCAACACTGGCGATGGGCGACGCGCTGGCCGTCGCGCTGCTGGCCTCGCGCGGCTTCACACAGGAGGATTTCGCCCGTTCGCATCCCGGCGGCACCCTGGGGCGACGACTGCTCCTGACCGTGGGCGAACTGATGCACACCGGCGATGCGGTGCCACACGTCGGACCCGAGGCTTCCGCATCGGCGGGTCTGCTGGAGATGACCCGTCGCGGCCTGGGCATGACTGCCGTGGTCGATGACCAGCACCGCCTGCTCGGCATCTTCACCGACGGCGATCTGCGGCGCGCACTCGACCGGCGCATCGACGTGCATGATGCACGCATGGGGGAACTGATGACGCGCGGCTGCAGGACCATCGGCGCTGAGGCGCTGGCCGCGGCGGCTGTCGAGCTGATGCAGAGCCACAAGATCAACGCGCTGCTGGTGGTCGATGACGAGCAGCGCCTCATCGGCGCGCTGAATGTGCATGACCTGATGCGCGCCGGAGTCATGTAGGTGCTTGCACGTGCCGCCAGAATCCACCTCGTGGCCTTTGATGTCGACGGTGTGTTTACCGATGGCCGCCTGCTGCTCGGCGACGACGGTGCCGAGTACAAGAGTTTTCACGTGCGCGACGGGTATGGCGTGCGCCGCCTGCTGGAGGCGGGCATCCATGCAGCGGTGATCTCGGGGCGGCGCTCGAGCGCGGTGGAGCGCCGGATGCAGGAACTTGGCGTCGAACACGTGTTCCAAGGGGTCAAGGACAAGGTCGCCGTCCTCGATTCGCTGCTTGAAACGCTGGGCCTTGTCGCGCAGCAGGCAGCATTCGTCGGCGACGACGAACCCGACCTGCCGGTCATGGCGCATGTAGGACTCTCGGTGGCCGTTGCTGACGCCCACTCTTCCGTACGGGCCGCCGCCGACTGGACCACACACGCGCCAGGGGGCGCAGGCGCCGTGCGCGAAGTCTGTGACCTGATGGTCGCCGCCCGCCTCAACGCCACCGAACGGACTCGATAATGCCTCACTCCTGGCTGTGGGCCCTGGTTTTGACCCTCGTCGCCGCGCTGACCTGGTGGCTGGCACGCGATGGTGACGCTACTGATGACGCCTTGCAGGTGGCCGACACGCTCACCCCGCCGGGCTTCTACATCAGGCGCGCCCGCCTGATCGGGCTCGATGAAGCGGGACTGGTGCTCTACAGGCTCGATGCGCAATACGGCAGCCAGGTCGAGCCTTCCGGCCCGATCGAGCTCCAGGAGGTCACACTTGACTACACCCCGGCCGCCGAGGTGCCATGGCGACTTGAAGGTCGCCAGGCGCGCGTGCCTGCAGACCGCAGCGAGGTGGAACTGTTCGACGGGGTGGTAGCCACCAGCACTGGCGACTCGCGCCCGCAGGCAACCATCCGCACCGACAGCCTGCGACTCGATCCCCGCACCCACATCGCGAAAACCGGCGATCCGGTATCCGTGCGCACGCCCGAGGGTACGCTCTCGGGTGTCGGCATGACCGCCAACCTGCAAGAGGACCGACTGGTCCTGGAATCCAAGGTTCATGGTCTCTACACACCCTGAGATACCCGCATTGATCGCAAGGCTGCGCAGCCTCGTCCTGGCCGGTGCTGCAGCACTCTTGAGTGGGGCGGCGCTGTTGAGCATGACTGCCCTGCCGGCCATGGCCCAGGTGAGCCTCGATCCCACGCTGCCGATCTCGCTGGACGCCGACAGCTCGGATTTCGACCGCCGGCGCAATGTCGTGGTGTTCACCGGCCTGAAAATCTCCCAGGGTCCGCTGGAGATCAGTGCCGACCGCGCCCAGGCCAGCCAGATCGATTTCGAGAACTCGGAGTGGGAATTCGCCGGCAATGTGCGCATCGTGATGGAAACCTCCGAGCTGCGCTCCAATGAGGCTACCCTGACCTTCCTGGGTTTTCGGCTGACGCGTGCCGTGGCGACCGGTTCACCGGCGCAATTCGAGGATTCCGGGACCGCTTCGGGCCGGACGATCCGCGGACGCGCCGGCAAGCTCGAGTATGACCTGACCAACGGCATCATCCGGCTCAGCCAGGGTGCCTGGCTGGCGGAAGGCGGCAACGAGATCACCGGCGCCACCCTGCTCTACAACGTCCCGGATGAGCGCATCCTCGCCGAGGGTGAGGGAGATCGCGTACGCATCACCATCGTCCCTCCCGTCCGCAATGGCGAGGCAGCCGGCAGCGGCGCCGACCCGCAGCCTTCCGACGGCGAGTCCGCCGACAGTGTCGATGACGGCCCGACGCGCGGCGACACCGATGCCACACCGGAGTCGTAGACCTTGAGCGAATCCCAGGAGCACGTCCCACACAAGCCCGCCGGCAGCACGCTGGTGGCCACCGACATTGCCAAGCAGTATCGCCTGCGCAAGGTCGTCGACGGCATTTCGCTGAGCATCAACAGCGGCGAGGTCGTCGGCCTGCTCGGCCCCAACGGCGCCGGCAAGACCACCGCCTTCTACATGATCGTCGGCCTCGTGCCCTGCGACCGTGGCAGTATCGTGCTCGACGACCGCGATCTGACAAAACTGCCAATGCACCAGCGCGCGCGGCGCGGCCTGGGCTACCTGCCGCAGGAAGCCTCGGTGTTTCGCAAGCTCACCGTCGCGCAGAACATCCGCGCCATCCTCCAGGTTCGCAAGGATCTGGACCGCGCCGGTCGCGATCGAGTACTCGAGGAACTGCTTGACGAGCTGCACATCACCCACGTGCGCGACAGTCTCGGCATGAGCCTCTCGGGGGGCGAGCGCCGGCGCGTGGAAATCGCCCGCGCACTGGCCGCCGACCCGCGCTTCGTGCTGCTCGACGAGCCTTTCGCCGGCGTCGACCCGATCTCGGTGCTGGATATCCAGCGCATCATCCGCCACCTGGCCGCGCGCGGCCTCGGCGTGCTGATCACCGATCACAACGTGCGCGAAACCCTGGGCATCTGCCAGCGGGCCTATATTCTCAACGCCGGACAGCTGATCGCGGCCG
>JAFIFN010000264.1 GCA_020832005.1 Gammaproteobacteria bacterium | reverse complement strand
GTCCCGCCACTGCGTTGAATGTATCCATCCCTGTCGAGACCCGGCTCATGGAAGTGCGAGGTGGTGTACTGGACCTCCCCGAGCACCGTGACTTCCTGGCTACGCTGTGGAACGAGCAGCCGATCGCCCGGACGAAGCTCGATATCCCTTGACGCATTACCAGCCATGACTTGTCGCAGGTCGATCACCAGCCGACCTGTCGGCTCTACGCTACGGATCTGGCGCAGTAATGCCTGCCCAGTGCTGAGCGCCTCAACGTCTGCCCCTTCTGTTAACGACAGTGATGCCAAGTCGGATTCGATGCGAGCGGCCAGCACCTGGAGCTGCTCGCGCTCACGCTGCCGAAGGGTTTCTCGAGTGAACACGGCTGCGCTGGCCGAACCGAGATTAGTCAACCCACCTGCCCGCTCCAACACAGAACTCAGTGTCTCTCCCGCGGTGAATGTATAGGTACCTGGGAAACGAACTTCACCACGAAGCACAACTGACTGGTCTTCACGCCAGCCGGAAACTTCACGAATCGTCAGCACGTCATAGGGCTCGAGGCGAACATCCGGGACCGCACCGGCAATGATCCCGACAAGATCGACATTAATGAGTTCGGCCTCGCGAGCCTCGCCACCGACCACCCGATAGCGCACAAGCTCTGCTTCCCGGACAAAAGCGGCATCATCCAATCCGCCGCCAGCGCGCAACAGGTCGAGCGCACCCATACCTGGCTCTAGAGGATACCGGCCCGGCGCCTTCACGCGCCCGGAAACCTGCGCAACAGGCAATGGGCGACTCGCGTCGGTCTGCTGCTCGAGCTCAGTGATCAGACCCCGAGTCACATGATCGCGCCCCACGCTGAGATCGAACACGTGAATCTGGTCGCGCGCGGCCAGTGGCGGGTTGGCATGAGGCGACCGCGGATCCGCCCAGGCACTCTCAAGGTCTATCGAGAACACTTCGATTCGTGCGTTAGCCTGCGTTTCGCGGCGGACTAGCACATAGCGAAGATCGGCACCTGGCCGCAGATCGCGACTTGTCTCGAGAAGATCCGTAATTCTCAAACCCTCGCGCCACTCAAACTCGCCAGTGCGTTGGACGTGCCCGTGCAGCGCGACCGCCCCTTCCAGCTGCCGGGTGCCAGCCGGCACGCGCAATACATCACCATCGCGCAGTCTCAGGCTGAGGCCCTCGCGAGCACCGAGATCCAGCATTTCAATCAGCCTCGCGCCACCAGGATCAAGGCGTTCTATTCGTGCCGCATTAACCTGCGCCCGAGCTTCGAGCCCGCCAGCCAATGCCAGAGCCTGCTCGGCAGTCGTCTCACCCCGTAACTCGTAGATCGCCGGTCGGCGCACTTCACCACCCACCACCACGCGCGGGCCCACGGGCGGCACAAATATCACATCTCCGGGACGTAAACGCACATCGTTGCGCGTATCTCCCCGCAGTAGCAGGTCATACAGATCGAGCCGTTGTACCGTCTCCCCGTTACGCTTGAGTTCGATATTGCGAAGCGTGCCGCGCTCTTCCACCCCACCACTGTAGAACAGGGCATTGAGCATGGTCGCAAGCGAACTGACGGTGTAGGAACCCGGACGTCGCACATCACCAAGCACGAAAATCCGGATCGAACGCAGATCGCCAAGCGTGAGACTCAGCCGCGTGCCGATGAACTGTTCACTGACTCTCTGGCGAAGCTCCTCCCGAACCTGATCGAATGTCATACCCGCCACGGAAACCGGACCGAGTTCCGGAAACTGGACTATCAGATCGCGGGACACGGGAAGCTCATAGTCCGCACTTCGATTCCCGAATAGCTGTGCGCGAAGGACGTCCCCAGGACCCAGCACGTACTCCACTGGCACAGGAATATCGCTAACCGGCGCGAATGTACTGGGCGTGCCTTCAAACAGTTCGTAGCCGAATGGCTTCAGACCGGCTATCCCGACCGGCTGCAGCGGCAGCTTGGTAATCCGCACGGCAACATCGCGCAGATCCTCCTCGGCCCTCAGGCGAATCACGGCCTGCTCGACGGTCAGGCCTGCCAGCTCAATCAGGCCAACCCCAGGTAATGACAATCGCCCCTGATCATCGAGCAGGAACGGATTGGATTCGTCAAGCCGCTTAGCTACGCGCTCGGCACGATCGCGTTCATCGTCGGTCGGTACACGCAATTGCGCCAAGTCTCGCTCGAAGCGAATCACAAGGGTATCGCCTGCCTGGATCCGCCGCTTCCGCTCGGCCTCCTCACGCATGCGCTCGCGTTCCCGCGTATCCTCCATGGCGTGATCACGTGTATCACGGTCGCGATCCGCGTCGATGAGGTCCGGAAACTCCGGCCGCTCCGCTCGCGTCTCTCTACCGCGCTCCTGCTGCAGACGACGCATGACTTCTTGGCGTTGCGCCGCAGGTAACTGCTCCACCATCCGGCGTTGCTCCGGGGTGAGCTGCTCAAGCTGCGCGTGGACCGGGACACTGAACGTAAGGGACGCCAATGCACACAGTGCAAGCGTCGGCAACATGGACCAGGTGAATCTTCGGGACATTACGATCATTGAAATAGGATTAACCAGTCAGAACAAGCATGAAAGATACCTCAGAACCGCTGCTGCCAGCGTGCGAACGCTCGCACA
>JAFIFN010000263.1 GCA_020832005.1 Gammaproteobacteria bacterium | reverse complement strand
TCGGTGTACATCGTCAAGCCGAAAATGCATGGGCCGAAGGAAGTCGCGTTTGCCGGCCAGTTGTTCGCGCGTGTCGAAGACCTGCTGGGTCTGCCGCGTGACACGCTGAAGATGGGCATCATGGACGAGGAACGGCGCACGACGCTGAACCTGGCCGCCTGTATTGCGGAGGCTGCCTCGCGCGTGGTGTTCATCAATACCGGTTTCCTGGATCGCACCGGCGACGAGATCCACACCGCCATGGAAGCAGGACCGATGATCCGCAAGGCTCAGATGAAGAACGCCGCGTGGATCAGCGCCTACGAGCGCAACAACGTACAGGTCGGGCTGGCCTGTGGTCTGGCCGGGCGTGCGCAGATCGGCAAGGGCATGTGGGCGATGCCCGACCTGATGGCCGCGATGCTGGCGCAGAAAATCGCCCATCCGCAGTCCGGTGCCAGCACGGCCTGGGTGCCCTCGCCGACAGCCGCCGTGCTGCACGCGCTGCACTATCACGAAGTCGACGTGGCCGCCCGCCAGGCGCAACTCGTCGCCGACGGCCCGGAACCGCTGCTCGATGCGCTGCTCAGCGTGCCGGTGGCCGTTGATGCGAACTGGGATGCGCAGGCGCGCCGCGAAGAACTCGACAACAACTGCCAGGGCATTCTTGGCTACGTCGTGCGCTGGGTGGAGCAGGGCATCGGTTGCTCGAAGGTGCCGGACATCCACGGCGTGGGCCTGATGGAGGATCGCGCCACCTTGAGGATCTCCAGTCAGCACATCGCCAACTGGCTGCGCCATGGCGTCGTCAGCGAAGCCGATGTGCGCGCCGCGCTCGAGCGCATGGCACGCGTCGTCGATGAGCAGAATGCGGGTGACCCGGCCTATCGGCCGATGGCGCCGGATTTCGCTGCATCGATGGCCTTCCAGGCGGCCTGCGACCTGGTCTTCAAGGGCTGTGAGCAGCCCAGCGGCTACACCGAGCCGCTGCTGCACGACTGGCGGCTGCGTTACAAGGCGGCAAGCACCTCGCGGGCTGCCTCCAGCGTCTGAGCGATGTCTTCGTCGCTGTGTGCGGCGGAGACAAAGCCTGCCTCGAAGGCCGACGGGGCTAGGTACACACCGCGTTCCAGCATGCCGTGGAAGAACGCGCGGAAGCGTGCCTGATCACAGGCCATGACCTGTGAGAAGCGCGTGATCCTGTCGGCTTCGCTGAAGAAAAAGCCGAACATGCCGCCGATCGCCTCCACGCACATGGCGATACCGGCCTCATCGGCGGCGGATTTCAGCCCTTCGGCCAGCGTACGGGTGCGTATTGCCAGCGCCTCGTGGAAGCCGGGCGCGCTCAGGCCCTCCAGCGTGGCCAAGCCCGCCGCCATTGCCACCGGATTACCCGACAGCGTGCCGGCCTGGTAGACGGGCCCGATGGGCGCGAGCTTCTCCATGATGTCGCGGCGTCCGCCAAAGGCACCGACGGGCATGCCGCCACCGATGATCTTGCCCAGTGTCGTGAGATCCGGTTGGATGCCGTACAGGCCCTGCGCACCGCCGACGTGCACGCGAAAGCCGGTCATGACCTCATCGAAGATCAGCACGGCCCCGTGCTCGGTGCACAGGCGGCGCAGTGTTTCCAGATAACCGGGCAGTGGCGCGATCATGTTCATGTTGCCGGTGATGGGTTCGATGATCACGCAGGCGATCTCCGACCCGCGTGCGGCGAACACCTCCTCAAGCTGCGCGCTGTCGTTGTAATCCAGCGTCAGCGTGTGGGCCGCCAGCGCGGCGGGCACGCCAGGCGAGCTGGGCACGCCCAGCGTCAGTGCACCGGAGCCTGCCTTGATCAGCAGTGAGTCGGAGTGGCCGTGGTAGCAGCCTTCGAATTTGACGATGGTGTCGCGGCCGGTGAAGCCGCGGGCCAGGCGGATCGCACTCATCGTCGCTTCGGTGCCGGAGCTGCACATGCGCGTCAGCGCCATCGACGGCACGAGATCACGAATACGCCGGGCGAGCGTGGTCTCCGACACCGTCGGTGCGCCGTAGGACAGCCCTTTCACCGCCGCCTGCTGGACCGCCGCAATCACGTCGGGATGGGCGTGCCCCAGGATCATCGGTCCCCAGGAGCCGATGTAGTCGATGTAGCGCCGGCCGTCTTCACCCCACATGTACGCGCCGCGGGCCTCGCGGATGAATATCGGCTCCCCGCCGACCGAGCCGAAGGCGCGCACAGGTGAGTTGACGCCGCCTGGAATCACGTCCCGGGCCTGTTCGAAAAGCGTGCTGGTCATGAGGTTCCCTTGAGCTTGCGAATGCGTTTTAAGTCACGGCGCATTTTGCCGTGGTGACGATCAATGGGACAATGCGCGGATCCTAACCCCTGCCCCTTGCCGAGAGTGCCAATGAAAACATGGATGTGTCTGATCTGCGGTTATGTGTATGACGAGGCTGTGGGGGATCCCGATGCCGGCCTGCCGCCGGGCACGGCGTGGGCGGATGTGCCGCTGTCGTGGCGCTGCCCGGACTGTGGGGCCGGCAAGGAGGATTTCGAGATGAGTGAGGTGTAGCCAGCCGTAGTGGCACTCAACTCAAGCCCCGGCTGGCGCCCCCTGCTGGAGGTCTTTGGCGGAATGGCTCCCAACGGGTCCGCTTT
>JAFIFN010000062.1 GCA_020832005.1 Gammaproteobacteria bacterium | reverse complement strand
CCGCATGTCCGGTGGTGTGGGAGGACGGCGGGGGTGACCCCGCCTCCTACCCTATGTGAGGCGCAGAGACCTCGCGCTCGTGGCGCTGTCCATCACTGCTGTTGCGGCAGCTGCGTCTGCCCCAGTCGCCGTTCGAATACCAGGCCACCCCCGTAGCGGTCTACGCGTGCCGCTTCGAGCAGCCACGTGAATACGCTGTCGGCACGCTCGCTGTCGACGACCACGAGAAACACGTTGCGCCGCTCCGGTATCAGCGGCGCCCGTCCCAGCCTGCGCGTGGTTCGACCCACACCCCGGGCATTGTGCCGAAACGTCGTGACGATGCCTGTTTCGCGCTGCAGCGCCGCGGCCAGTCCGACAGTATCAACATCATCGGGCAGTATCGCCGTGATGAGTCGTTGATCACCCGCGCTCACGGCTCAGCCTTTTTCGCTGCATCGCCGCGGCCGTAGGCCGCCAGGCGCTCCACCGGACTGGTGAACAGTATGCCCCGTCCCGGTCGACCCATGCCTTTTGTCTCGGCAATGGCCTTGAACACCGCCGTTTCCAGTTCTCGAGGCACGAGGATATAGACGATCTCCTGATCGACATCCAGCGCCAGCGCCAGTACGCCCAGCCGCTCGCGATCGCCCACGCCGCTGCCATAGCAGACGGTCCCCCCGTTTGCCCCCGCGTCCACTGCGGCCTCGACCACATCATCGCCGAGCCCACGCTGGACTACTGCGGTGATGAGCACGACATCCTCCCGAATCATCAAGCTGCCGGCTTTCATGCGTGTATTGCCTCCCCTGTTGCTTGTGGCGGGCGTCGGCGGGACTGGCGGTGCGACCACAGCCCGGTGGCCAGCACACTGACAATGGGCCCCAGTGACGCCAGCGCCAGCACCCCGAAACCCTGCATCGCGCCTGCAGCGCCCCCCAGGCCCAGGCCCATGGCAATCACCAGGGGGACCGTAATCGGTCCGGTGGTGACGCCGGCAGAATCCCAGGCCACATTGACGAAATCCTCTCGCGAGACCCACGTGAGCGCCAGAGCCACGCCATACCCGGGCAATAACAGCCACGGCAGCGGCAGGTCCAGCAGCAGCTTGACGATGCCCAGCGTCACGCCCGCGGCGACGCCGATGGAGACGGCCAGCCGCAGTGTGCGGTTGCGGAACGCGCCATCGGTGAGGTCCTCGACGGTGTTGCCCAGCGCGTTGAGGGCGGGTTCGGCCATGGTGGCGCCGAGGCCGAGCACGGCCCCGAATGTCAGCACCATCATGACGCCTGGCAGCAGCCCGTAGAGCGGTGCCGACTCGACGCCTGGCACGGCCATGATTGCCATGGGCAGCAGGCTGCCCACCTGTTCGCCCAGGGCCGCAAGCCCTGTCTCCACTCCGATTTTGAACAAGGCCATGCCGAGCACGCACAGGCCGATGCCGTAGGCGATTTCGCCAGGCCGCGGCAGGCGGCTGCGCAACATCCCCACCAGCACCAGCAGCAGGAACAGCACGAGTGGCACGACCGCCTGCAGCGCTGCCAGGGCCTCCGCTATGACCATACCGAGTCCGCCGCCGGTGCTGAACGCCTGTGTCTCGACAATGGCTGCCGCAGCCCGGATGTCCAGGGGATCCAGCGTCAGCACCGCTGCCAGTCCGAGCAGGAGCACGCCCAGCACCGGGAACAGGGAGGCCAGGGTGACGACACCGAAGCCCGCCAGTGGATTGTCGCCCGTGCCTACCGCACTGGCCACGCCGACCCCGAGTG
Organism: Gammaproteobacteria bacterium; assembly: GCA_020832005.1. Taxonomy (GTDB): domain Bacteria; phylum Pseudomonadota; class Gammaproteobacteria; order Steroidobacterales; family PWYM01; genus PWYM01. The sequence goes on along the minus strand of JAFIFN010000062.1, from coordinate 19,052 downwards.
CCAGGACGATGGGCACGGTGACCGGGCCTGTGGTGACGGCGCCGGAATCCCAGGCCAGGCCCAGGATCTGCTGCAGATCCGGGTGCAGTCCGAACGCAAGGGTCAGTGTAAGGGTCGGAATCAACACAATATAAATCAGAGGTTTAAGACTCCATCCCCGAAGCAGTCGCAGGGTTCCGAGCAGCGCAGCCAGCCCGACGCCACCGCCCACGGTCAGGATCAGCGGCAGTCGCCAGAGTTCCAGCAGCGCGTACAGGTAGGGGGTCTCATTGACGTCGATCAGCGCGGCCGCGGCTCGCAGGGCGGCGATCGCTGGCTCTGCAAAGGTGACGCCGATGCCGAGCAAAAGCGTGACGACCAGCACGCGCGCAAGCGTACTGCGCGCCGGCAGTTCCCGACCCAGCGTCTCACCCAGGGGCATCAGCCCAAGGCGCAGCCCCTCCATGAACAGCATCAGGCCGACCACCACCGCGACCAGCCCGAGCAGGATCCAGGGCAGGTCCGTCACTTCCTGGCGCAGCACCAGCCACTGGAAAGCCACCAGCCAGGCTGCCAGCGGCACCACCAGACGCAGCTGTTCCGTCAGCAGGCGCCCGACGCGGCGTGCCACGAGGGCAGCCAGCTGTCGCCGGGTCAGGTCGGCCGTGGCCGACAGCAGCAGGAGATCAGGTGCCTGGCGAGGCGGTGGGGCAGGTCGGGCGGTCACAGGCGGTCCCATCAAGACGACCGCCTCATTCAGCCCCGATACACGGCTGTTCGCAAGTCCTTGAGCCAGGCCGGACGACTCGCCGGCCCAGCACCCGAACGCTAAGCCATTGGCTAATCGGAAGTACTGTCGGCGGCCATGCTGTTCATGCTGACCCCATACAACAACTGGACGCCACGATAGTCGCCAGGCTGGAGGTCGCTGAACTTCTCACTGTATCTGAATGACATGACCTGTCCGGACGGGCCGGGGTGATCCAGGCCGATGGCATGGCCGATCTCGTGCACCAACGTGTAGCGGATATCGTACACGCCGATATCGCCGTCGAAGCCCACTTTCCATGGCTGGTACGGATTCAGGCATATCAGTGCACGCTCAATCGCCCGGACGCCGTCATTGCTGCCCGGCTGATACTCAACGTTGGCAAAGGCGCGACCTGTGGGTCGCCCCTGTGCGCCGATCAGGATGTCTGCCCGTTCGACGTCGTCGACGGGCACGAAGGTGATGTTGGCTGCTGCCTCCCAGACGCGGAACGCGGCCGCCGTTTCGGCCTGAAGCGTCGCCTGGGAAATACCGTGACGCAGCGCGAGGTGATCCATCGGCACGAGATCCTGGCAATTGCGCGCGCCATCAAAGCGCCTCGGCGCGTCGATGAAGGCATATCTCACCGTAGCCCCGGCCCCAAGCGCACTGTCACCCCATTTGACGTGATGGCCATCGAGCTTCAGCAACCGGAAGCTGCCATCGCTGCTGATGCTTGCGGCGGCAATGCCTGCCACAAATATGCAGATAAAGGCGAAGCACATGGCCGCGCCCACGCTCACTGCGTTCCTGGTCACCTTACCCTCCCCGTGTACGGTGCTTTACTGGCAGAACACTCCTACGGCCTGACCATAACGGACAGGCGCGGCTGATTTATGGCGCGCCGTCGCAAAAACTAAAACGTGACTTCGAAAAACCCACGAATCGTGGGGGCAGGTCGCAAAACCAGACGGGTCCGCCTGGGCATATGCGAAGCGGCAGGCTGCTGGTTTGAGTTACGCAAGCGATGGAGGCGTCCAGGTTACTGGGTGTCGCCAGCGAGGAACATCCAGGTCTCGACCACCGTATCCGGGTTCAGGGACATGCTCTCGATGCCCTGCTGCAGCAGCCACCGGGCCAGGTCGGGATGATCCGACGGCCCCTGACCGCAGATGCCCACATACTTGCCATGGCGTCGGCAGGCATCAATGGCCAGCTTCAGCAGGGCCTTGACGGCGTCATCGCGCTCATCGAACAGGTGGGCGATGACCGCGGAATCCCGGTCCAGGCCAAGTGTGAGCTGGGTCATATCGTTGGAGCCGATCGACATGCCGTCGAAGTATTCAAGATAGGCGTCGGCGAGAAGCGCATTGGTGGGCAACTCGCACATCATGACGATGCGAAGATCATTCTCGCCGCGCACCAGTCCGTTCTCCGCCAGCAGTTGCGTGACTTTGCGCGCCTCGTCCACGGTGCGCACGAAGGGCACCATGACCTGCACGTTGGTCAGCCCCATCTCCTCGCGCACGCGCTTGAGTGCCCGGCACTCCAGCTCGAAGCAGGGACGGAAGGTCTCATCGATGTAGCGTGAGGCGCCACGAAAACCCAGCATCGGGTTTTCCTCGTGCGGTTCATAGCGTGGGCCACCGATGAGGTTGGCATACTCGTTGGACTTGAAATCGGACAGCCGCACGATCACCGGTTGCGGTGCGAAGGCTGCCGCAATGGTGGCGATACCTTCGACGAGCTTGTCGACATAGAAACTGACAGGGTCTGCATAGCCTGCCATTTGTCCGGCAATCGTGGCCTTGAGTTCGTCATCCAGGCTGTCGTATTCCAGCAGCGCCCTGGGGTGTACACCGATCATCCGGTTGATAATGAACTCCAGGCGAGCCAGACCCACGCCGCGATGCGGTATCGAGGCAAACGCGAAGGCACGATCGGGATTGCCGACGTTCATCATCAGCTTAACCGGAATTTCCGGCAGCCGATCGAGTTCGATACGCGTGTGTTCGAAGTCGAGCATGCCCTTGTACACGTAGCCCTCGTCGCCTTCGGCACAGGACACTGTGACGGCCGTGCCGTCCTCGATAGTGTCCGTGGCATCGCCACAGCCCACGACCGCGGGAATGCCCAGCTCGCGTGCGATGATCGCGGCATGGCAGGTGCGACCGCCGCGGTTGGTGACGATCGCCGAGGCGCGTTTCATGACCGGCTCCCAGTCAGGGTCGGTCATGTCGGCAACCAGCACATCGCCGGTCTGCACACGTGTCATCTCGCGAATATCGGTGATGATCCTGGCGCGGCCGCTGCCGATTTTCTGGCCGATGCTGCGTCCCCGGGTGATGATCTCGGAGCTTTCCTTCAGCCGGTAGCGTTGAATGCTTCGGCCGCTGCGACTCTGCACGGTTTCAGGACGTGCCTGAAGGATATAGATCTTGCCGTCTTCGCCGTCCTTGCCCCATTCGATATCCATCGGGCAGCCGTAGTGGTCCTCGATGGTCAGGGCCTGGCGGGCCAGCGAGACAAGATCGGCATCGTCGAGCGAAAAGCGCATGCGCTGCGCGTCCTCGACATCGACAATACGGATGCGCTCGTCACTGTCGGGGTCCTCGTCGTAGACCATCTTGCTGGCCTTGCCGCCGAGGTTGCGACGCAGGATGGCGGGCCGTTCGGCGCGCAAACCGGGCTTGTAGAGGTAGAACTCGTCCGGGTTGACCGCGCCCTGCACGACCATCTCGCCGAGTCCGTAGGACGCGGTAATGAACACCACGTCGCGAAAACCCGACTCGGTGTCGAGTGTGAACATGACACCACTGGCGCCCAGGTCGCTGCGCACCATGTACTGCACGCCCACCGACAGGGCCACGACATTGTGGTCGAACCCATGATGGACTCGGTAGGCGATCGCCCGGTCGTTGAACAGCGAGGCATAGACCTCATGGATTGCGCGAATGACATTGTCCAGACCGCGCACATTGAGCAGGGTTTCCTGCTGGCCTGCGAATGAGGCTTCGGGCAGATCCTCGGCCGTGGCCGAGGAGCGCACTGCCACCGAGATGTCCCTACCGTCGGACATACTCGCCCACGCCTCGGCGACATCGCGCTGCAAGGCGTCCGTCAGCGGCGTTTCCATGATCCATTCACGGATCTGCGCGCCGGTGCGCGCCAGCGTCTCGACATCGTCCACATCCAGGGGCTCAAGCGCTTCCCGGATGCGCGCATCGAGTCCCGACTGGGCAAGGAAATCCCGATATGCGCGCGCCGTGGTCGCGAATCCGCCCGGGACGGTGACACCGAGGCCGGCCAGGTGGCTGATCATTTCGCCGAGCGAGGCGTTCTTGCCGCCTACGTGTTCGACGTCGTTTCTGCCCAGGCTGTCCAGCGCGACTACATATGCGTCCAAGTCAACTCCCTTGCCGTTTTCCTTGTGTTCCCTCGCCGAACGTGCAGAATCGCTCCGGCAGCCACACCGGCTCGCATGGAAAGCCTATATGAATCAGCGAACTGTCTTCTTTGTTTCGGATCAGACGGGGGTCACTGCGGAAACCCTTGGCCACAGCCTGCTGACGCAGTTTGACGGCCAGGAATTTCGGCAGGTGACTGTGCCATTTATCGATTCGGTTGACAAGGCAAGGGCCGCCGTCCAGCGGATCAATGCAGTGGGCGCGCGCGAGGGCCATCGGCCCATCGTATTCAGCACCCTGGTGCAGGACGAGCTGCGCCATGTGCTGCGCGAAGCCGATGCGCTGTTCCTGGATTTTTTTGACGCGTTTGTGGGCCCCATGGAACTCGAACTGTCGATGCAGTCGTCGCACAAGCAGGGCCAGGCCCACGGCATGGCCGATATGGCCAGCTACATGCAACGCATCGAGGCAACCAATTTCGCAATGGCGCATGATGATGGTGGTGCTGCGCGCAACTATGACCGTGCCGATGTCATCCTGCTGGGTGTGTCGCGCTCAGGGAAGACGCCCACATGCCTGTACATGGCGCTGCAGTATGGCGTGTTTGCGGCGAACTATCCGCTGACCGAGGATGATCTGGAGGATGGTGACGTGCCAGCGATACTGCGGCCCCATCGACGCAAACTCTTCGGGCTGACGATTTCTCCGGAACGCCTGCAGCATATTCGCCGTGAACGCCGCGCGCACGGCCGCTATGCGTCCTCCCAGCAGGTCGGTTTCGAGCTGCGCGCGGCCGAAGGGCTGTATCGTCGGCACAGTATTCCGTTCATTGACACCAGCGAAAAGTCGATCGAGGAGATTGCCGCGGCCATCCTCAATGACACGGGTGTTGAGCGGCGTGTTCGTTAAGCGTGCGCCAGGCTGGACTAGATCGAGTAGCTTGGCCGGGTCAGTCGCGTGAAATACTCGATCCGGCTGAGTTCGCGCGCAAGCCTGGCCAGCGGCTCGACGACGCTTTGTGAGGGTTGCGGGATCAGTGCGGCATCCTGTGTTGCGCGCTCCAGGTAGACGCGCAGAGTAGCACCCTGTGTGCCGGTGCCGGACAGGCGAAAGACGATACGGGCATCCGCGCCGACGTGGACTTCGATGCCCTGGGCGCAGGATTGACTGCCGTCGACAGGATCAGTGTAGTCGAACTCACTTGCAGCGCGCACGCCGGCCTTGCGCCACGCCCCGGGCATCTCGCGGCAGGCATGCGACAGACCGTCCACCAGCGCCTGAGCCTGATCGGTATCGGCGATAAAATAATCCTGACGCAGGTAATGGTCGCGGCCGAATGTCCGCCAGTGCGCCGACAGCAGGGCGGACACCGATTCGCCTGTGGCCGCCAGCAGATCGAGCCAGAACAGCACGGCCCAGAGGCCGTCTTTTTCACGCGCATGGCTGGAACTGGTGCCGAAACTCTCCTCGCCGCACAAGGTGATCATGTCGGCCTCGAGGAGGTTGCAAAAGAAACGCCAACCCGTGGGCGTGACATGGCAGTCGATGCCCTGGGCGGCGGCGACCCGATCGATGGCGCGACTCGTCGGCATCGATCGCGCCACTCCGGCCAGACCCCCACGGTAACCGGGTATGTGGCCATGCAGCGCCGCGAGCACGGCCAGGCTGTCGCAGGGATGCACCATGCAGCCGCGCCCCAGGATCATGTTGCGATCGCCGTCGCCGTCGGAGGCTGCGGCGAAATCCGGTGCCTCGCTCCCAGCCATCAGGTCCACCAGGTCTGCGGCGTCCACCGGATTGGGGTCCGGGTGAAGGCCGCCGAAATCAGCCAGGGGCTCGGCACGCACGACGCTGCCAGGCGGAGCACCGAGGGTGCGTTCCAGGATACGGCGTGCATACGGCCCGGTCACTGCGTTCATGGCATCGAAACACAGGCGGAAACGCCCGCCGCGCAGCAGGGCGCTGATGCGATCAAAGTCGAACAGGCCCTGCATAAGCGTCGCATAATCGTCGACCGGGTCGACGACCTGGAGGCGCAGACCGTCGATCTCGTGCTGGCCGATGCGCGCCAGTGGTAACTCCGGCAGTTGCGCAATGCGATACTCTGAGATCGTCAGGCTGCGTCGATGAATGCGCTCGGTCAGCGATTCCGGTGCCTGGCCGCCGCTCGCGGTGTTGTACTTGATGCCGAAGTCGCCCTCGGGGCCGGCCGGATTGTGGCTGGCCGTGAACAGCAGGCCACCTGCCGCGCCTGAGGCCCTGATCAGGTGCGAGGCCGCGGGCGTTGACAACAATCCATTGTGTCCGACGATAATATCGCGGATACCGTTGCCAGCCAGTACGGCGATCGCTGTGCGTATGGCCGCGTCGTTAAAAAAACGGCCGTCACCGCCGATGACAATACGCGCATCGGCCGGCAGATCGGCTTCATGCAAAACACATTGCAGGAAGTTCTCGAGGTAGTGCGCCTGCCGGAACACCGAGACTTTCCGGCGCAGGCCGGCAGTGCCTGGCCGCTGGTCGGTAAAGGCGTGAGTTTTGACGGTTGTGACCTGCATCCCGGCTTGACCTCGCACGCACGTGTGTTTGTCTCCGCGCATGATATATTGCCGACATGGATACCGGCAGTCTGATTCGTCATGCACGTGTTTGCTGCCCCGGTTCTTTCTCGGGCCTGATGGCGCTTTACGAGGAGAATTGGGGACTGTTGCAGGCACTGGCGCCAACGCTTGCGCAATTGCGCGGTGCGCATCGTTCGCGTGCGCTGGTGGATTGCGACCTGCATCTGGAGGTGCTTGAGTCGACCCGCTACACCATGACACTGAAGCTCACTTACCTGTTCGCGGGCGATGCTGAAGCCGAATTGATGGCCGACCCGGATTTCACGCTGCGCGTATACCATGATGCGAGACAGGCCGAGGCGGTCAGTTGTGTTAACGAACACCGCCATGCCTTGCTGCAGCGCCTGCGCGTCGAGAGCCTGGAGCTCGATCGACGCTGGCGACGCAACGTCATTCTCAACAAGTGGCTGTCGTATCTGCTGGAGTGCGGCCACCTGTTCAGCGGCCCTTCGTGGCTGCGCGCAGGCGCCGAATCTTGCGTTCAGTCACGCTTTCGCCTGCGTTGAACCGATAGGCTATAACGAGGCTGCAGGCGTTGCCTGCATGCAAGCCCCTCCCTTGCTATGGACAGGTTCAAGATGCTGGCCGGAATCATTCCCGGAAAAGGCCAGGACGCCGAAGCTACTGGCGATGACCGGTTGCTGGAGCTCTACTGGAATCGTGCCGCGGTCAAGAAGGAGCTCGCGAACCTGCGCCGTGAGCGCTACGAGTTGCTTGAAAAACTGCGCGAAAGCGAGGCCGGTACTCAGCGTGTCGCAGAACAGCTGGCCACACTCGAGGGCCTGCTGGCCGACACCGATACCGCGGCCACCGCGATCACCCATTTCCAGTTGCGTCACCTGTGGAAGCATTGCGCCCAGCGCATCAGACAGTTTGTCGATGACGTGGCCGAGAAACAGATGCGCCGGGAACGTGATCACCTGGAAACCGACTTTCGCCAGCGCCAGGCGCGCAAGCATGCGGAGATCGAGCCATCGATCCGCGCACTGGAGTCCGAAATCAGCGACCAGGCCGAGCGCGCCCGCGCACTTGAACGCCTCATCGCGGAAATGCCGTTCTGGCGCTGGGGACGACGCCGGGCGCTGAAGCTGCAGTTTTCAGCGCTGGGCAGCGACCAGGCCGCGCGCCAGGCCGAGCTCGAAGCCTTGGTGAGCCGACGCAACGAGATTCAGTCCGAGGTCCAGCCGGAGTACCCGGGATTGTCAGCAGAAAGCCGTCGCCTGCTGAATCTGGCAGCGCTGGCGCTGGCACAGGAGCTGGTGCTGTTCTTCGACGAAAACGACCTGGCGCGTCGTGCGCGCGCAGCCTTCGCAGAAGATGTCCGCAACGCCGATTTTGGCACGCGCGAGGACGCACAGCGTCTGTCGCGCCAGATCGAGGAACGGATGGCGGCGCTGGCGGCGCAGCGCCAGCTCACCGCCGCAGTCAAGCGGCGCACCGACTATCTGCGTTCGCGTGTCGAGTACCGTCGCGATGACGAGACGATTCCGCTGGCCCGCAGCCTGGAGCGCATCACCAGGGATCCTGCGCGAGGCAGCGCGGGTGGCACGGCGAATATCAATGTGCTGGCTGAAGAATACTGGGACATTTACGGCGCACTGCGCTGATATATCCGCGAGTAACGCTGTCGATCAGTTTTGAGCCCCCGCTGGTTGAGAGGCCGACAGGCGCAATAGTCTGCGGCCCCATCGCGCACTGTCATCGAGCAGGGAGTAGACGAACGGCACCACCAGCAGCGATACCAGTGTCGAGAATGTCAGGCCACCGATGATCGCCCGTGCCATCGGATAGTAGGGCGGACCGTCACCGCCGACCTGCGTGCTGCCGATGGCCAGCGGCGTGAGCCCAAGCACTGTCGTGGCCACGGTCATCAGAATCGGCCGCAGCCGATGGCGGCCGCCTTCGATGATGGCCTCCATCCTCGGCGCACCTTCCCAGCGCAGGCGGTTGATATGGTCGACGAGCACGATGCCGTTGTTGACCACGACACCGATGAGGATCAGCACACCGATCCAGGCCATGAAGGAAAATGTCGTCCCGGTCAGGGCGAAAAACCACAGCACGCCGATGACCGAGAACACAATCGAGATCAGGATCGAAAGCGGAAAAAGCGTGGATTCGAACAGCGCAGCCATGATCAGGAAGATCAACACAATGGCCAGTGCGATACTCTGCACTACAAGTGCCTGGGCTTCCTCGTTGCTCTGGAAGCTGCGGCCGTAGCTCCAGCCGTACCCCGGCGGGTACTCCAGGTCATTGAGCACTTTCGCGACCTTGGGACGCATGTCATCAAGGCTCGTCCCAGGGCTGAGTGGGCCACTGATCGTGATGGCGGTACGACGGTTGTCGCGGCGGATCGCGCGCGCGCCGCGGGTGATCTCGAAGTCGGCAATGCTGCCGAGAACGACGCGCTGACCATCAGGCGTATACAGCGGAAGTCGTTGCAGATCCTCGATGGCCTGCCGATCGCTTTCCCGGTAGGCCAGCCGGATCGCCAGTTCGCCCTCCGCGCCGCGAAATTCCCGCAGCTGGTCTCCGCGCATCGCCACGCGGATCGCCTCGCCAACCTGTTGGGGGGTAAGCATCAGGCGCGCGGCGCGCTCGACATCGACGCGCACCTGCACTTCACGTTCACCTGATGCCGCATCGGTGCTTAGACGGTCGAAGCCCTCCAGACCCAGCAGCCGTCGCCGGGCCTCCTCGGCGATGCCGGCGAGCACCTCGGTAGAGTCCCCGGTAACCCGCACGCTGAAGCCCTCGCCGCCGGTTTGCTGATCAAAGCGGAAGGCTGGCGTGCCGATAATGATCTCGGGCAGGTTGTCGCGAATGAAGGCGACGATCTTCTCGGTGGGAACCTTTGCCCGGCTATCGTCGATGAGCAGGATTGTGGACTCGGCCCGGCCTTGTTCGTAAAAGCTGTAGACCGATTCGATCTCCAGTGCCTCTCGGTGCTCCAGCAGGAACGATTCGATACGCTCGACAGCCTGGCCGACTCGGGCCAGCGGATAATTGCCATCGATGTTGTAGGGCAGGAACAGGCGCCGTGAGGGTTCCTCGGGCATGAAGTCGAACTTCACGAATTTGGTTGGCACCGTAAAGCCGGTGACGATGATGACAATGATCGTGACCAGCGTCCACCAACGGTGCCGGAGCGTCCAGCCAAGCAGCCAGACATAGCCGGCGGTCACGGCTCCCATGACACGCTGACCGCGAATCTCCGGAGGTGCTGCGACGCGGCTGGCCAGCATCGGGATCAGGGTCTGTGCGATGACCAGTGAGGCGATGACGGCAACCGAAATCGTGATCGCCACATGGGTCAGGAACACGAACATGTCGATTCGTTCACCAAACATGATCGGCAGGAAGACCGCGACGGTGGTTGCCGTACCGGCCATCACGGCGACGCCCACTTCGCGTACGCCACGCAGGGTAGCCTCGAAGGGGTTTTTAGGGTCCAGCTGACGATGACGGAAGATGCTCTCGGTGACGACCACCGAGTTGTCCACCAGCATACCGATGGCCAGCATCAGGCCCATCATGCTCAGGATATTGAGACTGATGTTGGCGAAATACATGACCGCCAGGGTCACCAGCAGGGAAAACGGCACAGCAAGCGTGACGATCAGCGTCGTGGTCCACTGTCGCAGAAACAGGTACAGGACGATGAACGCCAACAGTGCGCCGATACCGCCTGCGCGCAGCAGGTCGCCCAGTGACTGACGTACGCTGCTGGCCTGGTTGTCCATCTCGAATACACGGATGCCCTGCATTTCCGGATGGGCATCGATCAGGACCAGTTCCGCGTTGACGCGATCGGCCACCTCGACGATGTTGGAGCCTGGTGTGCGAAACACATTCAGGCCTATTGAGTAGCTGCCATCCAGGCGCCTGCCATAGCTGCGTTCCGGGGCGCGCATCTCGATGCTGGCCACATCGCGCAGGCGCAGATCAGTACCCGAGATGATCAGCGCGGCGATGTCCTCCAGAGACTCGAATTCGCCACGCGGACGCACCGAGAAGCGCATCCCGTCGGCACTGATACGGCCTGCGCTGACGGAGAAATTGCTGCGATCGAGCAGGCTGCGAAGGTCGTTGAGATCCACGCCGTGGGCGGCGACGCGATCCGAATCCAGCAGGATCCGGATCTCCTGGGGATCGACACCCTGGAGTTCGACGCGAGACACCCCCTCGAGGCGCTCGAGCCTGCGCTTGAGGACCCGGTCGAGTACCTCGTAGGCATCCGAGAGATCCCGTTCGCCGGAGATGCGCAGCGTCAGCACCGGCTGATCGGAGGTGGAACCGGTAAATATCTGCAGCCTTCGCAGGTCGGCGGGCAGGCGGTCACGAATGCTCTCGACCTTGACGCGCGCATCTATGCCGGTGGTCGTCATGTCCTGGTCCCAGCCCATGAAGATGCCGATCTGCGCGCCGGATTCATTGCTGGTCGAGGTCATCTGCTTGAGGTTCGGCAGCGTCGCCAGGACTTCCTCCACCGGGCGCGTGATCAGTCGCTCCACTTCCTCGGGCGTTGAGCCCTCGTAGGGAATCATGATGAACATGCCGGGGAAGTCGATGTCCGGAAAGCGCTCCAGCGGCAGCATTCGCGCGGCGATCATTCCGATCACTGCCAGCGCCGTGAAGAACATCATGCAGGCCACCGGCCTGCGCAGCGCTGCCGCTGTGTGCCTCATGACGCTTCGCTGCCCTGGGGTGAGGGCAGCGCGCCCTGAGAGGCTGGAAAATCGGCGCTGCGTGCACGCACATCCACCAGCGAGTAGACCACAGGAATGACCACCAGGGTCAGCAGCGTCGAGGTCAGCAGGCCGCCGATGACCGTGATGGCCATGGGAGCACGCACCTCGGCGCCTTCGCCGAAGCCGATTGCCATCGGCATCAGTCCCAGCACGGTGGTCATCGTGGTCATCAGAATGGGGCGCAGGCGGATATGCCCGGCATGCTGGATGGCCGCGAGTTTCTCCATGCCCTGGTCACGCAGCTGGTTGATGAAATCGACCAGCACGATGGCATTGTTGACGACAATGCCGGCCAGCATGATGACGCCGATGAAGGCCACCACATTCAGGGTGGTGCCGGTCACAAACAGCGCCAGTACCGCGCCGACCAGGGCCAGCGGGATCGTGAACAGGATGACGAAGGGATGGAGCAGGGATTCGAACTGCGAGGCCATCACCAGGTAGACGAGAAAAATCGCCATCAGCAACGTGAACTGCATTGAGGCCAGCGCCTCGCGCATTTCCGCGTTCTGGCCGGTAACCTCGACGCTGATGCCCGCAGGCAGCACGAGTTCGGCGAGCATTTTCTCGACTTCGGCCACGGCGCTGCCAAGGTCGCCGTAGGCCAGGCGCGCCGAGACGACCGCCACGCGCGACTGGTCGACCCGGCGTATTTCCGCCGGCCCGGTGGCCACGCGGATGTCTGCCACTGCCTCGAGTGGAATCGGACGCTGGGCACCGGGATTGATCACCAGCCGGCGCAGCTCCGCCACGGAGGCATCGCGGTTGTCCACGCTGCGAACGAGCACGTCGATTTCCCGGTCACGCCAGGTGTAGCGGGTTGCCACGTCGCCGCGCACGCTGCTGACCACGCGATCGGCGATATCGCGGACCATCAGACCCAGGCGCGCGGCGCGCTCATGGTCGAAGATGATCTGGATTTCCGGGTTGCCGGTCTCCACAGTGGTGCGCACATCGGCAAAGCGACTGGCGCCGGTGAGCCGCTCGCGCACGCGTTCGGCGACCTCGTTGATACGCTCGAGATCGAAACCCGTGATCTCGATTTCAAGCGGGGTAGCGAAACTCAGGATCTCCGGGCGCTGGAACTCGTATTGCACGCCGGCAATACGTTCGAGTTCGGCGCGCATGCTGTTCATGACTGCCTGCTCGGCAGCACGGCTGCTGGTACGCAGACGTACGTTGACGCTGCCGGTATGCTCGCCTGCATCGACCGGGTTGGCGTCGAGCCGGTTGCCGGTGCCTGCCACCGAATAGCTCATCTCGACACCCGGTTGCGCGGCGGCGATGCGCTGCACGGTCTGGATTGCGCGGTCGGTCTGGGACAGCGGCGAGCCGGGTTGCAGGCGCAGCTCCACCGAAAACTCGCCCTGCGCGAACTGCGGAATCAGCTCGGTACCCAGTCGCGGCACCAGCAGCATCGAGGCGGCGAAGGTCGCCCCGGCCACCAGCAGGACAACTGCGCGATGCGCCAGCGACCACGCCAGTAAAGGACGGTAGACGCGCGTGGCCACACCCAGCAGCGCCTGGCAGGGCCACACCAGCACCACGGCAGCCACGCGGGCCAGTAACCGGCCAACGCCGAGGATGGCGAGCCGCACCCCGCCCAGTGTCCAGGCCAATCCCCGCGTCACCCGTCCGGGTGGCGCCAGTTCGTCGGCGTCGGCATAGCGCGGCCCGGCACGCAGGGCGGCGAGCATCGGGATCAGCGTCAGGGCCACCAGCAGCGAGAACAACAGCGCAAAGGTCACGGTCAGCGCCTGGTCGCGAAACAGCTGTCCGGCCACACCGGTGATGAATACCATCGGAAAGAACACGGCAATGGTCGTCAGCGTCGCGGCGGTGACGGCGCCGGCGACCTCGCTGGTGCCGCGGCGGGCAGCGCTGAGCACATCCTGACCCTGCTCGCGATGGCGCACGACGTTTTCCAGCACCACGATGGAATTGTCGACAAGCAGCCCGACAGCCAGCGCGATTCCGCCCAGGGACATGATATTGAGCGTGATATTACTGGCGAACATCAGCAGAAAGGCCCCGATGACCGAGACTGGAATGGCCAGACCGATGATCACCGTGGCGCGAAGGTTCTGCAGAAAGCCGTAGAGCACGAGTACGGCGAGCAGGCCACCGAGGACGGCTGCCGTGCGCACCTGTTCGATGGCGGCGGTAATGAATACCGATTGATCGTTGATGACTTCGAGCCGAAGATTCTCCGGCAGGCCCGAGCGCAAGTTGTCGAGATGCCTGCGGATATTGCCTGCGATTCTTACCGTGTTGGCATCACCTTCGCGGTACAGACCGATCTCGATGCTCTCGGCGCCATTGAGCCGGGTGATGGCCTCGCGTTCGCGGAAACCACGCGTGACCTGCGCCACGTCGCGCAGGAACACCGGTTGTCCGTTGCTGCTGGCCACGATGCTGTCGGCCATCTCCTGCACACTGCGAAACTCGTTGATGGTGCGTACCAGATAGCGCTCCAGCCCCTGCTCGAGACGGCCACCGGACAGATTGACGTTCTCTGCACGGATGCGCGAGGCCACCTGCTCGATGCCCAGGCCGAGCTGGGCGAGACGATCCTGGTCGACCAGCACCTGGATTTCCTCTTCAAGTCCGCCGCTGACTTTGACGGCCGCAACGCCCTCGATGGACTCAAGACCGGTGCGAAGTTCGTCATCGGCCAGGCGGCGAAGCTGCCGCAGACGGTCGTTCTCGTCGGCAAAGTTCAGCGCTGCGGGTCGCGACCGAGTGCCCGTTCGCTCAGCTTCGGGCGAGCGATCCGAAGCCTCAGCCGGCACCAGCGCCAGGCGCACGATGGGATCGCTGCCCGGGTCGAAGCGCAGCAGTTGTGGCCGCTGGGCTGTGAGTGGCAACTGCAGCAGGTCGAGTTTCTCGCGCACCTCGACCGAAGCAATGTCCATCGCCGTGCCCCAGGCGAACTCGAGCGTGACATCGGACTGGCCGGCGCGTGACACCGAGCGTACCTTTCGTACCCCCCGAATCACGCCCACGCCTTCCTCGATCGGGCGAGTCAGCAGGGTCTCGACTTCCTGCGGCGCCGCACCGGTGAGTTCCGTGCGTACCGTCAGGGTCGGGTAGGACAGGTCCGGCAGCAGCGTCACGTTCAGGCGTGCCAGGGCGACGAGCCCGAACACGACGATGGCGATGGTGAACATTGCGATCGTGACCCGGCGATCGGTGGCGATTTCGACGAGTTTCATCGTGACAGTCCGGTGTTCGTGAGGCAGGGCTGGGGGATCGAGGCCGTTGCGGGATCGCTGAGCACCACCGCAGCAGACATGTCAGCGGGCTTCGCCATCTTCGATGATCACGACACCGGCACCGTCGCGCAGCGCGTTGTGTCCCATGATCACGACCCGATCACCGTCGCTCAAGCCGCTGGTGATCTCGATGCGGCCGTTGGCCGCATGTCCGGTGGTGACCTGCTGGCGGCGTGCCACCCCGTCGTTGACGATGAACACCGAGTCGCCGCCGTCACCGTCAAGCACGGCCACCCGCGGGATCAGCAGGGCATCGGTGCGGTTTTCATAGATGACGCTGAAGCGGCCGAACATGCCCGGACGCAGGCGCTGATCGGGATCCGGGATCTCGATGGTGACCTTGAAGGTGCCGCTGGTCGGATCGATCACCGGGCTGATGCGCTGCACGCGCGCCGGCAGGCGCAAGCCACCCAGGGCATCGACCCGGACCTCGGCGCGCTGGCCGGGCGCCAGGCGCGCGAACTCGCGCTCGGGTACATGCAGATAGGCCAGCAGCGGTGCGCGGCTGGTGATGCGAAAGGTCGGATCGCCTACGGCGATGGTATTGCCCGCGCGCACATGGCGCTCGGCGATGATGCCGGCAATGGGTGCGCGGATCACCGTGTATTCGTACTCAAGCGCACGACGCTCGTAGATGGCCTGCATGGCGTCGAGCTCGAAGCGCAGGACCTCGTGGGCCTCGGCGCTGATCAGGCCGCGGCGATGCATCTCGACATTGCGCTCATGGTCGCGCGCCAGCCGGCGCATATTCGCCTCGGCCTCCCGCATCTCCAGGCGCAGCCGGTCGCCGTCCAGGCGCGCCAGCACCTGGCCTGCGCGCACCTCATCGCCTTCCTCGACCAGCAACTCGACAAGCTCACCGGCGACCTTGGCCACCACGGTGGCCTCCTGGTCGACCTCGATGGCTGCAGTGCCGGTCCAGGTGGCGGTGACCATGCCGCGATCGGTCATCGCGATCTCCACGGGTACCGGTGCGGGCGAGGGCGCCTCGCCGTTGCCGTCATTCGCGGTCCCCTGGCTGCAGCCAGCCAGTATGAGGGTCAGCAGCAGGGCTGCCGGCGCCTGGAATCTGGAAGCGACAGGGACGAGGTTCGGATTCATGATGTTGGCCGCCAATACAGTAGTGTTGTAGTTAAGTATAACACTAAATCATGGGTGTGCAACCAGTCTAAACAAAAGGGCCGGCAGCCCGTCGGGGTGCCGGCCCTGGCGTGCGACGCCTCGCGACGGACGTCTTAGCGCAGCGCTGCTGCCGCGCGTTCCAGTTCCTCAGCCGGCAGGGTCTTGAGACGAACCATGTCGGCCACGATACCTGCCGCCTGGTCGAGGATGACGTCGGGCGCCTCGGCCTCATTGAATTCCTCCATATCCTCGAGTTGCGGCAGCCCTCGGGCCTTGCGCCGCGCGTTCTCCCGGGCCAGGCGTGCCTGCTCGAGTTCGTCGCGCTCCTGGCGCCGCAATTCCAGATTCAGCGAAACATCCTCGCGGCTGCGCATTTCGCGGAATGCCGCGATATCCTGCAGCAGGAAATCAAAGTCCGGGTCCCCGGACGCTCTGCGTTCCTGGTAATGGGTCAGCAGGGATATCGCCGGTGACGACAGGGACGGACGGCTGCGGAAGCGCGTCGGGGCAATCTGATCCCATGGCAGGGCGGTGTCGCGGGCGCTTTCGCCGACGATATCATTGTCGACGGGCGAGGGCAGCAGGATGTCGGGCTCCACGCCGCGGTGCTGGGTACTGCCGCCGGTGACGCGATAGTACTTGCCGATGGTCAGGGTGAGCTGGCCGAAACCTTCTCCCTGCATGAAGCGATCAAGGCTGTAGAGATTCTGCACCGAACCCTTGCCGAAAGTCTGCTGGCCGATGACGATACCGCGTCCGTAGTCCTGAATGGCTGCGGCAAAAATCTCCGAGGCCGATGCAGAGTAGCGGTTGACAAGCACGGCCAGCGGACCTTCATAAATCGGTGGCCCGTTCAGGTCATCGAGCACCTCGACCTGGCCGCGGCTGTTGCGCAGCTGTACGACAGGTCCCTGGTCGATGAACAGCCCGGCCAGCGACGTCGCCTCGGTCAGATGTCCTCCGCCGTTGCCGCGCAGATCCATGATGATACCGTCGACGCCTTCTTTCTTGAGTTCCGCCACCAGTCTCTGCACGTCTCGCGTGGTGCTGGTGTAGTCCTCGTCGCCGCCCGCGCGGGCCGCATAATCCTGGTAGAAACTGGGCACCTTGATGACGCCTACGCGCAGCGCTTCGCCATTCTGCTTGATGTCCCGGATTTCCTTGCTGGCGGCCTGCGCCTCCAGGCGAACCTTGTCGCGTACCAGCTCGATGACGGATTCCGAGCTGCCGGGGGGTGTGCCGGCAGGCAGGACCCGCAGGCGTACGGTGGTGCCGCCAGGGCCGCGAATCAGCTGCACGACGTCGTCCAGCCGCCAGCCCACGACGTCCTCGAATTCACCGTCGGCCCCTTGGGCGACCCCGGTAATCCGGTCGCGTGGCTTGAGTGTGCCGTCACCGGCTGCGGGCCCCCCCGGGATGACATCCATGACGATGACCAGGTCATCTTCGATCTGCAGCGAGGCGCCGATGCCATCGTAGGACAGGCTCATCTGGATGCGATATTCCTCGGAATTCCGCGGCGACAGATAGCTTGTATGCGGGTCCATGGTCTGCGCGAAGGCGTTCATGAACGACTCGAACACATCATCGCTGTTGACCTGGTCGAGCCGGGTGAGCATCCGCTGGTAGCGGGTGCGCAGGGTGTCGGCGGCATCGTCCCATTCACGGCCGGCGAGCACCAGCGACAGGGCGTCATTCTTGACCCTCTGGCGCCACACTTCGTCGAGTTCGGTGCGGCTGGATGCCCAGGGCAGTTCACTGCGATCGAAGCGGAAGCGTTCATCGACGGTGAAATCCATGGGCTCGTCGAGCAGCGAAATGGCATGGCGAAGCCGCTCGCGTGAGCGTTCGCGATAGAGCTGGAACATGTCGAATACCGGTTCCAGGTCGCCGGTGCGAACGCGATTGTCCAGCTCGAAACGATACTGGTTGAAGGCCGCGACATCCGAGCTCAGCAGATAGAGGCGCTGGCCGTCCAGGTTATCGAGATAGCGGTCGAGAATGGCCGAAGACAGCGCGTTGTCCACGCGGGCACGCCGGTAGTGGAAGCGCTCCATGAACTCCGTTACCTTGCGGCTGACCTGCCGATGCCGATCGCTGAGCTCGAGTTCGGATGACTCGATTGTCCTGCTGGTGGCCGGAGGTGACCAGGCCTGTGCTGCCAGCAGCATGAGCAGCGCAAAGACCAGGATGACGGGGTTTATAATCTTCATAGGCGAGATTCACTTGGCCTCGTACGTTGACGAATCGGCCCGCGGGCCGGCGTGGCTTCCCTGGCAACCCGGACTAGGCTAGACCGGGCAGGCAAGCTGATCAAGCAGCAAATCGGTAATCTGGGAACAGCGCCACACCGCTGTGGAGAGACATGCAACCGCTGAGCGTCCTGATCGGGATCATCCTGGGTTCCGCATTTTCCATTGCCTTGGGCCTCTCCGTGGTCCTGTTACTGCTGTGGGTCGTCGGGCAGGACTCCCCTCAGGTCGCCGCCGAGCGCGAAGGCCTGGTCGGGAGTATTGCCATCTTCTGGGCTTTGACCGTGCTGGCAGCCGCCAGTTTCATCGGTCAGCTGAAGCTGCTGTGGTGGCGCTGGCCTGCCCAGTTGCTGATGTGGACGGCGCTGGTGGTCACGGGCCTGTATTACTGGCCCGACTGACGTCGCCGGCGCGGTGGCGGGCGCCGCCAGCCTTGTCAGCAGCCTATGCGAGCAGGCTGCGCAGCATCCAGGCATTCTTCTCGTGAATCTGCATTCGCTGCGTCAGCAAGTCGGCGGTCGGTTCGTCGCGCGCCTCGTCGGCGGCAGGGAATATGCTGCGCGCGGTGCGGGCCACGGCTTCCTGGCCTTCGACCAGCTGACGGATCATGTTCTCGGCAGAGGGTATGCCGGTTTCTTCGGGAATCGACGACAGGGCCGCGAACTGCTGGTAGGAACCCGGTGCCGGCTCGCCCAGCGCGCGGATGCGCTCGGCAATTTCGTCCACCGCAGTGGCAAGCTCGGTGTACTGGGTCTCGAACAGCGTGTGCAGGGTCTGGAACATCGGACCGGTGACATTCCAGTGGAAATTATGGGTTTTCAGATAAAGGGTGTAGCTGTCGGCGAGCAGCCGTGACAGGCCGGCGGCGATGTCCCTGCGCTGTTCGTTGGAAAG
>JAFIFN010000262.1 GCA_020832005.1 Gammaproteobacteria bacterium | reverse complement strand
AATTCGCGGGCAGGCTTGCAGCGGATTCAGCGCAGCGCACGGTACCATGGCCATCCCCCTTCGAGCTGACCTGCCGGAGTCCCGTCCATGACTGCACAGCCCCCCGCGCTGCAGATTCGTACCGCGCTCATCGACGACCTCGACACCATCGTCGAATTCAACCAGCGCCTGGCGATGGAAAGTGAAGCCCGGGCCCTGGATGCGCAACGACTCGTCCCGGGCGTACGCCGCGTGCTCACCGATGCGTCCCTGGGCGTGTACTACGTCGCCAGCCTGGACCAGCGGATCGTCGGTCAGCTGATGCTCACGCGTGAGTGGAGCGACTGGCGCTGCGGCGATTTCTGGTGGATTCAAAGTGTCTATGTGGTCAAGGAGCATCGCCGGGGCGGCATCTTCTCGGCCCTGTACGCCCACGTGCTCGAGCTCGCGAGAAGCCGCGAGGATGTCTGCGGTCTGCGTCTCTACGTGGAGAGCGACAATACCCGGGCGCAGGCCACCTACGAGCGTCAGGGCATGCAGATGACAGGCTACCGCGTCATGGAGATCGACTTTCGCGGCGGTCACTGAGCCGTGCGACACACTACAATGGCGCATCCCCGGACGCCGGAAGCTCGATGACGCCCCAGCGCTACCGCCGAATCAGGACCATGCTCGCCAATCGACAGCCCGATCTCACGGTGTTGCTCGACCAGGTTCACAAGCCGCATAACATCCACGCCGTGCTGCGCACCTGCGATGCCGTGGGTATCGGCGAGATGCACGTTACCGTGCGTGACGGCCGGCTCAATCCACATGAAGGCATTGCCGGGGGCAGTCGCAAGTGGGTCGACATGCATCTGCACAGCGAACTATCCACGATGCTGGATATCGCCCGCGACGCAGGCATGCAGATCATCGCAGCGCACCCTGCGGAGACTTGCGTGGATTTTCGGGAGGTGGACTACACCCAGCCCACGGCGCTGCTGATGGGCGCGGAGCTTTGGGGCATCAGCCGATCCGGGCTTGCCGCCGCAGATCAGCACATCTCCATCCCGATGGCGGGCATGGTGGCGTCGCTGAATGTCTCGGTGGCCGCCGCGGTGATTCTCTACGAAGCCCAGCGACAGCGTGAGGCGGCGGGCATGTATGGTCGGCCCCTGGATGACGAACGACTGCGCGAGCGGCTCTTCGAGCTGGCCTACCCGAGGCTGGCGGCCCGCTGCCGCAGCCGTGGCGAGGCCTATCCGGCCCTGCGCGAGGATGGCTCGCTGCCTGCCGGTCGTTCCGGCTAGTTTGCGGGCGCCACGGCGAGGTCATCTTCCGCTGGGAGCTCGAGGCCGTAGTGGATCCGCAGGGTCTTGGTCTTGCCGAACCAGGGAATGCTCAGCACATAGATGTTGCTGTATTCGTCGGCACCCACCTCGGGTGCGCTCTTGTGGCCGCCGAGTTCGGCACTCATCATCGGCAGCTGTTCGCCACGCGCCACCACCAGCACGATTTTGCCCTTGTGGTCGTCGACCACGCGGTCCATCAACCGGCCAAGATCGCTGTCATCCGCCGGATTGACCGGCAGTTCAAGCATCGTGGCCAGTGGCAATGCCGTCTGCTCGGCGACAGTCAAGGGAATCGCGTAGATCGCATCCAGGCCGCGGATCACATCCACGTCGACCAGGGTGCGCGCCAGCAGCTCCGCGCGCCGTTGCCCAAGCATGGACAGGGGGGCATCGGCACTGAGCGTCCCCGCAGGTTCGGCGTGGCGCACCAGGATGATGGTGGTGGTGGCCTGGGAGTCGAAGAACCAGGCCACGCCGGCAGCTACCATTGTAAAGAGGATGATCGGCAAAAGCAGTGGCGCGAAAATCGGCTTGCGACGCAGGCTGCGGTGGCGTTTTCTCATGGTGTCAATGACGCTCCCCAGGTTTGCGCTTGCGGTCCTTGATAATCACATACTCGCCCTCGATAACGCCGCCACCGGAGGGACCATCGTCATCCCCGCCACCGCGCCGCAGCTGCTCGCGAAACTGCCGACGCAGCCACCAGACGCGAATCAGCACACCGATGATGACCAGCACCATCAGCCCCAGCGCCATCAGAAAAACCACAGCGCCCAGAAAGAACGAGACCACCAGCGCCACGGCCGCACCGATGCTCGCCAGCACGCGGGTCAGCAGGTTTTTCGGGCCCGAAGGTCCCGGGGGCAGCTGGTATGCGCTCACACACGCTCCAAATCAGGTTCTTCACCCATTTTAGCTCATCTGAACTGAGGCCGCCGATACCGGCGAGTCCCCGTGGACGCTTGGCGATCAGGATCAGCCGTATGGTCTAGAATGTAGCCATGACCGGAATGCCCGACAGCATCTCAGGCCGGCTCGCCCCCCTGCTCGGGCTGGCCCTGGTGCTGGTGATCGTCGCAGCCGCGGCCATCAGCATGCGGCTGGATACCGCACGCGCTGAGCCGCCCCTGCCGGACCTCGCCAGCGTGGAGGACCCCGACGAACTCAAGCAGCGTTTCATCGAGTACCTGCATCCGTTCGTCGAGGAAGCCAACAGCGCTGTTGAGCGAAAACGTGCGCGACTGCTCTCGATTGCGGCCCGCCATGAGGCACGCGGGGTGATCACGCGGATCGATCAATGGTGGCTGGCCGGGCAGGCCCGTGA
>JAFIFN010000261.1 GCA_020832005.1 Gammaproteobacteria bacterium | reverse complement strand
CACGGTGTGCGGGCGGTGACAAGCGCCATTGTCTGGGCCTTGATCCTTCCACTGGTTGTCGTTGGCGGCCTCCTGTGGCTTGGGCCGGCTGCGCTGTGGCTGCTGCTGCTATATCCGCTGCAGGTGCTGCGCCTGACGCTGACCGGTCAGCGGTCATTGCGTGAGAACCTCGTCCAGGCGGTGTTTCTCGTGCTCTCCAAGTTCTCTGAGCTCAGTGGCAACCTGCGCTTCGCCCTGAACCGGCTACGTGGCGGTCCCGCGCGACTCATCGAATACAAGTGAAAGTCACGTAGCCGCTGATATGAATAAAAAAATTGCTTACTTCACCAACGTCTACCCTGCCGTGAGCCACGCGTTCATCCGCCGGGAAATCCTCGCGGTCGAACGCGAGCGCTTTGAAGTGCAACGCATCGCGCTTCGTGGGTGGGAAGGCGATGTCTTTGACCCGCAAGACACTACGGAGCGCGAGCGTACGCGATACGTCCTGCAGCGAGGACCATGGCATCTGCTGGCGCTGGTACTGCGCGTGGCATTCATGTCTCCTCGTCGATTCGTGGCTGGCTTGCGCCTGGCGTGGCGCCAGGGGCGACGCTCGGTGCGGGCCATGCCGTATCACTTCGTATATCTGGCCGAGGCCTGCCAGCTGGTGGTCTGGCTGAGGGAGTATAGGGCAGGGCATGTGCACGCGCACTTCGGTACCAATGCGGCCGAGGTGGTGATGCTGGCCCACGTGCTGGGAGGGCCACCCTACAGCTTCACGGTGCACGGCCCGGAAGAATTCGATAACGTCGACTACTTCGGTCTGGAGGAAAAGATCGGCAGGTCCGCCTTCACCGTGGCGATCACCGACTTCACGCGCAGCCAGCTGTCGCGTGCCGCGGCGTATCGCGACTGGTCGCGGATCCAGGTGGTGCGTTGCGGTCTGGACCCGGAGTTTTTTGCGCAGCCACCGGATCCGGTTCCGGACGTCTCCCGCATGACCTGCATAGGACGACTGGTGGAACAAAAGGGACAGCTCGTGCTGGTGCAGGCGGCCGCAGTGCTCCGGGACCGCGGCAAGCAGTTCACCTTGTCCATCCTGGGCAGAGGTCCCATGGAGGCGGAGATCCGCGAAGTTGTCCATCGCCTGGGCCTTGAAAACCAGGTGGAAATGCCTGGTGCCGTCAGCACCGAGCGCCTGCTCAGTGAACTCAAGACGTCGCGCGGCCTTGTACTGCCGAGCTTTGCCGAGGGCCTGCCGATGGTCATCATGGAAGCCATGGCTATGGGACGCCCGGTGATCTCGACCTACGTCGCGGGCATTCCCGAGCTGGTGGTGCCGGGCGAGAATGGCTGGCTGGTGCCGGCGAGCGCCATCGAGGCACTGGCAGACGCCATGGAAGCCCTGTTGGACGCCTCCCCTCAGCGCCTTACAGAAATGGGGATGGCGGGATTCACGCGGGCGAAGCGGCTGCACAATGCGGACCAGCTGGGGCAGTCTCTGGCCCGGCTGTTCTCCGCGAGTATCAAGGAGCATAAACGATGACCGTGTTCGTTACCGGGATTGCCGGCTTCGTCGGCGTGAACCTGACTGCCGCGCTGCTGGCACGAGGCGAGCGGGTAGCAGGGTTCGACAATCTCTGCCGCGGGAAAGCCGAGTACCTGGCCCGCTGGCACGATCATGAGCGTTTCGCCTTCGAGCAGGTGGACCTGGCGGATCTGGCCGCTTATCGTGACGCCTTGAACAGGGTACACACGCGTTCGCCCATCACCGAAGTGTGGCACCTGGCGGCAAACTCCGACATCCCGGCGGGTATCGCCGATCCTGCGGTCGATCATCGCGACACCTTCATGACCACGTTCAACACCCTGGTGCTGATGCGCGAGCTGGAGATCGGCTCGATCGCGTTCGCGTCGAGTTCGGCGGTGTACGGGGACCTTGGGGTCCACCGCCTCACGGAAGACACCGGTCCATTATTTCCAATCTCGAACTACGGAGCCATGAAGCTCGCATCCGAGGCCATGATCTCAGCAGCGGTGGAGAGTTACCTTGAACGTGCCTGGCTTTTCCGGTTCCCCAATGTGATCGGGGTGCCGGCCACCCATGGGGTGATCATGGACTTCGTCCGCAAGCTCAAAGCCGATCCCTCGGTGCTGGATGTGCTGGGTGATGGTACCCAGCAGAAGGGCTATTTGCATGTGGAAGAGCTCGTCGATGCCATGCTGCATATCCGCCATCACGCCACGGATCGGCTCAATTGCTTCAACATCGGTGCGCTGGATGACGGGGTGACGGTTCGTTTCATCGCCGAGACCGTGCGCGATCGTCTCAGCCCCGGGGCGAGCATCCGGTACGGCACCGGTAACAAGGGCTGGGTGGGCGACGTGCCGCGCTTTGTGTATTCGGTCGACCGGCTGCTGGATTCCGGCTGGCAGCCTACGCTGAGTTCCGCCGAAGCCCTGCGTCTGGCAGTGAACCAGGTCCTCGAACAGGAGTCGGCGGGGTGACAAGGCAGGCGATCATCCTGGCCGGCGGCAAGGGCACGCGGCTGCAGTCGCGGCTGCAGGGCAGACCGAAGCCGCTGGTTGAGGTGGGTGACCGACCTCTGCTGGAGCACCAGATGCAGCTCCTCAAGCGCTATGGGTTCGAGACGGTTCTTGTGCTGGTCAATCACACCGCGGGGCAGAACGAGGA
>JAFIFN010000061.1 GCA_020832005.1 Gammaproteobacteria bacterium | reverse complement strand
ACTTGGCGCAGGGGGTTATTACCCTGGTGCGGGGGGGCGCCCCCCGCCTGGCGTGGGGGGGGGCCGGGCCGGGGCCGGGCCTGGCAGGCGTGGTCGCCGCGCCGTTCTCCGCGTGGCTGCAGGATTGGCAGCTGGCCAGCACGCAGGCGGCCTTTCTGCCACTGCGTCTGGACGCGCATGCAGAATCACTGGGAGCCGAGCTGGAATTCGCGCCGGGTCGCGGGCCGGTGCTGCAGGGCGATGCCGGTTACAGCCGCAAGGGTCGTGCGCCGGGCAATGCCAGTCACTACTTCAGCTACACACGCCTGCCCGTCAGCGGCCGGCTGTATTGGGAGGGCGAAGCCATCGAGGTGTCGGGGCTGGCGTGGCTGGATCGCGAATGGGGCAGCAGCGCGCTGGACCCCGATGTCGTGGGCTGGGACTGGCTGTCGCTGCGGCTGGAGGACGGCCGTGACCTGATGGTTTTCCGGCTGCGCGAGCGCAATGGCGGCACCGCGCCGTGGAGTGCCGGCACCCTGGTGAATCCGGACGGGGAAACCCGACGAACCGGATATTCGGAGTTCGAGATGCAGCCCGAGCGGCACTGGGTCAGTCCCGCCACCGGGCGCCGTTATCCGGTGCAGTGGCAGCTGCTGATTCCGGGCGAGGGGCTCGCGCTGAGCGTCAGCGCGGTGATCCCGAACCAGGAGATGCGCACCCGCGTGCGCTACTGGGAAGGCCTGGTGGATGCGCGCGATGAGCACGGTAAACGAGTCGGGGAAGGTTATCTGGAACTGACAGGGTATTAGTGTAGAGATCTTGTATAGAAAATAACTGTACAAAGTATTGACAACAGTTTGACAGCGCTCTACCATGAAATTGTCGTCGGCCATGTCCCACTCCCCATGTTGGACGACGACACCGGCCCTTCTGGCCCACCGGCAGCACGGACGCTGCTTCAGAAGGGTCCGCACGCGGAAGGATTTGCGTGCATTTGCGGCCAGCCCGTGTGAGCGCCGTCGGGGGTCGAAGACTTTCGATGAGGGCTTAGGCCACGAACAGGGGCGGGGTTAAACTCCCGCCCCCTTTTTTTTGTGCCGGCTACACTTACGCGCTCCGCTGTTCACGCCAAGGCTCCGAATGAACCGCTCCCTGCTTGTCACTGGATTGCTGCTGGCCGCCGTGCTGGCCCTGGCCATCTGGCTGTGGACGCCCGATCGGCCCATGGAGCGGCTCGAGGCCCGCTATGCCGACGGCCCCGAGGACTTCGTCGAGCTGGCCGGCACGCGCATCCATCTTCGCGATTCCGGGCCGCGCGACGCACCGGCAGTGATCCTGCTCCACGGCTTTGGCGCCAGTCTGCACACCTGGGAGCCGTGGGCCGAGGCCCTGGCCGATGAGTTCCGGGTCATTCGCTTCGATCTGCCCGGCGGCGGGCTGTCCGGCCCGGATGCCACCGGGGACTACAGTGACGCGCGCAGCCTGCAGATCCTCACTGCACTGATGACCCAGCTGGGGCTGGCGCGCGCGAGCCTGGTAGGCAATTCGATGGGTGGGCGCATCGCCTGGCGGTTTGCCGCCGAACATCCCGAGCGCGTGGCGCGCCTGGTGCTGATCTCACCGGACGGATTCGCCAGCCCGGGTTTCGAGTACGGCGTGGCGCCGAAGGTGCCAGGGTGGCTGGGCGCGATGCGCTACATCCTGCCGCGCAGCGCGCTGCGCGCCAACCTGAAGGTCGCCTACGCCGATCCGCAGACGCTGACCACCGAGGCGGTGACCCGCTACCACGACCTGCTGCGCGCGCCGGGCAACCGCCAGGCCCTGCTCGATCGCATGAGCCAGGTCGTGCTGGTGCCCCCCGAGCCGCTGCTGCGGCGCATCGAGGCACCCGTACTGCTGCTGTGGGGCGAACTTGACGGCATGATCCCTGTGGCCAATGCGCAGGACTATCTGGCGGCACTGCCCGATGCGCGCCTGGTGAGCTTCGATGACCTGGGGCACGTGCCCCACGAAGAGGCCCCGGCACGCGCGCTTGTCCCCGTCAGGGACTTCCTGCGCGCAGGCGACTAGTCCGCAGGCGCAAGGACCAGCCGATGTTTCGGTTCACCGGCGAGCAGCGGGTTTGTTCGCCCCTGCGCCCAGTCATCGTGGCCGGCGCCGTAGAAGGGCGAGAGGGGGTGGCCGCTCTGGCCACCGGGGAAATGGAACAGGCTGTCGGCCTCGCGGCCCACGCTGATGACCATCCGCTGCGAGGCACCGAAGCGCGGGGCGTGCACCCGCGGCATGTGCGCATCACCCGACAGCGCCTGTTCCGGCATATCCAGCCAGCGCCCCAGCCATGGCACGGCCTGGCTCATCGGGTGTTGCACCCGGCTGGGGTTGAGCTCGCCCCAGCTGGGAAACGCCGTCGCCGCCGTGTCGGCGGGCGTGCCGATCTGCTCCAGCACGCGATCGATCACGGCCAGCTGCCAGTCACGCCAGCTGGCATGCGCCGGATGCAGCAGGTGTGCAGGCGCCTGTTCCAGCAGTGGCCATGCCCAGGCTTCGGCCGCCGGCTCCACATAAACAAACGCGTCGTCCACGGCGCGCACCGGTGCACTCAGCGCATCGGCCAGCACGCCGATCATGCGCTGGCGCCAGGCCACCACCAGCGCATAGGC
This sequence comes from Gammaproteobacteria bacterium, assembly GCA_020832005.1. GTDB lineage: Bacteria > Pseudomonadota > Gammaproteobacteria > Steroidobacterales > PWYM01 > PWYM01. Next base: position 18,555 of record JAFIFN010000061.1, on the reverse strand, counting down.
CACTGAGTCTCCGGCCGCGCGGCCTTCCCACTGCGCCAGCGCGTCACGCAGTTGCGTGCGTGCCGGCGAACCGGCGATCGCGTCGTCATCCAGCAACGCCAGCATCCGCGCATGCCAGCGCGACAAAAAGATCGCCTCGTCATCCAGCTGCACGGCCAGCATGTCCTGGGCGCTCGCGGTCTCGAGCGCCAGCAGTCGGTCTCGGATCTGCCGGGTGCGCGCGCCGAGGTCATACCCGCCATCGCCGATCAACGCCAGCCATTCGCCATCGACGACGCGCGAGTTTGCGGTCCAGATACGCCCCTGCTCGGGATTCTCGATGCGCGGACGACGTTCGGCCGGCAGCCAGCCCTGCCAGGACGAGCCCTGCGAGGAGCGCCGCGCATCCTCGGCCGGATGATCGTCGCGCCGCAGCGGCATCGGTCCGGTGACGGTCCAGCCGATATTGCCCTGCGCATCTACGGCCACGAAATTCTGTGCCGGAATGCCGGATCTGGCGGCGACATCAAGTGCCTCGCTGACGCTTGCCACCGATGCCAGGTCCACGTACCCCGGCTCGAAGGCGCCAGGCTCGTGTGCGATCCAGCGCACGACCATGGGCGTGCCGTCGGGCAGTTCGCCGATCACCGGTCCCCAGCTGCTCAGCCTGATGCGCATCGTCTCATCGGGCCCGCCGCGCACGGCCAGCAGCTCTTCCACCTCGACGAGCTCGGCCCAGCCCTCAGGCGTGCGATAACGCCCGGGCTGCTCGGCGTCGATGTCGAGCAGGATCAGCTCGCTCCAGTCGCCGTAGCTGTTGGTGAATCCCCAGGCCACCTGCGTGTTGCTGCCCACCACCAGGAACGGCAGGCCGGGCAGCGTGACGCCGCTGGCCTCCATCGGCAGACGCTGGCCTGCGTCGTCGAGCAGCACCAGTGTGCTGCGAAACCACAGGGCCGGCACCTGCAGGCCCAGGTGCATGTCATTGGCCAGCAGGGCGTGGCCGTCGCGGGTATGCGCGGCTGCCACGGCCCAGTTGTTCGACCCGCCCATCGGCGGTGGCGCATGGGGTGGTGCGCTGACGCCGTCACCGAGCCAGTGTGCATCGAGTGTGCGCAGGTCAAAGTCCTGCGCCGACGGCAGCGCGGGATCAGCGAATCGTGCATCGGTAATGGGCGCATCCCAGTGCGATCCCGAGGGCATCAGCCAGGCCACCACCGGTGCGGGCAGGGCCTGCTGCATCAGCGTGCGGCGCTGCTTGCGCTCGGCATTGTTGTCCTGCAGCGTGAAGTACATCGCCGCTATCACCAGCAGGCTGTCCTCGGCGCGCCACGGCTCGGGCCGGCTGCGGGCCAGCCGATATTCGAACGGCACGCTGCCCAGGGCCGCGAGGCCTGCGTTCACGCCTTGGGCGTAGGCGTCGAGCAGCGCACGTGCCTCGTCGTCCCAGCTGCCCAGGGCCGTGGCGACGCGACTACGCATCTGGTGCACCCGCACGCGCCGGTCGGCCGGCAGGGCGGCCGACCCGAACAACGCCGAGAGTTCCCCTGCGGCGCTGCGACGCAGCAGATCCATCTGGAAAAAGCGCTCCTGGGCATGCACCCAGCCCAGTGCGCGCGCCTGGTCGGCGCGATTGCGCGCTTCCACGGTGACCACACCCAGCGCATCACGGGAAATCCCGACGGGTGCCTGCAGGCCGCTGAGCGCATATTCTCCGTCGAGTTGCGGGAGACTGGCGCGCAGCTCGTACCAGGCCCAGCCTGCCAGTCCCGCGCACAACAGCAGCGCCATGCCGGCCAGGGTCGCGAGGCCTCGCGACCAGCGTCGGCGGCGCTGACTCACGCGAACAGCGTCCTGTGGACGTCGGTGCCCTCAAGCTGGCGCAGCAGCAGCGCGGCGTACTCGTCGGCTTCAAAGGGCTCGCCGAACAGCATGCCCTGGGCGTAGTCGCAACGCTCGGCACGCAGGAACTCCAGCTGCGCCTGGGTCTCCACCCCCTCGGCAACCACCTCGATGCCGAGGTTGTGTCCCATCTGGATGATGGTCGAGACGATGGTGGCGTCATCGCGATCGGTGGCTGCGTACTGCACGAAACTGCGGTCGATCTTCAGCGTGCTGATCGGAAACTGCTGCAGCGCGCTCAGCGAGGAATAGCCGGTACCGAAGTCGTCGATGGCCAGGTGCAGGCCCATGCCATACAGTTCGTTGAGCAGCTTGATCGTGCGCTCGGTGTCTTCCATCAGCGTGGTCTCGGTGATCTCGAGCTCCAGGCAGGTCGGCGACACGCCGTGCGTGCGGAATACGTCGCCCACCTGGCGCAGGAAATGCCGCTGTCGCAGCTGCTTGAGCGACAGATTGACCGACACCCGGCCCGGCGAGGCGAGCGTGCGCTGCCAGCGACGGTAGTCCTCGCAGACCCGGTGCAGCACCCAGTTGCCAAGCTCCAGAATCAGGTTGGTCTCCTCGGCCAGCGGCACGAAGTCGCCGGGTGGAATCATGCCGCGCTCAGGCATGTCCCAGCGCACCAGCGCCTCGGCGCCCACCACCTTGCCGGTGGCAAGGCTGTACTTGGGCTGGTAGCGCAGCGTGAGTTCGTCGTTCTCCAGCGCGCGTCGCAGCTTGCTCTTGAGCATCAGCCGCTCCACCGCCTTGTCATTCATCTCCGGGCTGTAGATCGCGAAATTGTTGCCGCCGGTTTTCTTCGCCACATAGAGGGCGGCGTCGGCATTGCGGATCAGGTCGATGACATCGCCGGCGTCAATCGGATAACGCGCCACGCCGATGCTTGCAGTCAGATAGATCTCGTGTCCGAGCACGTCCAGCGGCTGGTTCAGCGCTTCGAGCACCGTGGTGGCCTGCTGCTCGAGCGCGGCCATCATCTCGTCGAGGGATTCGAAGGCGTCGAGCACGACGGCGAACTCGTCGCCGGCCAGGCGGCCCACGGTGGCGCTGTCGGGCAGGCAGCCGAGCAGGCGCTCGCTGAACTGCTCGAGGCTGATATCGCCGGCCAGATGGCCATAGGTATCGTTGATGTCCTTGAAGCGATCGACATCGATATACATCAGGGCCAGATAGCGTCCGCGTCTGCGCGCGCGCGCGATGCCGCGCTGCAGCAGGTGCTGGAACTGCATCCTGTTCGGTACCTTGGTCAGGCTGTCGATGCGCGCGAGATAGCGGATGCGCTGATCCGCGCGCTGACGTTCGCTGACATCCTGCGCAACGATGACGTGCCCGGAGATTTCGGCCTCCGGCACATCCACCGTCGAACAGGTCAGCGACACCGGCACATGCTCGCCATCGCTGCGCAGAAGTTTTGCATCGCGCGGTCGCGTGTCATGGCCGTTGCCCAGCAGTTCATCGGCACGTTCCTGGCCCAGCAGGATCGACAGCGGCTGATTCAGCAGTTCGGCCTCGCTGCGGCCTGCCATCTGGCAGGCGGCCGGATTGACGCGCACGATCCGGCTGTCGCGCTCAACCACGACGAGTGCTTCGTTCATGCCGCTGAGGATCTGGTCGAGGTAATCGCGCGTGATGGTCGTGGCGCGAAGTTCACGACGGATCGCGGACACGCGGCGTGCGGCGCGCTCGGTGAGCAGCCACGCGAACAGCCCGAGCAGGGCCAGCAGCGCGAGCGTGGCGCCGGCAGTCTGCCAAAGCAGTCGTCCATGGGTCTCGGCGAAAGGCTCGGATTGGGCGCTCGACCCGGCCGGCAGGCCGCCAAGCGCCGCCAGCGTCGACTGGATGCCGATGGCCAGCCATGCGCCCACGCCGAGCAGCACGACCGCCAGGGCCAGCACGAGGTTGGTGATGCGGCGGGTGTTTGGCTGGATTGACATGGGCAATTGACGCTGATTCGCGGGGTCAGCCGCGATCGCAGGTCACAGATTTGTCCTGATTCGAGTGCATCGCGGTGGTTCCCCCTGCGCGCAGAATACCCCAGTGGCGGAGGATCGAGGTAGTCGCTGCCGCTATTGACGGGTCGTCGGGTGAGGCTGGCCAGCCGCGCGCGGGATACGCACAATGCGCCTTACCCCTATCCGCGAGCTGTATGAATGGTCGATCAGGATCCGGTACCGCCGAGCCCGGCGCGGCGCGGCGCCTTCACGCGTTTTCTCGATACCGTCGAATGGCTGGGTAACCTCCTGCCCCATCCCGTGACCTTGTTCGCGTTGTTCGCGCTGGGGGTCGTGCTGTTGTCCGGCGTCATGGGTGCGATGGGCGTCAGCGTGCCCGATCCGCGCCCTGAAGGGGCCGCCGGGCGCAGCGCCGATGGTGTCATCCGCGCCATCAGCCTGGTCAATGGCGATGGCCTGCGGCTCATCGTGTTGAACCTGGTCGATAATTTCGTCAGTTTCGTGCCGCTGGGCACGGTGCTGGTGGCACTGCTGGGCGTCGGCGTGGCCGAGCGCTCGGGGCTGCTGGGGGCGGCCATCCGCGCACTGGTGCTCGGTGCACCGAAGCACGTGGTCACGGTGGCCGTGGTATTCGGTGGCGTGATCTCCAATACCGCCTCGGAGATGGGCTACGTGGTGCTGGTGCCGCTGGCCGCGGTCGTGTTCTATTCGCTGGGACGTCATCCACTGGCCGGTCTGGCGGCCGCCTTCGCCGGCGTATCGGGTGGCTACAGCGCCAATCTGCTGCTGGGGACCGTGGATCCGCTGCTCGCCGGCATCACCCAGGAGGCCGCGCGACTCATCGACCCGGAATACCTCGTGGATGCCAGCGCCAACTGGTATTTCATGATCATCAGCACCTTCCTGATCACCGGGCTTGGCACCTGGATCACCATTGCCGTGGTCGAGCCAAAGCTCGGCCCCTACGATCCGGCGCAGGCGCAGATCGACCTCACCGAAGAGGATGGTCTGGATCCCCTGAGCGCGCGCGAGAAGCGCGCGCTGATCTGGGCGGGCGTGGCGGCGCTGGGCATGGCCGCGCTGATCGCGCTGGCGGTCGTGCCCGAGGCGGGCGTGCTGCGCAATCCCGACACCGGCGAGATCCGCAACTCGCCGTTCCTGCGCGGCATCGTCGCCCTGATCCTGGTGTTCTTCTTTGTGCCGGGCGTGGTCTATGGCTGGCTGGTCGGGGAGTTTCGTTCCGACCGCGATGTCATCAACGCGATGGCCGAGACCATGAGCACGCTGGGCCTGTACATCGTGCTGGTGTTCTTTGCCGCCCAGTTCGTGGCCTTCTTTGGCTGGACCAATCTCGGTGCGATCACCGCCGTCACCGGCGCTGATTTTCTGCAGCGGATCGGGCTGACCGGGCCGCTGGTGTTCATCTTCTTTATTCTGATGTGCTGTGTCGTGAACCTGATGCTGGGCTCGGCCTCGGCGCAATGGGCGGTGACCGCACCGATCTTCGTGCCGATGCTGATGCTGCTGGGCTACAGCCCCGAAGTGGTGCAGGCGGCCTATCGCATCGGCGATTCCACGACCAACATCATCACACCGATGATGAGCTACTTCGGGCTGATCCTGGCGTTCGCCACCCGCTACATGAAGGACCTGGGGATAGGCACGCTGATCGCGACGATGCTGCCGTATTCCATCGCCTTTCTGGGTGGCTGGGTGGTGCTGTTCTACCTGTGGGTGTTCGTGCTGGGTCTGCCGGTGGGTCCGGCGGCGCCCACCTATTACGGCTGAGCGCCGCCGCCCTCGGCGGTCAGGCGCGGCTTACTTCTGCTGCCATTCGCCGCGGCCATCGCGGTAGTACCAGCCATCACGCGCGCGCTCGATCCAGCGTCTCGCAAAGGTCTCGCGGATCTGCGACTCCCACTGCGGGTTGCCATTGGCCACGGCGATCTCACGGTAGAGATTGTTGCGATCGGCGTTGTCCTCGGTTACCAGCCGGCGCAGCTGGTTGCGTTCTGCCAGCGGCACGAGGTTCTGGTCGCGCACCTCGATCATGCCGTTGCCGGTCAGGCCGATTGCGCCGGTCTCGTAGTAGGGCAGCAGCTGCTGGTGGCGCGTGGCCATCGAGGCCTCGATGCTGCGGATCGCCGGGCTGGAGATGTCCAGATCCGCACCCTGGGCATGCGCCGAAGGGACCACAAGGTCGAGCACCTGGCCGGCCAGCCGCATGCCGGCCCGTGAATCGAAACCGCGCGGCAATTGCGCCTGGGGCTCGGCCTGCGGGCGCCTGCCGCGCTCGCCAGGCCCCCAGACCCCGTCAATGATCTGGTCGGCGGCCTGCTCGGCGGCCGCGGCCGGGAAGTACACGTTGATCGTCACGCAGGCGGTGGCCAGCGCGGCTGTGCCTGCAAGTCCTGCGAGCCATCCGGTTTTCATGTTCATCACTCCGTTCATCCACACCCGGCGGCATGCCGGTATTCGGCGATCGGGACGCCTGCCACCATTGTGCACCGTGCAGGGTCGGACCGATACATGACAGCATTCTCGGACCACGCCGCTGAACCCCTGCTGAACCCCGCCCGGATCCACCGCGCTACTGCACCACCGCCTGGTCGAGCTGGTCGAGGCTTGCCAGCTGGCGCAGCAGCACCGGCCAGCTCACGCGCCGCGCGCCACCGATCACGTTGATGCGGGGTAATCCGCGGCCGCGCACGATGTAGTAGCCGCCGTTGACCGGCGCCACGCCGTCCATCTGACAGATCTCGTTGCGCAGGGTGCAGCTGATGCCCAGGCGGTCATAGTTGAAATCATCGAAGAAACGCATGAAACCGCCGGACAGGCCTGCGCCCATGCCGCCGCCGATGCTCGTCAGGTTGTCCACCGCGCGCTGGCTGATGCGTCGCGGACCGCGGTAGTCCGCGGGCGTGGCCATGCGGGCGGCAAAGGCGCTGGGGCGCCAGTTGAGCAGGCGCAGACCCAGGATCTCGCCGTCGAGCCGCCCGGTGATCTGGCCGAATGCAAACGTCCCGGTCAACTGCTCGAGATCCAGATTGCGGAACACGATGTCGGCGGTCAGTCGCGGCAGCGGCGAGAGCAGGGCCTCGATGCGCAGCGCGTCCACGTTGACGTGGCCGCCGAAGACTTCGACGACCAGCTCGCCGGGGCTTTCGAGCACGCGATCACGGTAGCTGGCCCCCGGCAGCACCCCTGCCAGTGATCCGCCCATGGTCGGCCAGCCCAGCGCCTCGGTCAGCAGCGCCAGGCTGACCGGCTCCAGTTGCGCATCGAAGCTGAAATCCGGCAGACCGCGGCCCAGCCCGGTGGCTTCGATATCAGTCAATACCAGCGCGCCGTCGAGCAGTGGGATGCGCTGCCGGCCCGGTGCAGAAAGCCGCTCGCCCTGGAGGGTGAAGCCCAGTTCGGTGGGGCCCAGCGCCAGGTTGTACAGGCGCCCGTCGTGCCAGCGCAGCCAGGAAGTCGGCACAGACCCTTCATGCCGCCAGTCCAGGCGGGCATCGACCGATGACAGCGCGAGTGCATCATCGCGCGTGCGCAGAGATACCGCGTCCAGGTTCAGGCCCAGTTGCGTGGCGCGACCCTGCTCGATGCGCGCTGTGGCGCTGAGGCTGCCGCTGCTCTGGAGATTGTCCAGCGGGCTGCCCAGCAGGAATGGCTGGACATAGCGTTCGAAGGTGGCGGGCAGGCGGGCCTGCAGCTGCGTGATCGCAAGCCAGCCGCTGCCATCGGCATCCATCGCGCCGCGCGCCTGCAGCGACAGGTCCTCGCCATCGCGCAGCGCCACGCGCGTGAGCGTCAGCCGGCTGCCTTCCACCAGCAGATCGGCGTCCAGTGCGATGGGGCCGGCGGCCAGGTCCAGGAATACAGGCTCGACGTACACCTGGCCGCGGTCGGCCATTGCGCTCAGATCCAGTGCCAGCGCACTGTCGGTGAACCCGGTCAGCCGCCAGGCCAGGTCCAGGCCAAAGGCCTCGCTGGCCGCCCGGCCATCGGCCGAGGCGGCGGTGACCTCGTTGAGCACCAGATGCCCTTCGGCGCCGAGGCGCCCATCGGTGCCCAGACGCAGCTGCGCATCGATCCCGACGCTGCCTGCGAGGCTGGCATCGGCCAGCAGCCCGTCGTCTGCCAGGCTGGCCAGCGTGGCAAATGCCGCGAGCTCGGCCAGGTCGAGCCGGGTGGCGTCGAACTGCGCCTGTAACGTGCCTGCGGCATCACGGGTGATCAAGCCTGCCAGTTGTCCGCCCGCCAGCGCGGTGCCTGCGAACTGCAGGCTCAGGCTGCCATCGAAACCGATGCGCAGTTCCAGCGGGCTTGCACTGAAGACCTGTGCGCCGTGCGAAAATGCCGCGTTGCCACCCTGGCAGCGCACGTTGCGGGTGGTCAGCCGCACGCGGGCGCAGTCCAGCTGCAGGGTCTCGATCTGCCCGACGGGTGCCGGCAGCTGGGCGCGCGCGATGCGCAGTTGCCCGCCCTGTGTCGGATCGGCATCCAGTGCAAGCTCGACGTCGTAAAGGCTGATGCCATGCCCGCTGACATCGCCCAGCGTCAGGGTCAGCCCCGGCGCCGACCAGGCGGGCGCGGCGGGCAGCACGGCCAGCAGCAGCGCAAGCCCTGTGGCCGGCCACGTCACCGCCGGCCCGGAATGGGCGCACGGTCGCGGGGCAGGTATCGCTATCATGGGACGATGATGTACCGATTACGCAAACTTGGCCTGCTGCTGCTGGCAGCCTCCCTGGTCAACGGCTGCGTCGCGCGGCTGGCCTACAACAATGCCGACAGCTTCGTGCTGCGTTCGATCCGCGACTATGTCTCGTTGACCGATCCGCAGACCGCGCTGGTGCGCTCAACGGTCGATGATGCCCTGCAGTGGCTGGGCGTGTCGCGCAGCGCCGAATACGCGGCTTTTCTGCGTGAGCTCGGCGAAGGCCTCGATCAGCGTGATGCCGATGACTGGGACGCCTATCTGCTACGCGCGCGTGACTACCTTGATGAACTCGCCAATGTGGCCGCGCCCGGCATGGCAGCCTTGCTCGAGAGCTTCACGCCTGAGCAGCGCGAGGCGTTTTTCGACGCGCTGGAAGAGCGAAATGTCGAAATGCAGGAGGAGCGTGCGCAGGTCGCCGACGCCCAGGCCGAACGCATCGATCGCCTGGAGACACAGTTTCGCGGCTGGTTGGGCAGGCTTTCGCCCGAGCAGCTGGCGCTGATTCGCGAACATGGTGTCCGGCTGGAGAGTACCGGTGACATGTGGCTTGCGCAGCGGCGCGGCTGGCAGCTGGCGCTGCGTGAGGCACTTGAGACCCCGACGGGTGCGCCGGCCTGCGAGCGTGTCACCGGGCTGATCGTCGCACCCCAGCAGCTGTGGAGTGATGAGTATGCGGCGGTGATCGAGCGCAATGGCCGGCACGGGCTGGCACTGGTCGCGGCACTGTCACCGACGCTGAGTCCCGCCCAGCAGCAGCGCGCCCAGCGTCGTCTTGACCGCTATGCGCGCACCCTCGAGGGTATCGGCACGCTCGCGGCGCGGGACTGGCAGCGCAACTGCGAAGGCGACGACTGCGTGCCACCGGCGCCCCTGAGCTGTCCCGCATGAGTGTGTCGTGGTCGATTGACCGCCGCGCCGGTGAGGCGGCTACAATCGCTCAACGGTGGTGACACCGCTCTAAGTCCGGACCTGTCATGCCCAAGCACGCGCTCATCGTCGATGATTCGCCTTCGGCGCGACTGATCCTGGGCCGCATGCTGACCCGTCACAAGCTCGAGGTCGAGGCTGTGGCTTCGGCCGAGGAGGCGCTGGACTACCTCAAGCACGCCCGGCCCGACGTGATCTTCATGGATCACCAGATGCCCGGCATGGACGGGCTTCAGGCACTGAGCGCGATCAAGAGCAATCCGGATACCGCGACCATCCCGGTGATGATGTACACCTCTCAATCAGGCGAGGTGTATGTCGGCCAGGCGCGTGCCCTGGGAGCGCTGGGGGTGCTGCCCAAGCAGGTCCAGCCTGTGGAGGTCTCCGAGGTGCTGCGCTCGCTGCACCTGATCGATGATGAGCTCGCCGACGCGGCCGCCGCCGTTGAAGCTGCCGCCGAACTCTCGAGCCCGAGCCCTGCGGCAGCTAACGCCATCCGCGACCTGCTCACCGACCTGTTCGCCCAGCAGCGTGAGCTGCTGCGCGCGGAGCTGCGCGGGATCGCCGGCCCGGAATCCTCCGAGTCATCCTCGCCGGTCGTCCCCTGGCAGTGGGCGACGGCGCTTCTGGCGGTAGCGCTGCTGGTGACGCTGGTCATGCTGCAGCGCTCCGCGGGTGATCCGCCGGGCGTACCCGCAGAGGCACCTGGGGCAGCCAGTGCACCGGTCGCAACACCGATGCCGAGCGCAGTCGAGCCTGATGCCATGCGTGGTGCCACGAGCGTTGAAGCCCTGCAGTCCGACTGGCTGCCGGCGCTGGAGTGGGCGCTCAACCAGGATCTGCGGCCGGGGCCGGGGACGCCGCTGCTGGGGGATGACGCCGCCGCGCTGCTGCGCGAGTTGCTGGAATTGCTGGATAGCCTGGAATATCGCGGCACGGTCTGGGTTCAGACCCATGTCGGGCGCTTCTGCCTGCAGCGCGATGGCTTCGGCGATCTGCAGCCGGCAGCCCCGCAGCTGCCTCTGGCGCAATGCGAGGTGCTCGGGCTCAGTGAGACCGATGCGCGCAGGGAAGGGTTGCGCCAGTCGCTGGCTTTCGCCAATGCGATGGGGGCGCTGGCCACACGGTTCGGGGAACGCATCCGCATCGAGCTGGTCACAGCCGGAAGCAGCGAGCCCCAGCTCGCCTATCCGCCGCTTGCCGACGAACTGCCGGCAGGGGTGTGGAATTCCATTGCCGCTAGCAACCATCGCCTGGAGATTCGCATGCAAGCTGCGCAGCGCACGCCATGAAACACGACTGGCTGGCCGACTTCGAGCTCCACCAGGGATTTCGGCCCGCCACCGGCCTGGGCAACCCGCACCTGCAATCGCTGCTGGCGAGCATGAAGCTTCGTCGGCCGCTGGTGTCGCGGGCTGCCGCCGCGTTGCTGCGCGGAAGCCGGGAAGTCCTGCTCGACTGCGGACAGGGCGTGCGCCTGATGGGCGAATACACCCCCGCAGCAAGCCGGTCTTCGCGCGGACTGGTCGTGCTGCTGCACGGCTGGGAGGGCAGTTCGTCTTCGCTGTACATCCTCTCCTGCGGGGGGCGACTGCATGCCGAGGGGTATGACGTATTTCGCCTGAACCTGCGTGATCACGGACCCACGCATCACCTCAACCCGGAGATCTTCCATTCCTGCCGGCTCGATGAGACGGTGGCCGCAGTGGCGGAGATCGCCCGGCGCTGGCCCAGTGAGCGTGTGCTGCTGGCGGGCTTTTCGCTGGGCGGCAACTTCGCGCTGCGCATCGCCCGGCAGGCGCCGGCAGCCGGTATTGCGCTGGCGCGCGTCGTGGCAGTCTGCCCGGTGCTCGACCCTGTACGCACCATGGCGCAGCTCGAAACCGGCTTTGTCGGTTACCGGATGTATTTCCTGCGCAAGTGGCGGCGGAGCCTGTTGCTCAAGCAGGCCTGCTTCCCGGAGCTCTACGACTTCGGTGACCTGAAAGCGCTCCCGACCCTGAGTGCGACCACGGATTTTTTCGTGCGCGAGTACACCGAGTTTCCGGACATGGACAGCTACCTCAACGGCTATGCCATCACGGGGCAGGCGCTGGCCGGGCTCGAGGTACCCAGCCATATCATCACCGCCGCGGACGATCCGGTGATCCCCGCCGCCGATCTGGCGCGCCTGGCGCGCAGTGATGCGCTGCAACTCACGCTGACCCCCGGGGGCGGGCACTGTGGCTTCGTACAGAACTGGCGGCTGGGCAGCTGGGTGGACGAGGCGATCGTCGCCGCCTTCGCCGAACACTGAAACCTCAGCGCTGGCGCTTTTCCTCGAACCGCAACGGCGGCTTGCCGGGCGTGCCGACATGCACCTCGCCCTGGATGATGGCGCCCTGGGCGATGGCCACCGACTCGCCGGCCAGCGTGCCGGTGATGTGCGCGGTGCTGCCGACCTCGACGCGTCCGCGCGCGGCCACGTCGCCGTCCACGCGCCCGGCGATGATCACGTCATCGGCGCGCAGACTGCCCTGCCAGTGGCCGCCCTCGGCCAGCGTGACACTGCCCTGCAGGTCGCACTCGCCTTCGAAGCGTCCGCTGACGACCACGTTGCCGCTGCCGCTCAGCCGGCCCTCGAATACGGCATTGCCGGCCAGCACGGACACCGGTCCCTGCCGTGCATCTGCCAGTCGCCTGCGCTCGTTGGCCACGCGTCCTCCCAAGTCAAGTGCTGCGATAAACAGCCTGCAGCCTAGCCTGGGGAGGCCATGCGTGCCTGCGAGCCAGGTCTCAGTCGCCGAAGCCGCTTTCGGTGTAGCCGGCCGGCAGCTGGAAGACGGAAGGATCGACCGACTCCTCGCGCACGGCGAGCAACACCGTCTCGAAGTCCTCGCCATCCCTGGTCTCGGTCGAACGGATCGGCAAGCCGCCGGTTTCGGTCATCGGCAGTATCGGGTTGGCCGGCAGGCCCATCGGTACACTGTCGGCCAGCTGACGCATCAGCTCTTCGTAGATCGCCGACATCGCATTGATCATGGCCACCATCTCGTCACCACCCGGCACGGCATCGGCATCGGCGATGCACGCGGTACCGACCTGCGTGTCACCTTCGTAGATATCGTGCCACCGGCAGGCGATGCCCGCGGCCTCGCCGCGGCGGCCGGTCTCGCGCATCTCGCGGGGCGGCGGTGCCGCGCCCCCGCCCATGCCGCCCATCATGCGTTCGACCGCCTCGCGCTGATCGGGCGGCATGGCCTCGAGCTGCCGGCGCATCTCGGCCATCGCCGTATCGACCTGGCCGACCAGATCACCGATGTTCTCGCGGTTCAGCCGCACATAGCTGCGGGTATCATGGTCAATCGTATAGATGGTGTCGGTGCCGCGATCAAAGATCATTTCGACGTCGCCGTCCTCGTCGATGGCGGCAAGGCGGCCACTGCCGACGACCATCTTCACCGGGAAGACGTCTTCGCCGTCACGCTCTTCCATCTCCAGCACGATCTCGGCGCGCGCGCTCGTACCCAGGCACAGCGCCAACGCCGCAACAGCGGCCAGCGCACGAAAATTGGTCTGCATCTGCGGAATCTCCGTTTCGAACTGGCCTCCAGCATAACAAACCTTGGCGGGCACATCGGTTTGAGCGCGGCCGACGTAGTGAGCTGTATGGACATTCGCCACGAGTTTGTGTCGTGCAGCCGCTGAGCGCTGCGGACGCGGTGCGGTTGCCGCCGCACCTGGCGGAGCGCACGCGCGTGCTGACATCCTCGTCCGTGCAGGCGGGCGGTCGTCACGTGCTGTGGTGGGCGCATCATGCGCTGCGCGATGACGAGAATGCCTGCCTGGATGTCGCGCTGCACATGGCCGCCGCGCTGCAGGTGCCGGTACTTGCCTACGCGGGACTGCATGGTGCCCACCCGTACGCGAGTGATCGCCACACCATGTTCATCCTCCAGGCGTTGCGCGAGTGGCAGCAGGCGCTGGCGCAGCGCGGCATTACGGCCGTGGTGTCGCTGCCGCGTGCCGGTCAGGCCAGTGCGCTGCCGGCGCTGGTGGCAGGCAGCGCGATGGTGGTCGTCGAGGAGTTTCCGGTACCACCGCTTCGTGGCTGGACGGCGCGACTGACCGCCCGGGCCGGGTGTCCGGTCTGGGCAGTCGATGCGCGCTGTGTCGTGCCGATGACGGCCAGCGCGCGCGCTTGCGATCGCGCCTTCGAGTTTCGCCGTCGCTACGCCGACCAGTACGCACAGCGCATCGTCGCGGACTGGCCGGCGGCGCCAGCCGCGCAGGCTCGCGCCGAGCTGCCATCGGGCATCGCCTCGACCGCGCTGGATCGGGAGACACTGCCGGCGATACTTGCTGAACTGCCGCTGGATCACAGCGTGCCACCGGTGGCCGATACCGCCGGCGGCATGGTTGCCGGGCGCGCGCGCTGGCGCAGTTTCGTGGCCTCGGGCCTGAGTGACTACCATCGTCTGCGTAATGATGCGGCGCTGGGCTCGCCGTCCGCGGTGAGCCGCCTGTCACCCTACCTGCACTACGGCTGTGTCTCGGCGTTGACGATCGCGCGCGAGGCGCAGCGCCATGGCGGACCGGGCGCCGCGAAGTTTCTCGATGAGCTGCTGATCTGGCGCGAACTCGCTCACCACTGGTGCTTTCACACCCCCGATCCCGAGTCTGTACAGGCGCTGCCGCGCTGGGCACAGGACACGCTGGCAGCCCATGCCGCGGATGTACGCGAGGTGCAGCCCGGCTGGGAGGCGCTGGCGCGCGGACGCAGCGGTGAGGCCCTGTGGGACCTGGCGCAGACCTCGTTGCTGCGCCATGGCGAACTGCACAACAACCTGCGCATGACCTGGGCCAAGGCGCTGCCGGTGTGGACGGCGGATGTGGCCGAGGCGGTGGCGCTGCTGTTCGATCTCAACCATCGCTACTCACTGGATGGCGGCGATCCGAACTCCTGTGCGGGTTTGCTCTGGTCGCTGGGGGCGTTCGACCGACCCTTCGATCCGCCGCAGCCGGTCCTGGGTCGTGTGCGAGCGCGCCCGCTGGCGGCGCACGCCCGGCGCCTGGATGTGCCTGCGTATCGTCGCCACGTTCATCGGCCGAACGGACGCCGGCTGCGTGTGGCGGTGGTCGGTGCCGGCGCGGCCGGTGCGATGGCGGCGCGTGTGCTCAGCGACCAGGGCCACGAGGTGTGCGTGTACGACAAGGCGCGCGGCCCCGGCGGGCGCATGGCCACGCGCCGCGCCGGCAGCCTGGCCTTCGATCATGGCGCACAGACCTTCACATTGCGCGACCCGCGGCTTGCACGACTGCGCGACGCCTGGCGACGCTGCGGCATCATCGCGCCCTGGGGGCGTGCCGATGATCACGCAGAGCCCCGGTGGGTGGCCGCGCCGGGCATGAACGCCCTGACGCGGCACCTGCTCGAAGGCATCGAGGTGCGCTACGAGTCACAGCTCACCGGCCTGCGGCGTGTGGCTGGCCACTGGTGCCTGGATGTCCACGCAGGTCCGGCGGCCGAAGCTGTGGACTGCGTGGTGCTCGCCATCCCGGCACCACAGGCCAAGCGCCTCCTGGCGTCGGGCGACGTCGGCATCGCCCCGCCCGACGGCTGGGACGAGGCACTGTCGCGAGTTGTCTATGCCCCATGCTGGGCGTTGATGCTGGCCGGGTTGCCCGCGGGCGGGACGTTCGCTTCCGAAGGACTCGCCCGCCTGCGTCGCGACGGGTTTGTCCGCGATGGCTCGCAGGGTGCCGTGCTGGGCTGGATCGCGCATGATGCGGCCAAGCCGGGTCGACGCGCCGAGGCGGACACCTGGGTGGTACACGCCGGTGCGCGCTGGAGTGCAGCGCATCTTGAGCTGACACCGGCACAGGCCTGCGAGTCCCTCTGGCAGGCGTTTGCCGCGGAGTTGGCGCTGCCCGCTCGCGACAGGCCAGCCCATCAGGTCGCGCATCGCTGGCGTTTCGCGCAGGTCGAAACACCGCTGGGCCAGGACTGCCTGTGGGACGAGGCCACGCTGCTGGGCGCCTGCGGCGACTGGTGCCTGGGTGCCCGCGTGGAGGCAGCCCTGCTGTCGGGCGCAGCCCTGGCCGGCCGGATCATGGTTCAGGCCTCAGGGCAGCGCTGAGGTCACCGCATCATCGCTGCGGCGATTCGCCTCTACCCTGATGCCCTATAATGCGCTCCACCCGCCGGGACCGGGGCGGCCAGGGGTCGCCTGAGGGCGCGCACTTCACCACCGCAGGACGCCAGCCGATGACGCTCCACCGATTGCCGCACGAGCTGCGCTGAATGTCGCCACGGTTTGTCAATCGGCTCGCACGCGTCGGCGCGGCCGCCCAGGGAGTGCTTGCCGGTGGCTTGCGCGGACTTGAGAAAGAGAGCCTGCGTGTCCACCGCGATGGCCGCCTCGCGCAATCACCTCACCCGGTCGCACTGGGCTCGGCGCTGACCCACGAATACATCACCACGGACTACTCCGAGGCACTGCTCGAGTTCGTCACGCCGGCGATGCCCTCGTCGGTCGAAGCGCTGGAACTGCTGACCGACATTCACCGCTTCGTCTGCGCCGAGCTTGATGACGAACTGCTGTGGGCAACCAGCATGCCGTGCATGCTTGCAGGCGATGACAGCGTACCGCTGGCGCGCTACGGCGATTCCAACGTCGGACGCATGAAGACCATCTATCGCCGCGGCCTGGGCTACCGTTACGGGCGTGTCATGCAGACGATCTCAGGCGTGCACTTCAACTATTCGGTGCCGGAAGCCTTCTGGCCGGTGTATGCCGAGCTCGAGGGCAACGACGAGGCCTCCGACAGTCTGCGTTCGGAAACCTATATGGGCCTGGTGCGCAACTTCCATCGCTGCGGCTGGCTGACACTGTATCTGTTCGGCGCATCGCCCGCCGTGTGTCGTTCGTTTTTCCGCGGGCGCGAGATCACCCTCGAGGCCTTCGACAGCGGCACCGTGTTCACGCCTTGGTCGACATCGCTGCGCATGAGCGACCTGGGCTACCAGAACCGCAGCCAGGAACGCCTGGATATCCCGTTGAACAGTGTCGAGTGCTATATCGAGGGCCTGCTGCGCGCGATGCGTACGCCGCATCCGGACTACGAAGCCATCGGCGTGAAAGTCGATGGCGAGTATCGCCAGCTCTCCAGCAACTGGTTGCAGATCGAGAATGAGTACTACAGCCTGATCCGTCCCAAGCGTGTGGCCTTCTCGGGTGAGCGGCCCACCCAGGCGCTGCGCCGCGGTGGTGTCCAGTACGTCGAGGTCCGCGCGCTCGATGTCAGTGCCTTCGACCCCGTGGGCGTGAATCTCGACCAGCTGCGCTTCGTCGAGGCGCTGCTGATTTACTGCCTGCTCAGCGAGTCGCCGCTGATCAGTCCCGACGAGCAGGCGGCACTGGAGCGCAATCACCGGCGTGTGGCGCGCGAGGGTCGCCGGCCCGGACTTGAACTCGAGCGTGTGGACGGCACGGTGCCGCTCGCAGTGTGGGCCAGTGAGATCCTCGAAGGAGTCGCTGCGGTGGCCGAGTTGCTGGATGTGGCCGGTGATGGTGCCTACAGCCGCTCCGTGCAGCTGCAGCGCGAGGCCTTGCGCGAGCCCGATCGGCTGCCTTCGGCACGCATTCTTGCCGAGATGCGCGCCCGGAACGAGTCATTCTTCCAGTTTGCGATGCGCATGTCCGAAGTGCACCACGAGGCCTTCCTCGCGCAGCCACCGCGCCCGGAGGTGCAGGCACACCTGGTCCAGGCTGCGGCGAGTTCGCTGGCCGCCCAGCATGCCATTGAAACTGAGCCGCAGCTGCCGTTTGAAGACTACCTGGCGAGCTATTACGCTGAGTCCTGAGCTGATGCGCAAACTGTGAGTTGTATCGGTCTGCGCAGCTTGCAGGCATGGCATGATTTCGGGACTTGACTTGACTCCGGGAGGCATGGCCTGCGGCCTTTGTCCTTGACCTATGCGTGGAATGAGCCGGTTTGTGTTGCTATCTGGTTTGCTGGTCGGCCTGCTCGGCGGTCTGGCGGCTGCCACGCTGGTCGAGTGGGTGGATCATCCGCGGATGCGAGCACATGTCAGTGTGCAGCCCAACGGTGGTGCGCTGGAACAGTTCGTCATCCGGTTGCCGCGCGACCGCATTTTCGACTCCGGTGCAGCCGATGGACTTCCTGCGCGTTTTCCCGCAGACGTCGAATTGTCCGCAGGTCTGACCGGCGGTGCGCACATCGAGCAGTTCAAGCTGCGCGACCGCGAAGGCGAGGTGATCGGTGTGGCTGCCCGTCACAGCCAGACCCTCGGGGCTACGACGAGTGCGGCCTGGATTCTGTACTTGCCCGGGCGTGGCAGCCTGCTGCTGCATCACGTCGAGCCCCCCGGCGGACTGGCCGATGAACTGAGCCGACGAGGACTGCGTGCCGGGACGGCATGGAACGGTGAGGTCACGTTGCGGCGCACCGTCGGCCCGGCAGGCCAGGGCCGCGGGCAGGTCGCTGGCGGCAGTTTCGAGTTCGCCCGGCACACCGGCAGCTATGGCGAGACCTGGCGGCTGACCGGCGTCGATGTCGAGGGCCGGCTGCGCGGCACGATCGAACTCGATACCCTGACGGTGCTGGTCGAATGAAATACTTCCTGCTGTTCCTCTTCGGTCTGTTGCTTGGTGCCCTGCTGTGCGCCGCGGTGCTGTGGTTCAATCCCCTGACCGGCGAGCCGCGCTCGGCACCCCTGCTGGCCCACGGCGTGACGGCCGAGCTGCACACCAGTCTGCGCGCCGAAGATGCGCCCCTGCTGACCCACGGCGGAGACCGCCTGTTGCTGACCCGTCCGGAATCCGTGCCGGAACTCTGGGAGGACTTGATTCGCCCGATGATTGCCAGCGTGCAGTGGCTGCGTAATGCCGAAGGCGAGGTCATCGGTACCGCCAGTCGGCTGGGTGCCTATTCGCGCCAGACCAACCCGCTGCGAACGGGTTTCATCGTCGAGAGTACCTGGCTGTTGAGCGTGGATGGGGCCGGGATGGCGTTTGCCGTGCAGCGGGAAAACGTCTGGCCGGTGTTCAAGGACGTCGTGGGGGGGGGGGG
>JAFIFN010000060.1 GCA_020832005.1 Gammaproteobacteria bacterium | reverse complement strand
TGCCGGCATGCTGCAGCAGGCGGCAGACCAGGACATAGGAGCGCGCGGTCGCCGACAGAAACGCCCCCATGGGGTGGTCATCGGGGCAGGCGGCGATGATGGCTTCGAGCTCGGACACCTCGGCGGCGTAGTCCGGGCGGCGATACTGCGGTGCGGGCAGGCGCGGCCGCCCGGCACGAAACCCCTGCAGGAACGACTCCTGGGCAGACTGTGGCCAGCTCAGCGAGCCCAGTACGCGGATGGCTTTGACAGCGGCGACGAGGCGCGCGTCCAGCGCCATCAGTCGCTCGAGCACGGGGGCGCTCAGAGGAGGTTCGCCGACGTCAGCGGCCCCCCGAGGGGCGCGCCCGGCTGAGGATGGATGTCTTGCAAGATCACACCTGGAACGCCTTCGTCATCGACACTGCAATGGCCGCCGGGCCTGACGCGCCGGCCCTCGCACGTTACCATGGGCGATCAATTCCAACACGAAGGACGAGCGATGCAGATAGCGGCGGACAAGGTCGTACACATTCATTACACGCTGAAAACCGACGAAGGCACGGTGGTCGACTCCTCAGAGGGCAACGATCCGCTGGGCTATGTGCACGGCAACGGCAACATCATCCCCGGCCTGGAAAAAGCGCTGGACGGCCGCAGCCAGGGCGAGAAATTCCAGGTCAGCATACCGCCCGAGGAAGGCTACGGCCCGCGCGATGACGGCCTGCTGCAGGCCGTGCCCAAGAGTGCTTTCGAGGGCCTTGGCGAGCTGAAGCCCGGCATGCAGTTCCAGGCCCAGACCGACCAGGGGCCGCGACTGGTGACGATTGCCGCGGTGGCGACCGACTCGGTCACGGTCGATGGCAACCATCCGCTGGCCGGACAGACGCTGAACTTCGACATCGAGGTCACGGCGGTTCGCGACGCAAGCAAGGCAGAGCTCGAAGAGGGGGCCATAGACCCCGCCAACGGCGCTGGCTGAGGCCTGATCCGGCCGCGCCAGCGCACCTTTGGGCTAGAAGCCCAGCTGCAACGAAAGATACCAGCCGCGCTGGCGCGGCTTGTCCGCAATATTGCCGAGATCCACCCAGGCCAGCGTCAGCGAGGCGTGCTTGTCGGGAATCCAGGCGACGAAGGCATCGCTGAATGCCTGCTCGCGAAACACGCCGAGCTGATCGGGCTTACGACGATACTCGGCACCGATGGCGAGGCGCTCGTGCAGGAACACGGCCGCCGAGACCTCGGGCATCCAGCGATAATGACTGCCCAGGTCGCCGCCGAAGCCCAGCAGGCCAAGCTGGTTGGCGCGCGTCGCCCGCAGCGTGCCGTTGAGCAGCAGATTTCGCCCGAACACACCGCCCAGCCACAGCTTGGTCGCTGAGGCATACACATCGATGCCACTGCGATCCCGCGCGCCCAGTGCCGCCGGCACGAACTCGAAATCACGTGAGCGCTTGTACTGCAGTCCGAGGGCCAGCTGCGGCAGCCAGCGGTCCTGGTCGTAGATGGCGTCACCCGCCACGCGCAGCTTCACGCCGGCGATGTCCATGCGCAGAGACTCGCCGGGCACGGTGCCGCCGATGTCCAGGTCCATGCGCGCCAGCGAGAACTCCACGCGGTCATACAACCCGGCGGCCACGCCATAGCTGTCGAGACGAAAATCGCTGACCTCGACGCGGCTGTAGTAGCCGCTGCCGCCGATCGCCCGATCGCTGCCCAGGCCGGCGATCAGCGCCCAGGGGACCAGCCCTCCGCCCGCCGCCCCCTCGAGCTGATGCACACCACCGGTCCCGGGCAGACGGCTGCTGCGGGCCTCGGCCAGCGGGCTGGCAAGACAGACCAGCAGGGTCATGGCCAGAAGTGGGAAGAGTGTCCGATGCAGCATCGCCGGGTCCGTTTCAGTCAGGCAGTTGTTGCTGGAAAGGCCGCAAGATAACGCAGCGAGGCTCGGAAAACCGTGAACTGTGAGGCGATTAACAGCCCTCGAGGCCACCCTCGCCTACGCTGGTTTACCGTTGTTTTGTTTAAGAGAATTGCTGATGCCTGCATGGCTGTTTCCTGCCCCGGGCAGGCACTTCGGCGGCCATTGCGCCTCGGTTATGCTGCTGATGCTGCTGGTGGCGCCCACGCTGGCTGCAACTGCCACAGGCTCGCTGTACCAGCGCATCGGCGGCATGCCGATGCTCCAGGCCATCGCCACGGAGTTGATCCATGAGGTGGCGGCCGATCCGGCGCTCAACCAGTCTTTCGACAAGGTCAACCTCGAGCGCGTCGCCGATCTGCTGGCCGAACAGCTGTGCGAACTCACTTGTGGCCCCTGCGAGTACTCCGGCGAAGACATGACGCTGGTTCACGCCGGCCTGGACATCACCGAGCGCGAATTCAACGGCATGGTCGAGGCACTGATCGCGATCATGCAGCGCCAGCGTATCGGCATCCGCGAGCGCAACGAGCTGCTGCGCCTGCTGGCACCGATGAAGCGCGAGATCGTCACGCGATGAACCCGGCGCCGGGCCTGGCAGCGTGGCACACCGCGCTCTTTACGATCGCATGGCTGGTCGTGCCGGGCGTGGGCGTGGCGGATGCCGCCAGCCTGGTCGTGCAGACCCGCGACGCCCAGGACCGGCCCATGAGCGATGCCGTGGTCTACCTGGTCGCCGAACAGCCAGGCCCCGTGGTCACTCCGGCCGCCGAGGGCATGATCGACCAGATCGATCGCGACTTCACGCCACCGGTGAGCGCGGTGCAGGTGGGTGCGACGGTGCACTTCCCGAACAGCGACAACATCCGGCATCACGTCTATTCGTTCTCCACACCGAAGATCTTCGAGATCCGCCTGTACTCGGGCACAGCCGCCGAACCGATCGTCTTCGACGCCCCGGGCCTGGTGGTGCTGGGCTGCAACATCCATGACCACATGATCGCCTGGCTGTATATCAACCCGTCCGAGCATTTCGGCCTCAGCGACGCACAGGGCCAGATCACGCTGTCGGGCCTGCCCGAAGGCGAGTACCGCGTGTACGCCTGGCACCGCGACTGGCCCGGCTCGGCGCAGCTGGACGCCGTGACGCTGGCAGCCGGCGAGCAGCGCGAGCTCGCGCTGCGCCTGGACCAGGGCTATCCGCAATCGGCTGCCACTCTCGACATCGGTGCCTTGCGCTGATGCTGCGCTTCGGCCGCGTTCGCACGCGCATCATTTTCTTTTTCGTACTGTTCCTGGCGCTGGTCCAGATCGTCGCTTTCGTCGTGGTCAACGCAGCCAACAGTGCCAATGCGCGCGCACGGCTGGACAGCGAACTGCTGATCGGTGAGCGCGTATTCCAACGCCAGCTCGAACAGAACCGCGAGCAACTCACCCAGGCGGCGCGTGTGCTGGCCGCGGACTTCGGCTTCCGCCAGGCCGTGGCCACGCGCGATGTCGCCACCATCGAATCGGTGCTGGCCAACCACGGCGCACGGGTGGATGCCAGGGTCATGACGCTGGTGGCGCTCGACGGCACGGTGATGGCCAACACCGCGCGTCCTGCAGCCCAGGGCGAGCGCTTCGCCTTTCACGGCCTGCTGCAGCAGGCGCGCGACAGTGGTGCGGCGGCGGATATCGTAATGCACGACGACCGTGTCCAGCAGCTGGTGGTCGTGCCGATTCTCGCACCCCTGCCCATCGCCTGGGCCGCACTGGGCTTCGAAGTCGATGACCGCTTCGCCAGTGATCTCAAGTCGCTGACCACGCTGGATGTCTCGATGCTGGCGCGCGGCACGGACGGTCAATGGCGCGTACCCGCCTCCTCGTTGTCCGCAGGGGCACGACGCAGCCTGCTCGCGCCGGCACGCGATACGACTGGCGAGTCGCGCTCGGTGCTGCTCGACGGTGAGCCGTTCCGCACGCGTGATCTCGCGCTGGGCGAGCATGCGCCCGGGGAGATCTATGCCGTCCTGCAGCGCCCCACGGCCAGCGCGCTGGTCGGCTTCGAGCAGCTCAGCCGAACCCTGGTCGTGCTTGGCCTGCTGAGCATCGTGGTGTCCATCATTGGCAGCGCGCTGATCGCCTCGGGCATCACCCGACCGCTTGCCCAGCTGGCGCGCGATGCGCGGCGACTGGCCGCGGGGGACTATTCGCACGACGTGCGCGTCAAGCGCAGCGACGAAATCGGCACGCTGGCCGGCAGTCTCGATCGCATGCGCCAGGACATTGCCACGCGCGAACACGAGATCCTGCGCCTGGCCTACCGCGATACGCTGACGGATCTGCCCAATCGCGCGATGTTCAATGCACGCCTGCGCGAACGCCTCGCCGACGACAATGCCAAGCCCTTCTCGGTGCTGGTCATGGATCTCGACCGCTTCAAACAGGTCAACGACACGCTCGGCCATGAAGCCGGCGACCAGCTGCTGTGCGGGGTCAGTCAGCGCCTGCAGGCGCTGCTGCCGGAAGGCGCGACCATGGCACGCCTGGGGGGTGACGAGTTTGCCGTGCTGCTGCCCGAAGCCGCGCCTGAACAGGCGCAGCACACGGCTGGCAGCCTGCTCTCGGCGCTGGAGCACCCGCTCAGCGTGGCCGGACAGCCGCTGGACGTGGGCGTGAGCATCGGCATCGCCAGTTACCCCGCGCATGGTGAGGATGCCGGCACGCTGCTGCGCCACGTCGACGTCGCCATGTATGCCGCCAAGACCCGCAGGGCGGGCTTCGCCCACTACGACCCGGCCCACGAGACGGCACGCGAGGACCACCTGACGCTGCTCGGCGAATTGCGCCGGGCGGTGGAGACCGACCAGCTGTGCCTGCACTATCAGCCCAAGCTGGCCCTGGCCAACGGCAGCATCGGTGCGGTCGAGGCCCTGCTGCGCTGGGAGCATCCCGAGCGTGGTCCGGTGTCGCCTGCGCAGTTCATCCCGTTCGCCGAGCACACCGGCTACGTCAAGGTGCTGACACGCTGGGTGCTGCGCGAGGCCGTGCGCCAGGCCGCCGCCTGGCATCGCCAGGGACTGCAGCTGCGGGTGGCGGTCAACATCTCGGCCCGCGACCTGCTGGTGCGCGAATTGCCGGGCGTCGTGGCCGAGCTGCTCGACCGCCACGCGCTGCCCGCCGGGCTGCTGTGCCTGGAGGTCACGGAGAGCGGCTTCATGGAGGACCCGGAGCAGGCGCTGGAGATCCTGGATGAACTCAGTGCGCTGGGCGTGGGTCTGGCCATTGACGACTACGGCATGGGTTACTCGTCGCTGAGCTACCTGATGCGCCTGCCGATCGATGAACTGAAGATCGACCGCTCATTCGTCGACGGCATGCATGAAAGCCCCAAGCTGGCGACGATCGTGCGCTCGACCATCGAATTGGGCCACAGCCTCGGACTCAAGGTCATCGCCGAGGGTATCGAGTGCAGCGAGGAACTGGCCATGCTGGAGGCCATGCGCTGCGACCAGGCGCAGGGCTACCACATCAGTCGGCCGCTGCCGGCGGCGGCGTTTGCCGCCTGGCTGGCGGCCGGCGACTGGCCACAGCTGCCGCGCGGCGACGCGGACGAGTTCACGCTGGCGAGTCTGGGCTGAACACCGGCCAGTTCGCGCCATCGCGGGCCCTGACGTGACCCGGCCACCGTCGCCGCGGTAGCATCACGCCTTTGCCCCCCCTCCGGAATCTGTCCCCGCCCCTCGTGAGCACCCAACCACACCGCATCGGTTTCGTCAGTCTCGGCTGCCCCAAGGCCCTGGTGGATTCCGAACGTATCCTCACGCAGCTGCGCGCCGAGGGCTACGAGATCTCGTCGACCTACGAGGCCGCCGATCTCGTCGTCGTCAACACATGCGGCTTCATCGATGAGGCCGTGCACGAATCCCTGGAGGCCATCGGTGAGGCGCTGGACGCCAATGGCCGGGTGATCGTCACGGGCTGTCTGGGCGCCCGGCCCGAGACCATCACGCAGCGCCACCCCGGCGTGCTGAAGGTGACAGGACCGCATGCCTATGAAGAGGTGATGTCGGCGGTGCACGAGCAGCTTCCGCCGGCACATGACCCATTCATGGACCTGGTGCCGCCGCAGGGCATCCGGCTGACACCGCGCCACTACGCCTACCTGAAGATCTCCGAGGGCTGCAACCACCGCTGCAGCTTCTGCATCATTCCTTCCATGCGCGGCGATCTGGTCAGCCGCCCGATCGGCGAGGTCATGAATGAAGCCGAGCGCCTGGTGGGTGCCGGCGTGCGCGAGCTGCTGGTGATCTCCCAAGATACCAGTGCCTATGGTGTCGACACGCGCTACCGCACGGATTTCTGGGACGGACGGCCGCTGAAGACCCGCTTCAACGAGCTGTGCGCAGCACTGGGTTCGCTGGATGCGTGGGTGCGGCTGCACTACGTCTATCCCTACCCGCACGTCGATGCGGTGATCCCCCTGATGGCCGAAGGTCGGGTGCTGCCCTACCTGGATATTCCGTTCCAGCATGCCAGCCCGCGTATCCTGAAGCTGATGCGCAGACCCGCGGCCGCCGAAAACACGCTGGCGCGTATCCGCGCCTGGCGCGAGATCTGCCCCGACATCACGCTGCGCAGTACGTTCATCGTCGGCTTCCCCGGCGAGACCGAAGCAGAGTTTCAGCAGCTGCTCGACTGGCTGGAAGAAGCCCAGCTCGACCGGGTGGGCTGCTTCGAGTATTCGCCGGTGGACGGGGCGGCGGCCAACGCGCTGCCCGATCCCGTGGCCGACGAGATCAAGGCCGAACGCCACGCGCGCTTCATGGAGACCGCCGCGCAGATCTCCACGGCGAGACTCGCCGCCAAGGTCGGCAGACGCATGCAGGTGCTGGTCGACGAGGTACATGCCGGAGGGGCCGTGGCCCGCAGTGCCGCCGATGCCCCGGAGATCGATGGCGTCGTGCACCTGGCACCGCATGCAGCGCTGCGCGCCGGTGAGTTCGCAGATGTCGAGATCACCGCCGCCGACACCTACGACCTGCATGGACACTGCGTCTGACCGGTATGGACAGCGCCTCGCAGTCGGCTGACAACACGCTTGCCGCAGACGCCGGGCAGCTCGCAGGATTTCTGCGCCGGCATCGCAGGATCGCCGTGCTGACCGGTGCCGGGGTCAGCACCGCCTCGGGCATCCCGGATTACCGCGATGCCGAGGGCCAGTGGAAGCACGCCCGCCCGGTGATGTACGCAGACTTTCGCGGCAGCGCGCGCGTGCGCCAGCGCTACTGGGCGCGCAGCCTCGTGGGCTGGGAGTATTTCCGGCGCGCCGTGCCCAATGTCGCGCACGCTGCGCTGGCGGCACTGGAGCGCTGCGACCTGTTCGAAGGTCTGATCACGCAGAATGTCGATCGCCTGCACCAGCAGGCCGGCCACCAGCGCGTCGTCGACCTGCATGGCCGGCTCGACCAGGTGGTCTGCCTCGACTGCGGGGAGGTCACCACCCGCGAGGCCATGCAGCTGCGCCTGCAGGCGGCCAATCCCGACTTCACCGGCACCAGCACGGGCCAGCGGCCCGACGGCGATGCGGAAGTCGACACCCGTACGATAGAGTCCTTCTCCGTGCCGGCGTGCCTGTCCTGTGGCGGCGTGCTGAAACCCGATGTGGTGTTCTTCGGCCAGGCCGTGCCGCGTGACTGGGTCAGCGAGGCGACACAGACCGTCGAGCGGGCCGATGCCCTGCTCATCGTCGGCTCCTCGCTGATGGTGTTCTCGGGCTACCGCTTCGCCAGGCAGGCGGCTGCCCGGCGCATGCCCCTGGCCATCGTCGGCCTGGGCCGCACGCGCGCCGATGAACTGGCAACGCTGCGCCTGCGCGGCGACTGCGGAGCACTGCTGTCTCAAGCCCACGCAACCATGACGTAACCTCCGTCGGCTATCATGCGGCCGCGATGATCATCTGCATGGAGCGCAGTCCCGCATGAGTAACGCCAACCCGACCCCCGAGACACCTGACCCGGCAGAAGGCATGGGCATCTTCGGCCGGTATCTGACGCTGTGGGTAATCATCGCCATCGTCGTCGGCGTGGCGCTGGGCCAGTTCGCGCCGGCCATCCCCGAGACACTGGCGAGCTTCGAGTACGCCCAGGTGTCAATTCCGGTGGCGATCCTGATCTGGGCGATGATTTTTCGATGATGGTGCAGATCGACTTCGGCGCGATCCTTGAAGTGCGCCGCCAGCCAAAAGGGCTGACCATCACCACCACCGTGAACTGGCTGATCAAGCCGTTCACGATGTTCGCCATCGCCTGGTTCTTCCTGATGGTGGTGTTCGCACCGTTCATTCCCGAGGAACTCGGCCGTGAGTACCTGGCCGGCGCGATCCTGCTGGGGGCCGCACCGTGCACGGCGATGGTGTTCGTGTGGAGCTATCTGACGCGCGGCGATGCCGCCTACACACTGGTGCAGGTCGCGGTCAATGATCTGATCATGCTGTTTGCGTTTGCACCGATCGTGGTGCTGCTGCTGGGCGTGTCCAACATCACCGTACCGTGGGACACGGTCGCGCTGTCGGTGCTGCTGTATATCGTCATCCCACTGGCCGCCGGCTACATCACGCGTGTCACGCTGATCCGCCGGCACGGCATCGAGTGGTTCGACAATGTCTTCATGAAGCGCATCGGTTCGATCACACCTGCCGCGCTGATCCTGACCATCGTGCTGCTGTTTGCCTTCCAGGGCGAAAGAATTCTCAGCAATCCGCTGCATATCCTGCTGATCGCCATCCCGCTGACGATCCAGACCTTCCTGATTTTCTTCATCGCCTATGGCTGGGGCTGGGCCTGGCGTGTCCCCCACCGGGTGGCCGCGCCCGGCGCTCTGATCGCCACATCGAATTTCTTCGAACTCGCCGTGGCCGCGGCGATCGCGCTGTTCGGCCTGCAGTCGGGGGCCGCGCTTGCGACCGTCGTCGGCGTGCTGGTGGAAGTGCCGGTGATGCTGGCACTGGTGCGCATCGCCAACCGAAGTCGCGGACGCTTTCGCGCCGAGCAGGCCGCCCCACCCACCGCCACCTGATCCGAGGAGCCACGCCGTGTACGAACATGTTGCTGTCGCCATCGACTTCTCGGACGCCACGGCGCTGCTCACGCGCCGCCTTGGTGCATTGCAGGCCTGGGGCACGAAAAAGGTCACGCTGGTGCACGTACTGAGCACGCGTTACCCGGCCACACCGGCGGAAACACACCGCAGCCACTATCTGCAGCGCCTCGAAGACCTCTGCGCAACCCTTCGGATCAATGGCCTGGAGGCGGAACACGAGATTCGCGTAGGGGATCCTGCGCTGGAACTGCTGGAAGCCGCAGACGCGCATGGCGCAAACATGGTGATGGCGTGCATGCGTGGCCGCAGCAAATGGCTCGGCCTGTTCCTCGGCAGCACGGCACTGGATCTGGCGCGCTCGACGTCACTGCCGCTGTGGCTGGAGCCGCTGGCCGATCCGCCGGCCGCAGCGGACATTGACACGATACTGCTGGCAAGCGATGGTTCGGCAGCCGCACGGGCGGCAGAGCGCGTATTCATCGCTACGGCAGCCCGCGCCAGGAGGGCGATTGCCGTCTATGCCATCAGCTGCAGCGAAGCGGCCGACACTGAAGCCGAATCCCGGGCTGCCGCGCAACATCTGGCCGGCCTTGCCGAAAGCGTACCCAACCTGACCTGCCTGACACCATGCATCGACGCACCCACCGCCATCCTCAACGCAGCCCGCGAGCATCTTGCCGGCCTTATCATCATGGGCAAGCGTGGGCGCAATCCGCTGCGCTCGCTGCTGTTGGGCAGCACGGCCGAATCGGTGACGCGCCACAGCGAATGTCCGGTGCTGCTGGTGCCGTGAGGCGGCTGGTCCAGGGCTGCACGCTGGCGGTTGCGCTCGGAGTTCCAAGCACGTATGCAGCCGACAACGCAGCAGCGCCCTGGCAGTTCAGCGGCGACGCCCGGGGTGGTGTGTTCATCAGCGAGCGGCGGGCCCGCGATGGCGCCCGCAGCGACGAGCAGGATCTTCGCCTGCGACTTCGGCTGGCCGCCGAGCGACCCCTGGGTTCGGGCTGGAGCCTGCGCGCGCGGCTTGCCGGCAGCTGGTCTGCCGACGACCCAGCTACACGCGTGTACCTGCGCGCCTCGACGCCGACAGGCTCGGGTACTGATCGGGGCGATGTGACTGTCGATGAGCTGCAGCTGAACTATCGTGCCGACAGCGGCGACTGGTGGCTCAAGGTTGGGCGCCTGCAAAGTCGCTTCCTGCTGCAGGGCGTGGCCAGCAAGTCACTGGATCGCAACGACAGCTCCAACGTCGGTATCAACTGGACCGATGGCGTGCATGTCTCCCACGCCTTGGGCGGTGGCTGGCGCAGCCATGTCGTGCTGGAGCATCACCCCGCAGGCGGTGGCGGTTCCACGCGACGCACGCCGCTGGATTTCTCGTCATCGTCGAGCCGCATCGCAGGCTTTGCGGGGCTGGAGAATCTCGAAGCCGCGGGGCCGATCGTGCAACGCATGCTGGCGCTCACGTGGAAACCCTCGGCACTGGCCTCCGAGGGCGTCGCCGCGGCCCGCCGCGATGACTACGTACTGCTGGTGGGTCGGGTCGCCGCGCAGTGGCCGCTCGGCCAACAGGGCATGCGCCTGCTGGCCGGCGCCGAAGCAGGGATCGCGCCCGACACTCAGCGCCTGCCGGCCGCTGACGGACAACCCGGCAGGCGTGCATCAGGAAGCGCCTGGCAGGCCTCGATCAATCTCTACGATATCCGCCCCGGACACCACCTCGGGCTGGTGCACGGTCGCGCCGGCGCCGGCTGGCTGTTATCGACAGACTATCGCAACGATGACCGGCTCACCGAACTGCGCTACCAGCGCCGCTTCTCACCACAGCTGTCGCTGGAAGCGCGGGTGCGACTGCGGCGGGAATTGTCTGCGCCAGCTGGTCTGCGTGATCGCATCGACCAGGATGCCTACCTGCGCCTGTCGGGGCGCTTTTAGAAAAAGGGCCGCTTTTTGGAAAAAAGAAGCCCCGCCGTTGCCGGCGAGGCTTTGAAGACCTCTTTCGAGGAGGCGGGGCCTCGCGGCCCCATTGGGGGAGTTGAAGCTATTAGAAGTCGTAGCGGAAGCCCACCGAGAAGCCGCTGTGGTTCAGGCCCGGGGCCGCGGTGGCCAGCTGCGTATCACGACCGCCGCGCGACATCGAGTAGCGGGCGTTGTCGTCGTTGCTCGTATGGGCATAGGCGAAAAGCAGGCGGAACGGACTGGCGATGCGATAGTCGAGTCCGACGACGGCCATGTTGGCGTCGAACTCGTCACCATCGGCCGACAGCCAGTAGTACTGGCCCTTGATCGTCATCTTGCCGTTGAGCTTGTAGCTCGCACCGATGCCGTAGGTATCGGCGTCCTGGTCGATGCCACCGAAGCCTGCAGGGGCCTTGAGCGTCGCGAACTGGGCCAAAGCGGCCAGGTCAAGATCGCCGATCTTGTATGTGGCGCCGAGGCGAATCGCATCAGACTTCGTCTCGTTCTTGCGCTCATAGGCGCCGGCCAGGTACAGGTTGCCCTGGGTGTAGGTAATGCTGGTGCTCAGCGCATCGTTATCATTATCGACGGTTGCACCGGTGCCGGTGTTGGTCGAGTAGTGCACATCGAACACCACACCGCTGAAGCTTGGCGTGCGGTAATGAATGCCGTTGCGGAAACGGGTATCAAAATCATTGACGTTGCCGTACACGTCACGCAGGCGGGTCAGATTTCGCGCATCACCGATCTGGTCACCGAAGAAATCCGTACGGCTGCGCACTGACTTCAGCGGGGTATCGAACTGACCGAGCCGGAACTGGCCGAAGTCGCCGCGCAGGCCCACGAACGAGTCACGCGTCGAGAAGTTGCCCGAACCTTCCTCGAAGCGGATGTTCTGCTCGATCTGCACAAATGCGGTCAGGCCGTTGCCAAGGTCATGATTGGCACGGAAGCCCAGGCGGCTGGAGTTACTGGAGGTGTTCAGACCATCATCGACGCCGTTATCCAGCCAGTCGACGCTGAGGTGTGCACGGCCATAGACCTGCACGGTGGTATCGGCGACGGCGGCAACCGGTGCCAGCAGCGCCGACGCCACAGCGGCGGCGAGAAGTTGCTTGTTCATGCGAAATCTCCGGGGTGTTTTGAAAATCGTTATGGGGGGAAATTCATCTGGGGTATACAGACCGCCATGCGCTGCGCAGTTTGAACACCGGCAGTGACACTGGCGTGAATCTATCGTGTCAGTTTGATTACAGACGGCTGGTTGTTGCTGCCAGGCAACGCCACGGTCGCGCTGTCCGCATGACGCGCCACCATGGCGGCGAGCGTCTCAGCCTTGAAGGATTCTCTAGGAGGTGCCGTTGGCCTCGCGCTCAAGATCTTCGAGGCTGGTGTGGCGTACGTCCTTGCCCTTGACGATGTAGATCACGTACTCGCAGATATTGCGTGCGCGATCGCCGATGCGCTCCAGCGAGCGGGCGGCCCACATGATATTCAGAACACGCGGAATGGTGCGAGGGTCTTCCATCATGTGCGTGATCAGCTCGCGCAGCAGCGACTCGAAGTCCCTGTCCACGCTTTCATCCTCTCGCACGACGCGTGCGGCCAGCTGTGTATCAAGGGAATCGAGGGCCTGGAGGGCATCACTGACCTGCTTCTGGACATTGCGCCCGAGTCGGGAGATCTCGACGAAGCGCCTGCTCTGCTCACCACCCGATGGGCCCATCCGCACCGCCATGTGACCGATGCGCTCGGCCTCATCGCCCATGCGCTCCAGGTCCGTGGTGGTCTTGGCCATGGCGATGATGAATCTCAGATCAGTGGCTGCCGGCTGACGCCGCGCGATGATCTGTGCGATATCGTCATCGACGCGCACCTCCATCGAGTTGATGTGGTGATCGCTGGTGATCACACTCTCGCCAAGTGCGACATTGCCGTTGGCCAGTGCCTCCACGGCGTTGGCGATCTGCCCCTGGACCAGCGCCCCCATGGTCGTCACGTGACCATAAAGGTTCTGTAGTTCAGCGTTGAACTGGCTCGAGATGTGCTGCGAGATATCGCCCTTCTTCATGCCGCTGTCCTGCCTTGGCTTGGGCGCCGCTGGCTGTCGCTACCGGGATGGGTAGGATCAGCCGTGGCGTCCGGTGATGTAATCCTCAGTGGCCTTCTCGCTGGGGTTCGTGAACACATTGATGGTGTCGTCGAACTCGATCAGCTTGCCCAGGTACATGTACGCGGTGTAATCCGAGACACGGGCCGCCTGCTGCATGTTATGGGTCACGATCATGATCGTGTACTTTTCCTTGAGCTCGGAGACCAGCTCCTCGATCTTGGCCGTGGAGATGGGATCCAGCGCTGAGGTGGGCTCATCGAGCAGGATGACTTCAGGCTCGATGGCAATGGCGCGCGCAATCACCAGGCGCTGCTGCTGTCCGCCCGACAGGCCGAAGGCATTGCTGTTGAGTCGATCCTTGACCTCGTTCCACAGTGCCACAGACTTCAGGGAACGCTCGACCACTTCATCGAGCACGCGCCGATCACTGACGCCCTGCAGGCGCAGGCCGTAGGCGACGTTCTCATACACGGTCTTGGGAAAGGGATTGGGCTTCTGGAACACCATGCCGATGCGCCGCCGAAGCTCTGCCACATCGGTACCACGGGCATAGATATCCTCACCATGCAGATTGATCCTGCCGGTGATGCGACAGGCATCAACGAGGTCATTCATGCGGTTGAAGCAGCGCAGCAGCGTCGACTTGCCGCAACCTGACGGCCCGATGAACGCAGTCACCCGGCCGGCCGGAATGGTCATGTTGATCGACTTGAGCGCCTGGGTATCGCCGTAGAACAGGTTGAGGTCCTCGACCGTGATCGCGATGTCCTCATCACTAATGGCACGCACCGAACGGGTGTTCTCCGCGAACAGGCTGGCGGCCATGCTGGTCACCGTGGACTGGCTCTCTCTCATGAGTCTCTCCCGATTATCTTTATGGTCACGTTTTGAGCGAGCGCAGGCATATCAGTCGCTCTCGGCGCGATATTTTTCGCGCAGGTGGTTGCGGATGGTAATGGCCGAAAGATTGAGTGCCACGATCAGCACCACCAGCACCAGGGCGGTGGCGTAGACGAGCTGCTCAGCGGCCTCGGCGTGCGGGCTCTGGAATCCCACGTCGTAGATGTGGAAACCAAGATGCATGATCTTGCGTTCAAGATGAATGAACGGGAAGTTGCCATCGATGGGCAGCGTGGGCGCGAGTTTCACCACGCCCACCAGCATCAGCGGCGCGACCTCTCCGGCGGCACGGGCGATCGCGAGAATCAGCCCGGTCATCATCGCCGGGGTCGCCAGCGGCACCACGACCTTCCACAGGGTTTCGCCCTTGGTGGCGCCAAGGGCCAGCGACCCCTCGCGGATGGTTGACGGGATGCGCGCCAGGCCCTCCTCGGTGGACACGATAACCACCGGCAGCGTCAGCAAGGCCAGCGTCAGCGACGCCCAGAACAGTCCCGGCGTGCCGAACGTGGGCGCCGGCAGCGCCTCCGGATAGAAGACCTGATCGATCGAGCTGCCGACGAAATACACGAAAAAGCCCAGACCGAAAACACCGAATACGATCGAGGGCACGCCCGCAAGGTTGTACACCGAGATCCGTACGGTCTTCAGCAGCGGACCCTGCTTGGCGTACTCACGCAGATAGATGGCCGCCAGGATACCGAAGGGCGTGACGATGATCGACATGACCAGCACCATCACCACGGTGCCAAAAATCGCCGGGAAAATACCGCCCTCGGTATTGGCCTCGCGCGGATAGCCGAAGATGAAGTCCTTGATGTCGCCCAGGTAGAAGCCCAGTTTCGAGAACACCGACATCGTATTGGGCTGCCAGGCCTTGACGATGTCGGCCAGCCGGATCGTCACCTCGCTGCCATCGGCCACCTGCATGACGATGCTGTCGCGTCCGGCATCTGCATACAGCTCGTTGAGCCGGGCCTCGAGCACCGCGTAGTCGGCATCGAGCCGCGCCCGGCGCTGCGCCAGTTCCGCCTCGACTTCAGGCGTCAGTGTGTCTCGCAGCACGGCGCGGCGGCGGTCGAGGCGCACGCGTTCAATGGCGAAATTGATGCGGCCGATGGCGCCGCGTTCGATGCTGCGGATTTCGTCATAGAGCTGATTGCTGCGCTTCAGGCGGACCTTGAACTCGGGCCAGAGTGCCTTATCGGTGACCACCGGGTTGCCACGCTCGAGCAGGCGCACCGGTGTACCGTAGAAGTCGCCCCACTCGCGACGCTCCAGTACCGCTGCTTCCTCGGGATACACCCATTCGTCGAGAAAATCCGCAACGAAGAAACCGAAATCGCGTCCAGTGACGTCACGATTACCCATCTTGATCAGGTGACGGGTCACCAGCGCCTGCTCCTGCGGGATGGGCAGCCCGGCGTCACGCATGGCCTCTGCCGTGAACACCTGTGAACGCCTCAGCTCGCCGAGGATCGGCACCGGGTCGGTGCCGGGCTGGACGTAGGTCGTCTGAAAGACTGCATGCGGCCAGAAGGCGCCGAAGCCGCGCACGAGGATCAGCAGGATCAGGCCGAAGACCATGATCATGCTGATGGTGACGGCGCCACCGTTCAGCCAGATCCAGGGGGCGCCACTTTTCCACCATGCTTTCATTTGCACGTACTCATGTCGGGCACCGGCTACAGGGACGCATAGCGTTTGCGCAGGCGCTGGCGAACGATCTCGGCCAGCGTGTTCAGAATGAACGTGAACACCAGCAGCACCAGTGCGGAGAGAAACAGCACACGGAAGTGCGTCGAGCCAACGTCAGTTTCCGGAAGCTCCACGGCGATGTTCGCCGCCAGTGTGCGCATCCCCTCGAACAGATTGAAATTGAGCACCGGGCTGTTTCCCGAGGCCATCAGCACGATCATGGTCTCGCCCACGGCCCGTCCGAACCCGATCATCACCGCCGAGAACATGCCCGGACTGGCGGTCAGCAGCACCACGCCCATGACCGTCTGCCAGGGCGTAGCACCCAGGGCCAGCGAGCCGGTCGTGAGGTGCTTCGGCACGTTGAACACGGCATCCTCGGCGATCGAGAAGATGGTCGGAATCACCGCGAAGCCCATGGCCATACCGACAATCAGCGCATTGCGCTGGTCATAGGGAATGCCCACCTCGGTAAGCCACTGGCGCATCGAGCCATCGAAGAACAGCACCTCGATCCATGGACTGCTGGTGACCACGATCCAGCCGGTGAACAGCACGACCGGGATCAGCAGCGCCGCCTCCCAGCCGTCCGGCACGAGATTGCGCACGGCGCCCGGCAGCCGCGACCATGAGAACCCGGCGACCAGGATCAGTAGCGGAAACAGCACCGCGCCGGTCACCAGGATCGGCAGATTGTTCTCGACGTACGGCGCAAGCCAGATCCCGGCCAGGAAACCCAGGATGACGGTGGGCAGCGCTTCCATCAGCTCGATCGAGGGCTTGACGATGCGCCGAATCCTCGGCGCCATGAAATACGCCGTGTAGATCGCACCCATCAGGGCCAGCGGCGTGGCCAGCAGCATCGCGAACAGCGCGGCCTTCAGCGTGCCGACCGACAGCGGCACGATGCTGAACTTGGCTTCAAAGGCATCATCGGCCGATG
Organism: Gammaproteobacteria bacterium; assembly: GCA_020832005.1. GTDB lineage: Bacteria > Pseudomonadota > Gammaproteobacteria > Steroidobacterales > PWYM01 > PWYM01. Next base: position 4,718 of record JAFIFN010000060.1, on the reverse strand, counting down.
ACGACTGCCAGATGAACTCGGGCTGGCTGCGCCCCTCGTACCAGACCCTGCCCCACAGACCGCTTAATGAGGTCTGCGGATGCGGATTGGAGATCGCCAGCACGCGCATGACGTCCGAGCCTTCGCCCTTGACCAGTGCCCTGCCGTTGTTCGGGCCAATGGCCAGGCGCGCAATGGGAGTGTCCGAGACCGGTTTCATCGCCAGCGTGACGCTGGAGGTCGCATAGTGCAGCCCGACGGTGCCGGTATCGTCGCCAACCAGGAAGCCCTTGCGGATATATTCCGGGTCGATGAAAGTCACCGCGCCGGGCTGGGGCCGGAAGCTGCGGATCATTGTCAGCGTCGGCGTGATGGTCTGCTCGTCGCGCACCAGGATCCACTGGCGCACGCTGCCATCCGAGCCGCCAACGATCAACGAGCGGCTGCCCACCAGGAACTCCGCGGCGGTGACCCGCACGCCCGGATCGACCAGTTCGACCTCCTCGAGCAGGCGCGGGTTGGCCGGATCGACGATGTCGTAGCTGAACAGGTGACCGCGCTCGTCGATGGCAAAGACGTTGCGCAGCGACTCGTTGACCAGGATCTGGCGCACTGGCCGACCCAGCGAGGGCAGTCGATAGTCCGACCGGGTGACCTGGGTGGCACCGGTCATCAGGTTCGTGCGTGTCGTAAACAACGCCATGGCCATCGCGCCGTCTTCGGTGCCCGCGGCAACGATGAAGCCACCGCGGCCCTCAATGACGGCCAGCGCGGAATACTCGTCCACATCCCCGGCGCCAAGGCTGATAGCCTCATCGCCCAGGGGAAACGACAACGCCGCGGTGACCTGGCGGACGCCGGCGACGAACGTCTGCGGGTACTCCACCCTGACGGGCAGAATACTGCCGTCGGAGAAGCCGTAGACAAACAGACTGCGACGATTTTCGCCACGGCCGAAGCTGGTGATGCGCTCGCCTTCAGGAATCGGAATCTGCAGGCGCTCGCGAACCGCACCGGTGCGCGCCGAGAAAACCGTAATGACGCCGGATTCGGCGAAGCGCGCGCCGATTTCCTCGAATCGATCGAGCGTCAGATGCAGCGTGGGCGTCTGGTCCGCCCCTCGCGGCACGGAGAATTCGGTTTCCATCTCGACGCTCACAGGCTTGAGCATCGGGAAGGTTTCATAGAACAGGTAGACGAAAATCAGGCCCAGGGCGATGATGACACCGATACCGCCTGCGCCGACGCCGTAAAGAGAAAGGCCGTCACGCAGCGCGCGCCGTTTTCGCAGCTTCTGGCGCCGCTCGGTCGACGGCAGCAGGGAGCCGGTACTCAGGGGCTGCTCACTGGCGGGGGTAGACATATCCGGTCCCTGTGGTGATGAAACGGGTCCCGGCACCTCAGGCGCCGGGACCCGTCATGTCGCGGGCAAATCTTTTAGTCGAGGTTGAACTGCTTGCGGAAGCGCTCTGCAGCCGCGGCCGACAGCGTGACGTAACCGTCACGGTTGACGACACCCTGACCCTCGGCCGACAGCACCATGCGGAAGAACTCGCGCTCCAGCGGGTTCCAGCCATCATTGGGGTGCTGGTTGGCAGCCACATACAGGAAGCGGGCCAGCGGGTAGTCGCCGCTTGCTGCGTTGTCACCGGTGGCTTCGAAACCGTTCAGCGGCACCACGCGCACGCCCGAAGTCCGGTAGCCGATACCCGAGTAGCCGACACCGCCAAGCGTCTGCTCAACACCACGCACGACTGCCGAAGAACCCGGCTGCTCGTTGACGGTGTCCTTGAAGTCACCGCCGCACAGTGCAGTCTCGCGGAAAAAGCCGTAGGTACCGGACACGGCATTACGACCGTACACGGTGATGTCGCGATTGGCCCAGCCGCCGGTCAGACCGACATCACCCCAGGTGCGAATATTCCTGGGACCACCGCAGGCGCGGGTGGCACCGAAGATCGCATCGACCTGCTGCATGGTCAGGCCTTCAAGGGGATTGTCCTGGTTCACGTACACGGCAATCATATCGATGGCCACCGGCACCAGCGTCGGCGGGTATCCGTAGCGATCCTCGAATGCTCGCTGTTCGGAGTCGCGCATCGGCCGGCTCATGGGCCCGAAGTTCGACGTGCCCTCGATCAGCGCAGGCGGCGCCGTGGAGGTGCCGGCACCCTGGATCTGGATGTTGACGTTCGGATAGAAGCCGGCGAATTCCTCGGCCCACAGGGTCATGAGGTTGTTCAGCGTATCCGAGCCCACCGAGCTCAGGTTCCCGGAAATGCCCGAGACGCGCTCGTATTTCGGCAGGTTCGCATCCACGTCGGCCATGGCCGAGGTGGCAGACAGCCCCAGGGTCATGGCGACGCCCAGTGCAAGAGTTTTCTTCAGCATCATGATCAGTTGTCCTCGATTGGGAGTGATAAGCGCGAACGGGGCCGGCAGGGCGCCATCGCCCGATCGTGCCGAAAGTGTGGGGCCCCAAAGCGACAAGCTTATGAACGAAACATTACAGATTGATGATGGAGCGGGCATCACTGCAGGTTCGGTACCGGCTGTTCCCACTGCGCCCGCTCCGCCGGCACCTCGGGAATGACGATGGACAGCAGCTCGAGCTCGAACTCCAGTGTTTCTTCCGGACCGATCACGCCGCTGCCGGCTCTGCCGTAGGCCAGCTCCGGCGGCAGGACCATGCGCAGCCGCGTACCCACCGGTGCGGCCAGCAGCGCCTGCTGCCAGCCGCTGATCGCACGCTCGATGGGCAGCACGGCCGGTTCCTCGCGACGCCAGGAGTTCTCGAACTCCCGGCCGTCGATGCGCCAGCCGCGATAGTGCACCTGCACCCAGTCGTCGCGCGCCGGCAGCTCACCGTCGCCGGCGTGCAGCACCTGCACCAGCAGGCCGTTGGGCAGCGATACCACGCCGGGTTCGGTCGCGCGCGCGCGCCGGTAGGCCGCACCTTCCTCGGCATTGAGCTCGGCCAGCAGGCGTGCGTCCTCGATCTGCGCAGGCGTCACACCGCAGGCGCGCGCGCCGAAGAACAGCACCAGAAGGCTGAGCAGGCTGTACATGATCACCTTGTGCATGGCGCCCCCGGCAGACTTCAGTCGCGCTCTAGCGCCCAGTGCACGGCGCGTTGGCGCGCGGCCTGGATCTGTTCGGGATCGAGTTGCGCCTCCAGCGCGAGGCGCAGGTCGTTGCCCGCGGCATCCCCGCCCGCGGCGGCCAGGTTCGCCCACTTGGCCGCCTGAACCACATCGGCCTCGACACCCTGGCCCCTGAGATACATCACCGCCAGCCAGCCCTGCATCTGCGCATGGCCATCAGCGGCGCCGATGCGCGTGTACTTCGCGGCCTGCTGCAGATCGACAGGGTGGCCACCGATGCCTTCCATGTAGAGTCGCGCGAGAAAAAACGACGCCAGGCCATAGCCTTCGTTCAGCGCCGACTCCAGCAGCGTGCGCGCCTCGAATACCCGCTCCGGGCTGCGACCGCCCAACGCATCGCTGATGAGCACCGACGCCCAGGCCACCTGAGTGGGGGTATGGCCGGCGTCCACGCCGAACTCGAACCAGGCCTCGGCCCGGGCGCGATCCTGCGCCACGTTCTGCCCGCCCAGGTACATCCAGCCGAGTTTCATCGCGTAATCGTAGGCACCGGCGCGTGCGGCATGACCGTACCAGGCGGCGGCCTCATCGCCGTCGGCGGCCACGCCATGCCCTTTTTCATAGATCCAGCCCAAGTGGGCCATGGCCGTTGGCGAACCCGCATCGGCCGCCTCGTGAAACGCCGCCCGCGCAGCATCCCAGTCAGGCGGGTCAGCCGCCATGTGCGCGTGGGCGCGGCTTTCGGCCGGGGTCTGTGCGGGGGTTCCGTCAGCCGCCTCGGCGGCCGCACTCACGCCAGGGCCCGCGATCAGGATCGCACACAGGCTTGCTGCGATCCGCAGCGGGCGAAAAGTCTGGAAGGGGTGCGCGAAGCTTGCGCTGTGGGTCGGCACGTCGGGCGTCTCCGGGGGCGGCAGGCATCCGGCGCACGGACGAGCGCCGGACGGCTGGGCGATACCCCAAGCCTAGGCCCGGAACGTTACGAAAATGTGACAGCCGGATCGATCAATGACGCCGCGGCGACATGCGCCGCGGCCGGCGTTGCAGCGGGGAGGCCTTGCTGAACCCCCGCGCGCAGTCAGGCAGACGCCCGGCGTCCCGCGCCGTTATGCGCGTCGCGCCGCGGCTCATCGTCATCGCCCGGCGCATCGGCCGCCTGCGCATCGCTGTGGGCGTCGTGCCCGTCGTTCGCCGCATCGGTCGCAGACAACTTCAGCGTGGCCAGCTCGGCCGTATCGTCGAGGCCGTTGCCTGCCTCGCTGCCGTGCCCGTCCGACGTCGCGGGCCGCGGTGACCCGGTATCCTGCTCCGCAGCTTCTGCTGCTTCCCCGGCCTCGACTTCGGCAGGCGACAGGACCGGCTCCTGGGATGCTTCGCGCCGCTCACCAGGGGTACCGGCATCGGCCGCCGCGGCGACCTCCGGATCTGTCTGCGCGACCTGTTCCTGACTGTCGTCAGATGCGCCTGCCGTGCCAGCTTCCGAGCTCGCAGCCCCGGCAGCAGGTACCGCCGTGGCAGCCGCCATGCCGGCTGCGCCGAGTGCCGCGCCTGTGGCCGGCTTTGCAGCGGCGTCGGACTTCGCAGCGGCGTCGGACTTCGCAGCGGCGTCGGACTTCGCAGCGGCGTCGGACTTCG
>JAFIFN010000260.1 GCA_020832005.1 Gammaproteobacteria bacterium | reverse complement strand
TGAATACTTCGGACGAAAACACTACTGCACCCACTCAGAATTCAAAAGAGGCCTTTTTCTAAACGGTTGTGCATCAGCTACCGCGCGCTTGGTCACGCCGGAGCGCATGCACACGGAGATCGAGACTTTTCTGCACGAGTGGAATGCAGCGATCGCAGCACAAGACCGGGAACGCATACACTCTGCCTACGTAAACGACGGGCGGCTCCGCTGGTTCGAGGATGGCAGTCTTCGCTACCGGTCGCCCGATGAGATACTGCACGCCCTGCAACAGTTCCCTGCAGGTACACAGATCGACACAGCGCTCTGGGAGATCTACTTCGAACCGCTGTCAGATGACACGGCCTTCGGAAGTGCTTTCTTTCAAACTCGATTGCTGATGCCAGGAGGTAACTTCGAGTTCAGCGGCGTGTTCACGATGCTGGTTGAACGTCAGGAACATGGCTGGGCGTTCGTCACGGGTCATACCTCGACGCACCAGCCAGTGAACGCTCGGCGGTGATCGACAGAGCGGAGCACAACATTTTTCGTCTTCGGCGCGTCCGGCCTGCAGGGATTCCGCAGGGGTGATGGCGATGACCATCGGAGTCTGCGGAGGGTATATCATCTTCTGGCGCCCACTGCTCTAAGGAGGCGATCATATGCCGAGTTTTCCGGGAGCGCTGCACATCGCGGCCGGTTCGATAGCGCTAGTCGCAGGCGCTGGGGCGCTTTATGGTGTGAAGGGTGGAAAGCTGCATTGCAAAAGCGGGATGCTCTTTGTCTGGGCGATGCTCATCATGTCGGTCACTGGCGCGGCGCTGGCGGCTTTGAAGCCCGAAGCACTTTCGGTTATAGCAGGCGCTCTGACGTTCTATCTTGTCATGACTGCAGTGCTCACCATTCGGCGGCCTGCTGCTGGCGCGCGGTGGATCGACCTTGGCGCGATGCTGGTGGCGCTGACCGTTGGCATTGCCGGACTCTATTTCGGATTCGAGGCTCTGAAGAGTACCTCGGGAACAAAGGACGGATTCCCCGCGCCGCCCTACTTCATCTTTGGCACGGTGGCGCTTCTGGCTGCGCTGCTTGACTGGCGCGTGCTGCGTATGGGCGGTGTGCACGGGCCGCAACGCCTTGCACGACATCTTTGGCGCATGTGCTTTGCGCTATTCATTGCAGCCGCATCGTTCTTCTTAGGGCAAGCTGAGGTGTTTCCAGAGCAGATTCGCAACCTTGCTATGCTGGCGGTTCCCGTGTTCTTGGTGCTGTTCCTTATGGTCTACTGGCTTGGGCGGGTATTGTTCACGCAGCGGTATAGGTAGATCGACGAGTGAAGGCGCCCGTCGCTTCGCGGCGCCGCCTAGTTCAGCCGGTAGCCCCCCCTGAGGCATCACACATGACCCGATTATTGTTGCTCATACTCGTACTCGCGGTGTCATCAACCGCCAGTGCCATCGTCATTCGACATGACGTTGACGATTCGAAGTATCGGATTTCGACCTCTGAGTTCCCTACTCTCGTTGACATGGCCGGTGAGGGGCACGGCGTTCTGATTGCACCCCAGTGGATTATTACGGCCGCCCATACGATTTCGGGGCATTCCAAACCCAATGAGATAGTTATCAACGGCGTTTCCAGGGACGTTGAGCGCGTCGTTACGCATTCTGGATACAAGACGCTGCCACAAGAGCTGATCGATCCAGCAACGGCCAGTGGAGAGGCAATGTTGATAGTGGTGTTTCTTGCCTCATCTGACGACATCGCACTGATAAAGTTGACCCAGCCGGTAACGGATGTCGCTCCAATTGCAATGTACAAGCACAGCGTCGAACCAGGCCAGCTCGTCAAGATCGTGGGGAGAGGCGCTACGGGTACGGGAGCCATTGGGCACGACCCCCGAGGCCCCAATCGAACGGAGCTTCGCCGCGCGTTCAACAAGATCACCAGTGCTTATGGCCGCTGGTTCTGCTATGTCTTCGACGATCTACCGTCGGCACTACCCCTTGAGGGCACGATCGGAAACGGGGATAGTGGCGGTCCTGTGCTTGTCCAGATCGCAGATCAATGGTTGTTGGCCGGGCTGGCCTCTTGGAAAGTCGTGCAAGGCAACGTCATGACCGCCCGCCCCGGGCGCTATGGCCAAGTCAGTTGTAATGTCAGCTTAAGCCATTACATCGAATGGATTGAAAGGGTGATGTCGGGGCAGCCGCAGGCAGAGGCCTCATAAGTGTTGGGCGTCTTGCCACCGCGGCTAGATGACGCGTTGCTAATCATCTCCGTTGACAATACTCAGTTGCTTCGTCATTACCGCGACTGGAGTGCCAAAGTGATCGGCATTCTCCATCAAGCTCCATCCTCTGCGTCCATAGAACTTCTCCTGTTGTTCGGTGACGAGATATAGCACGTTCACGCGCAGAGACAGGGCCGCGTGCTCCACACGCGAAATGAGCGCAGAAGCAATTCCGTTCTTTCTACTCTCCGGCTTGACATACACGGCCGCGAGCCAAGGCGACAATTCTGGACGTTCCTTCATGTCGCTCTTGACTAATGCAGCTGAGCCAACGAGATCTGGACCATCAACTGCGATGAAAATTAATGGAATCTCGGACCTGCCGGCGGCTTCAACAAGGCGAGTCGCTCTGGTATCCACATCAACCTGCGGAGAAAGGTGCCCCCATTCAGCCTGGTGAAGCCTGGCCAGTTCCTCAAC
>JAFIFN010000271.1 GCA_020832005.1 Gammaproteobacteria bacterium | reverse complement strand
ACCTCGCTGACCCTCTATCGAGGAGGGGAGCTTGATGTGGCGCTAAATGTGCCCGTCAATAGAATCGAGTGGTTGCGGCGAAATCTCGGTCCAGCGCTCAGACCGGAGGCAGTGGCGGGCATTTACTACATCCTGCTCAATAACACTCGCCCGCCGTTCGATGATCGCCGGGTCAGGAAAGCACTTTCGTTGGCGATCGACCGGGACGTGATTACCGGTTCTTTGCTCACGGACGGTAGCAGGCCTGCCTACAACCTCGTACCTCCTGCCATGCCTGGATACGGTGACAACGCGATGGAATTCGCGAATTGGCCAATGGATCGTCGCCGCGAGGTCGCCAAGCAGTTATTGGCTGAAGCTGGCTTCACTCAGCGAAACCCACTGCGGTTCGAGTTCAATTTCGGTGGGCTCGAGGAGAATCGACGGTTGGCAGTGGCCTTCCAAGCCATGTGGCGCAGTATCGGTATTGACGTCAATGTTGTAAATAGAGGCTCTCAAAGCATTGTGCGTGCCGCTCGCAGCGGAGAGTATGATGCAATGCGTTACATATATTACGCGGCCTACGAAGATCCGATGAGTCTGCTCGAGTTGATTCAGGGTGGGAGCATTCTGAACTTCTCGGGCTACACGAATCCCGAGTTTGACGAAGCGCTGCGTCAAACTGACCTGATAGCTGATCCTGAGGAGCGCCTCGCTGCATTGCGCGCGGCAGAGCAGCTCGGAATGGCAGAACATCCGGTTATCCCGGTTTTCTTTAAGTACAGGTATTACCTTGTCAGGCCTTCTATTGACGGATGGGTCAGTAACCTGAGTGGTCGTCACCTCTCCAGGTACCTGTCGTTCAATGGCAGTCAGGGCTAATGGCTGCGCACTTTTTCTTTTTACCAGAAATAACTCATCTACAGATGTCGGAGAGCCTGATGACGGATGAACGCGTAAGGGAAGATGGAACGTACCCTATGGTGCCGCTGCGCAAAGAAAACATTGCGATTGGTATCGTACAGACACAGGTTCGTGGTGTGGATGGGGATAATCCTAAGCAGGGTATAAGGGACAACCTGAACTATGTGCTGGAATGCATAGAACGGGCGTATACCAGCGGCCCATGTGACCTGCTTTGTTTTCATGAGTTCCCTATCCAGGGGTTTCGTCACTACGACCGTAGGCAATATCTTAATGTTGCGCTGGAAGCTCCGGGTCCGGAGTTTGAGGAGATCGGTAAGCTCGCGAAGAAGTTTGGTTGTTATATTACGATGGGAGCTTTGCTCAAGGATGCAGATTGGCCTGATCATGTAATGAACACGCAAGTGCTTGTCGGTCCCAGTGGGGATGTGCTTGCCAAGCATTGGAAGCAGCGGGCCAAGCGCGGGACACGCCGCACCCGGGAGCAGTTCACGACGTGTATCTATGACGTCCTGGACCGATACGTCGAGATGTACGGTTGGGATGCCGTGATACCGGTTGAGCGAACCGACATCGGCAACATTGCAATGTCAGCGGTTCAGTATGAACCTGAACTTTTTCGTTGTATGGCCCTGAAGGGCGCAGAGATCATATGCCGCAGCGCCACCGGTGGATTCCGCTGGGAAGATATGATGATGACGGCTTATCACAACGATGTGTTCGTGACGATGGTTAACAACTCTCTCAACTCTTACCCTGATCGCTTGAATTTTGAGGAGATGGCGCCGAAGAACAACTGGGTAGGACGTTCGTCAATTTTCGGACCGAAAGGCGTGGTGCTAGCCGAGGCGGACTGCTTTGAAACCAAGCGTCGTGCAGTTATCCGAATGGGGGAGTACCGAGAAGGGCATCGTATACCAGACGTTCACTTTTCCCTTTACAAGAAGGTCTACAATGAGTACCGAGAGCGGTACGATCCGAACTTGTGGCTCGAATACATGCCAACGGACAAACAGGACGCTGCACGCTTTCTCAAGGACAAGGCACGCTGGCAATCCTACTGGTATGATTTCTGACTTGCTGCCGCACACCGGTGACAGGCTACGAATCTGGCGGGGAAGCCTGCGTTTATCGTGCAGTTTATCTAGAGGGGTAGCCGCCGCTCGCCAAGCAGCTTGCCGAAGGCAAGGGCCGGCGTCAGGCTCATGCCTCCTACAGCGCCGGCGCCAGATATAAGGCTGCCGAGAATCTCGCCAGCCGCATAAAGGTTCTCGACAGCCTTTCCATCGCGCCTAAGTACTCGAAAATCGGTGTCGACACTCACTCCCCCGACGGTGCGCACAGAGTAAGAGTAGATGGCGACGGCATAATAGGGACGCTCGACAATTGGAAGCGGCAGGTGCGTGCGCCCAAGTCTGTCTTTTTGGATGCCGCAGGCCGCATTGTAGTCAGAGATCGTGGCATTCAATCCAGCCGAGTCGGTGCCTGCCTGGCTGGCAAGTTCTACGATGCTGCCTGCCTTCGCGACACACTCCGGGTCAGCGAGGATTGCGTTCGCGCGATCCTGTGACCAGTAAGAAAAGAGCGTCGGCGCCTCTCGTCGGATTCTTTCATCGAATACAACCCAGGCGCGCCCGTCAGTCTGCTGAAACAGCAACCGCGCGCGTTCGTCCACACTGGGGTTGTCTTCCGCAATGAAGCGCTGGCCTTCAGCGTTGACGATGATTTCCCAAGGTGGACGGTCCTGCGGAGTCAGACCTCCGAAGGAACGGAACCTGGGATGGGCCAGGCTTTTGTCGAGAAATCCTCCAAATCCTGGAAGCAGCTTCTCGGTATGTAGAATCTCGGCGCCCACCTGCTCTGCCAACTCAATGCCGATGCCGCGTGCGTGATGATAGGATCCCGACCACAGGCGGGCGCCACCATGCAGTCTTGCGAAGATTTCAGGGTTTGCGCCATAGCCTCCGCTGGTGATCACGGTGCGTCTACCGAGTATCTGGTTACCATCCTCCAATTCCACACCCAACACCTCGCCCGCAGTGCCGGTGACGAGTTGTTTCACTGGTGTTGACAGCTGAAGGTCAATCCGACCCCTGCGCCGTTCGGCTTCGAATAGCGGCTCAATCACGTGCAGGATAGACAGTCCATCCTGTGTGCCCCAGTAAGTCCGCGCTGTTCGATAAGCTTCATGCCCGTGAATGATTCGTGGCATGTCCGACTCAATGTCGAAGCCGTTGTCCATCAGCCAGTCAATGAACGGCCCCTGGAGCTCTACTGCCATCCGCAAGAACCTGCGATCAGACGTGCCGCGACTGATACGTATGGCGTCGTCAAAGTGCATATCTGGTGTGTCGTGAATACCCTTGTCCGCCTGGAGGCGCGTGCCGGCGCCACTGAGTTGTCCGCGATTTATGAGCAGGCTGCCTCCTATTTCTTCTGCGCTGTCCAATATGCAGATACGCGCACCCCGTTTGGCAGCGAAGGTTGCCAATGGCAGGCCGGCGCTGCCTGCTCCGATAACGATTACGTCGTAATTGCGCATTCACACTATCTCTGATTTGTACGCTTAGTGCATTTGGATGCCGTCTCAGGCAATGGAGCTGTCGGCCTCATCGAACGCGTCCATGGACCGGGGGGTACCCGTCTGTATCATCAAGGCCTTGCGTCTTAGAAAACGAAGAAGTCCTTCGTTGCCCATTCGCGAGCCGCCAAGACCGGAGAATTTGAAAGATTGCTTCTCCGCCTCTGTGGTTACTGACTGGAGGCCGGCGTCGTTGATGCTGACACCACCGGCCTCCAGGCGCTCGGCGACTGCACGTGCCTCAGCGATGTCGCCTGAAAATACTGCTGCGGAAAGACCAAAATCGGAATCATTGGCAAGGCGAATTGCCTCCTCCGTGCTTGAGAAGGACATGACAGGAAGGATGGGTCCGAATGTCTCCTCCCGCATTATTCGCATCTCGTGAGTCGCATTGGTAAGGACTGTTGGCTCACACCAGAGGCCTCCATCACGCCGTATAATGGATCCCCCGCACGCTATCGTCGCACCGCGCTCCAAGGCATCGGCCAGGTGGTCCCGGATGATATCTGCCTGTTTCTGAAAAATAAGTGGGCCAATATGTCCCTTGTGTATATCCGGATGATTGATCTCCAACGCTGAAGCTTTACTGACAAGCAGTTGGACGAATTGATCGTGTATGGCTTCAGCTACGTAGACGCGTTCCAGAGACAGGCATACCTGACCGGCGTTGACCATACCCTGCCTGAGGATTGCATCTGTCGCCACGCTGAGGGACGCGGATTGCAACACGATGGCCGGGTCCTTCCCTCCCAGTTCCAGGAAAGCAGGTATGAACCGTGCGGCTGCAGTCTCTGCAACCTTGCGGCCAGTCGGCACACTGCCAGTAAAGCACACCATGTCGACGAGGTTTACGAGAGCGTTGCCTGTTGCGCCATCGCCTGCGACAACGGCCAGTGCGTCGGCGAGTTCGGGAATGTTAGCGAAGCTTTCGCGCAACGGTTCGATGAACCGTGGGGTGACTTCGCTGGGTTTGACTATCGCGCAACAACCAGCGATCAAGGCGGGCAGCGCATCAATGAATGACAGTGACAGCGGAAAATTCCAAGGGCTGATAAATCCTGCGAGCGTATAGGGAACATACTGGCGATCCAAGGTTACCTGTGGCGACATTGCAGCAGGGTGGCTGCGGGTCCGAAGGATTTCGGGTGCCACTTTCGCCCATCGGCGGATCTTGTGCGGAAGTCCCTCGACTTCAGCCAAGCTTAATCGATAGCGTCCCGTATCCGTCACCAACGCATCAAGCAGTGGGCGCTTGAGCGCGATGAGCTGGGTTGCCCATTGGTCGAGTACTTCTGATCTGCCATGGACCCCAAGTGCGGACCACCTGGGCTGGCTCTGACGCAGTGAGGCGGCGATGTCTCGAAGTGCTTCCGGCGCGGTACAGTGAAGTTGGTAGTCTACGTCGCCTGTGCGAGGGTTACGCACAGGGAGAATGCGAGCTGGCATCATGCGCGTCCCCTTATTTAGTCACCTAGCCTGTGCAGGTCAGGCCTCTGGGATCAGAGTGCCCGCGGGGAAGTACTCAACGACGGATGTAAGCGACCCCTGATAGCCTACATTCATTTCCCCAGTTATCTCGCCGTCGATTATGCGGCGGCGTTGCAGAATACCGTCAAGGAAGTTGCCCAAAAAGAAGTGCTTTCCATCAGCTGCCAGGCGTGCCCGCGTCCAACCCTTCACCGCTGGCACATCGTAACGATAAAGCAGTTCTCCGCGGGCATCGAAAAGCAGTGCCCCGACGCCAGCTGCCATGAGGATATTGCCATCGGAAGTAACGCCCAAGCCATATGTTCCGAGCGGTTCATCCGGGTCGAGACAGAGGAAGTCTGGGAGTTGCTGTTGTTGGTTCATGTCATAACGTAGAACGCGCCGGCCCGCTTCCGAGACATAGTAGACAGTGGTACCGTCCGGAGCGAGGGCGAGGTTGCTCACGCAATGCTTGCCGCCACGGCCGCCGTCGTACTCCACTTCAAAAAATTCGAAAGTCCGTTGTTTCATGCAGAAGCGAACGAGCTTTCCATCCCCGTGGTTGTCTCTAATGTTCTCCGAGCCATGCAGGGAATGTACGCCGACGATGACGCGTCCGGCGTTATCGATGACCATGTTGCCGTAGCGGCGCTGAGGCAGGAAGTCCGGTCCGTTGATAATATCGCCAGCCATGTTGAAGCATGTGAACGAATTCTGCTGCGGATTGGTGGAGTAGAGGACGCCTTCATCGGCATCAATGGCCAGACCAACCACCAAGCCCACCTCGCCGTTGTAGAGGGATGATTTGACTTTCAAGTTACGATCGCAGTGCAGGATCCGGCAATCTCCGCGGATACCTTTGCGGAAATCGATCGGCTGGAATGTCTTCGTGGCGGCGACGAACACGTCTCCGGGAGCCGGTTCTGCAGCTGCCGAGGGGGGGTGAGCGGAGCCCGATCGAGGCTCGTCTTTGGCCGTCTTTTTGGTCATGTCGAGTGATCCTTTGGATAGGCTGCGAGCTGCATCGGCTGCGTGTGACTGCCCGGGCGACCCGAGCTTCATTGGCGGTGATCCGAGAAGATGCGGTGCAGCTCTAGATTCCCTGTTACTATATAGTTATAATAACATTATATCAACATGCCTAAGGTCACCAGCGATGTATATTCAGGCGTCCCACCCGATGTTGCCAGAACAGAACGGCGAGGAACGTGCCAGGCACAGCTTCTTGATCGATTTGAAGAACTACCTGTCCAAGGATCTTGCTGAGGGAAATTCGCGAGTGTACGAAGAGCATGCACGGCCTGAATTCGAGGCGCAACACCAGCGGCCGCCACGAAACCGGCATGAAGTGGCCGCTGTCATGGCTCAGCAGCCCTACTATCGGCTGTGGAGTTCTCTGATGCGCACTCAACAGGAGCTGTATGTTGATTCCACAGCACGGTGCGTGCAGCGACAACTGCCTGAGTTGAACGCCCGTTACCGACAATTTGCCGAGCGTCCGCGCTTTGGTTCCCTGACGCTGGATGACTCCATTGCTATTCCGGAGTACCTCTCGGAGGTGGATATTCATTGCGTGCCGGGCGGATACCTGCTCAATATGGGCGACGATGACGTCTATGCAGGCGCAAGATACGACATTGGCTCATTTATTTTCGGGCGTGGCCTTCGTGGCCCCCTGAATGATGCGCGTGGCCAGACCGGAGTGAACTTCCTCAAAAGCGCCATGCCAGATCTCGCACCACGCAGAATCCTCGACCTTGGTTGTGCAGCTGGTATGAATACCCTGCCGTACGTCGACGCCTATCCCCACGCGGAAGTGCACGCCATCGATGTCTCGGCCTCATGTCTTCGGTATGCTCATGCACGAGCCGAGGCGCTGGAGCGACCTGTGCATTTCTCGCAGCAGAACGCGGAGAGCACTAACTTCCCGGATGAAAGCTTCGATGTAGTGGTCTCACACATTCTTTTTCACGAGTCATCGCACCAAGCCATGGCCGCATTCATGCAGGAGTGCCATCGCCTGCTCTCCCCAGGTGGTGTGATGCTACACTTGGACGTACCACGTCGAATTACCTGCCGTACACCCTTCGACCAATTCATGGGCGATTGGGATACCTACAATAACAACGAGCCGTTCTGGGGCTCGTTCCTGTTCGACGTTGACGCCCGCAAATTGGCCGTCGGCGCAGGTTTCGCCGACGAGTCGATCCGAGAGGAGATTGCGCCGACGCCCGATGGGAAATTCGGGTATTGGGCTTTATGTGCAAGCAAAGCGGGAGAATCGAAGTGAGTTCTCTGGCCGATGATTCATCCACAACTCCAGTTGCGCCACCGGTGGTGCCCAAAGGATTGCGCCCGGCCTACCTTGGCGATGTGCACTTGGACCAATTGCTGGGTATCGCCATGGCAGTGGCAACGGAGGTTTCCGTAATGCATGACAGACTCGATACAGTCGCCCGCCTGGCCGGCACGGGAAAGCCATTTACGATGGCCGATATCGATGCGTACATTCCTGACGATACGGTGGCCTCAGAGCGGGCCAAGTGGCGTAAGGCGTATCTGCAGCGCTTATTGCGAGTGATGCATGAGACGTTCTCGCCCGAAGCCAAGCAGGCGGAGCTGAAAAAGTATGCAGAGTTTGTGGATCTTCTTGGACGCGCTGACTGACCAGTACCTTGATTGATTTTGGTGCTGAGGCACGCCAGCCGACCAACTTATTCGGACAGGAGAAACAAATGTACATCAACAATTGGTATGTCGCCGCACCCGTTGAAGATCTCGTCGGAAACGAGCCGATCGCTCTTCGTATGCTGGGAGCCGATTTCGTTCTATTCCGCGATGAAAGTGGCGAGATTCACTGCCTTAGCGACGTCTGTTGCCATCGTGGCGCAGCGCTGTCCAAAGGCAAGGTGTCGAACGGGTGCATAGCCTGTCCCTACCACGGGTGGGTTTTTGATTCGTCGGGCGTGTGCGTCAAGATTCCCGCCTTGGGACCAGAGGCGCGTATCCCGCCACGGGCACGGGTCGATTCGTATCCAGTCCGCGAAAAATTTGGCTGGATCTGGGTGTTCCTGGGTGACGCAAAAGAAGAGGATCGACCTCCTTTTCTGGATGACAGCTGGTTTCCTGAGTATTACGACAAGGAAAATTGGCGAACGGTACGTCTGAATTACGAAGTGGACGCCAACTGGCAAAGATCTGAGGAAAACTCAATAGATGGGGCCCATCCGAGTTTCGTGCACAAATCGTTCGGTAGTAAACGCGACCCGCAGATCCAAATCGTCGAAGTTCAGAAGAATGAATGGGGCGCATCCACGACGCGCGAGCGTACTCCTCCGGATCGCTCGCAGAAAACAGGGGCTATGCGCGAAATTACGGCCGAAAAGCGTGGCAAGACAAAGGCCACTACATCATTTACGTTTACGGGGATTACCCACAGAATTGACATCAAGCGTTCGGACGGTTTGAGCCAGTGCACCCTATCGCATCGAACGCCAATAGATCAATTTCACACCCGAACATTTTCGATTCAGGCTCGCGACTACCTGCTTACCGAAGAGTTTGACAAGGAACGCCAGGAAGGAAGGCGAAATGCTATCAAGGAAGACGTGGGTATTGTGAAGACCATCAGGCCGCCCTTGCCACCGCGTCGGCCGCGCTCCGAACTGCTCATCAAATCTGATCAGCTGGAGTCAGCATTCCGGGCGACAATGCAGAAGCTCACAAGGAAAGGTTGGGAGATTGACAGCGACATCGTCGAACGAGAGCGCCAATGGCAGGTTTACGCTATCCCTTCGCCCGCGCGGCGGGAAGACCCGAAGAACTGGGTGCACCCCGCTGTCCCCACCGTGACGCCGCCGTCCGAGGAGCAAGGCTAAGGATCGGTGAGCATTGCTGCGCAGATCATTTCACTGACGTGAAGCGGTGAGGCCGCGAAGGGTGGGACGATGGCGGTATCCGCCCTGCGTGGCCTGTTTCTTGAACGAAACTACGCCATCTATACAGCCGGTAACACCCTATCCCTGATAGGTACGTGGATTCACCGGATCGCGTTGGGTTGGTTTGTCTGGGAATTAACGCGTTCACCATTCTGGGTGGGTGTGTATGCAGCATCGGGAATTATTCCGATTCTGTTTACAGGGCTCATAGGCGGGGTGCTCGCGGATATATTGGACCGTAGACGCCTTGCTCTTTGGTCCCAAGTTGCCGCCTGTGGCTTGATGCTTGTGCTGTTCGCGTTTTATCAGCTCGAGCTTCTGACCTTGGCGACATTATTGGTGTTTCGTGTCTTGCTTGCGGGAGTCATCTCGATCTCGCAGCCGGCACGGATGGCATTGCTCCCGTCGCTCGTTAGCCCTGCCCAAGTGGTGGCCGCGGTGTCGTTCGGTGCCGTTGTGTTCAATGTGGCCCGCCTCGCCGGGCCTGCACTTGCTGCCCTTATCCTCGCCAAGGGTGGATTCGGGGCAGCGTTTCTGGCGAACGCAGTAAGCTACCTCGCGATGATAATCGCGCTGCTGCTGGTGAACATAGACCCTGCGCGACTGCCGAAGGCCCGGCAGCGTACCGCTACGATGACCGGTGACATTGCCGCCGGCGTGCGCTACGTCATTCGCCATGACGGCATGCTGCCGATTTTCGTGCTGTTCGTCGTCGTTGTCCTGCTGGCCCGGCCCGTTTCAGCTCTGCTGCCTGCGTTCGTCGAGCTTTCATTCTCAATGGGCGTGGAGGGATTTGCCATTCTTACCTCGTCAATGGCCGTTGGAAGCATTCTTGGAGGGGTTTGGGCAACCGGTCGAGTGCTGCGCGGCCTGACCTCGGCGACCATACTGGCTGCAGTCGGCTACGCGCTTTGCGTGGCACTATTCTCAGCGGCGACCAGCTTCATTGTTGCAGCGTTTCTGCTCGGGCTGGCCGGCTTTTTCACGGTGCTGTTCGGCGCCTCTGCCCAGGCGTTGATACAGTCAGCGGTGGAGGAGGATTACCGCGGGAGAGTTCTGGGGCTGTGGTTCGTGACTATGCGCGCTGCACCGGAGCTTGGTGCTCTGCTGTTGGGGATCGCCGCGGAAGTCATCGGGCTTTCGCTTTCGTTCATCGGCAGTGCTGTGTGCTGTTTGTTGGTTTGCTGGTGGGTGTGGCAGCGCAGGGTAACGCTCTCAGCCGCGCTGGAAGGGGGGGCTCCCCAGATCTTGAAGGTGCGCACGGATACTGCATGACGATCGGTATCGGCAAATGGCCGGAGAAGCATTGCTACCCTGCAGTGAAGTCTTTTGTAGCGTCGGCTGCGGGCCGTGCCGCTCGCGTTGCGCTCGGAACGGCGAATAGCTGATGGCAGCCGTAAAGGATTCCGTGGCAGGCCCCCGGAACAGGGCGGAGCTCCCGGCGTTTTTCAGCGTTTTTCAATATAGTCGCTCGGCGATTGCCTTGGTGTGGTCCACCAGCCCTGTACTTACGCTCTGGTTGGCGGGTCTCACAGTCATCGCCGGATTGCTTCCGGCTGCCATCGCATGGGTTGGCAAGCTGATTGTCGATACCGTTGTGGCTGGTATCGGAATTTATCAGCAATCCGGGGAAGCAGAGCTTGATCAGCTGCTGTACTGGGTGGCGCTGGAGGCACTGCTGGTGGTGTTGCTTGCCGCGGTACAACGTGGCACCGGCGCTTGCGAGTCGCTGCTTCGTGCCCAGCTCGGGCAACGGGTCAATGTCCTGATCCTTGAAAAGGCATTGACCTTGCGCCTTGCCGATTTCGAGAATTCCGAGCTGTACGACAAGCTCACGAGGGCCCGACGAGAGGCCTCCACGCGGCCACTGTCACTTGTCATGCGCACTTTCCTCCTGGCGCAAAATCTGATCCTTTTGGGAAGTTTTGCGCTTCTCCTGCTGCAGTTTTCTCCATGGGCGGTCGTGATACTGCTGGTCGCAGGCCTCCCGGCATTTTTCTCCGAGACATATTTTTCCGGTGAAGCCTTTCAGCTGTTTCGCTGGCGTTCTCCCGAGACGCGGCGGCGTATGTATATGGAGACAGTTCTTGCTCGCGAAGACTACGCCAAGGAGGTTCAGCTGTTCGATCTGGGTCCCGAGTTCCTCAAGCGCTACCGGGAAATCTTCGAGAAGCTCTATGGCGAAGAGCGGCGATTGACGATTCGCCGGGACTTGTGGGGTTTCGGTATGGGCTTCGTGGGGAGTCTGGCTTTCTACGGTGCGTACGCATGGATCGCTGTTTCGGCATTGCTGAGCCGCATTACGCTGGGAGAGATGACGATGTACCTAGTGGTATTCAAGCAAGGACAAACGGCGGTGGAGCCGATCCTCTAATCGATAGGGGTTATGTACGAGGACAACCTTTACCTGTCGAATCTCTATGAATATCTCGAGCAGCCGGTCGAGCCACATCTCGGTAAGGCCGTGGTTGGCCCTGAACCAGGCGCAGGGATTCGGTTTGAGGATGTGTGGTTTACGTATCCTGGGAGCACGATGCCGGCCCTGCGTGGTATCAACCTGCACGTAAAAGCGGGGCAAAGTCTTGGGTTGGTGGGCGTCAATGGTTCAGGCAAGACCACCATGATCAAGCTACTTACTGGACTGTATACCCCGCAGCACGGTCGAGTATTGCTGGATGGCCTGGATCTCCGCGAGTGGGGCCGGGATGCCCTTCGGCGTCGCATAGGTGTGATTTTTCAGGACTTCGCTCGTTACCAGCTTGAGCTTGGGGAGAATATCGGAGTCGGCGAGGTCCTTCACCTGCAAGATGAGGAGCGTTGGCGGCGAGCAGCTCACAAGGGAAAGGCAGCCGATTTCATCGCAGAATTGCCAGATGGCTACAAGACCCAGCTCGGGCGATGGTTTGGCAATGGTCGGGAGCTGTCGATGGGTCAATGGCAGAAGGTCTCGCTGGCGCGCGCGTTCATGCGTGAGCAAGCCGATATTCTCGTACTCGATGAGCCAACTGCCGCCATCGATGCCGCGGCAGAGGCTGAGATATTCGCGCACTTCCAGGAGCTTACGCGCGGCCGTGTGGCAATTCTGATATCCCATCGCTTCTCGACTGTACGGATGGCGGACATGATCGTCGTTCTGGACTCTGGGTCGATTCTTGAGCAGGGAACCCACGATGAGTTGATGAGCAAAGGAGGGCGCTACGCCAGTCTGTTCTCGTTGCAGGCAGCGGGCTATAGGTAAACGACCGGACAGCCCGGTGGAACCCGAGCGGAGCCATGCTGGCATGCCAAAAAAGCCTTGAGACTTAATTGTTATGTTGTTATGATAACACTCCATTACGCTGGGAGCCGGGCTGTGCAGGTAGGAGCCATGAAAGAATCTGGTTCGGACTTTTCCAAGTGCGGGGCGCCAACAGGTGGGCGCTTGGACGGCAAGCTGCTCCGGTCAGTACTTGGCGAGTTCGCTACCGGTGTTGCAATTGTTACGGCCGCCGCCCCTGACGGTCGTCTCTGCGGACTGACCGTAAACTCCTTCAGTTCCGTTTCGTTGGAACCACCCTTGGTGCTTTGGAGCCTTCGCCGGGAGTCTCCCAGCCTTGACGTGTTTAAATCATCCCGCTCGCTGGCGATCAGTATACTCTGCGCGAAGCAGGAGGAAACCGCGCGACTGTTCGCGCGTCCCACGGTTGACAGATTTGCTTGTGTTGATCATTTCCCTGGTGACAACGGCGCGCCTATCATCAATGGCTGTATCGCTTACCTGGAGTGCGAACCCTTTTCGGTACAGCGTGCGGGCGACCATGTCCTCTTCCTCTGGCGCGTCACCTCTGCTGTTTCCATGAAGGGAGATTTGCCGCTCGTCTTCCATGGTGGAGAGTTTCGTCGAGTTGCTCAATGTCGTCCGGCATTGGTATCGCGATGACAGCTGTGGATCGGTTCTGCTGCGTACTGGGAAAGTACCTCACCTTTCAGCTGTTGCAGCACATTACGGGGCGGAAAATCTTGGCGCTAGTCTGTCTGGGTAGTTTTTGATGTTCGGCTATATCCTGAACAGGCTGGCAATTTCAATTCCCACGATTTTCGTAATAATCGTGTTGTCCTTCTTCATCATAAAGCTCGCCCCGGGCGGCCCATTTGATGACGACGCAGAGGTGCCCGATGAAGTAAGGGCAAACCTGGAAGCCGCCTACAATCTTGACCGACCGGTGATTGTGCAACTTGGTCTATACATGGGGGGGTTGCTGAAGGGTGATTTAGGTCCGTCCTTTGTGTTCCGTGATCAAAATGTCGCCGACATCATTAGAACTGGCTTCCCGGTCAGTGCAAAGGTAGGCCTGTCAGCGATCTTTCTGGGCGCCATCATCGGCATGTTTGTCGGTCTTATAGCGGCACTGCGGAAGAACTCGGCGTTGGACTACACCATTATGACCGTCGCCATGACAGGGATCGCCGTTCCGACATTCGTGACGGCGCCTTTCCTTGCGTTGATTTTTGGATTGTATTTGAGCCTTCTGCCTATCGCAGGCTGGGGTGATGGTCAGATCCGCAACATGGTTCTGCCAGTTGTCGCGCTGGCGCTGCCTAAAATCGGCACCATTGCCCGTGTAACCAGAGGCGCAATCCTGGATGTCATGCGCGCAGCGCATGTGAGAACTGCCCGTGCAAAGGGTCTGCCGGAGCACCTGGTCATCCGGCGCCATATTCTTCGTGCCGGTATGCTCCCGGTGGTCAGCTACCTGGGCCCGTCGATTGCTGGCGTGATGACTGGTTCGGTAATCATCGAGACGATTTTCGCGCTTCCGGGCATTGGCAGGGCGTTTGTAGAGGCATCGCTCAATCGAGACTATCCGGTGGTTATGGGTATAACCATCGTCTACGCGATTATCATTATCAGCATGAACCTACTTGTGGACATACTTTACCGCTTCCTTGATCCCAGAATCCGGGAGGGTTGAGCTATGTCGACGCGGCCAGAAGCGGATGTTTTGCCTTCGCAGAGTACGATCCAAGGCGCTGCGGTGGCTGGCAGGTCCCTGTGGCAGGATGCATTTCGCAGGTTCCTTCGAAATAAGGCCGCCATGTCGGGCGTAGTCGTTGTAGGTATCCTTGCAACCCTTTCGGTATTGGTCCCGATACTTAGTCCGCATGGAATCGAAGATATCTACTGGGACAGTATTCTCGTGCCGCCCTCGATCGGATCCGGCTTCTGGTTCGGAACTGATGTGAACGGGAGAGATCTCTTGGTGCGGTGCTTTTATGCGGGCCGAATCTCGTTGACCATAGGCGTGCTCGCGACCTCAGTCGCCTTGTGCATCGGCGTCATTTTCGGGGCGGTCGCAGGCTTTTCCGGCGGAAATACCGACAACTTCATGATGCGTTTCGTCGACGTGCTATATGCTCTGCCGACACTGTTTTTCATCATCATCCTTGTTACGGTTCTCGGAGCGAGTAATATATTTTTCGTGTTCATGTGCATTGGTGCGCTGCAGTGGCTGACCATGGCGCGAATCGTGCGCGGACAAACACTTTCGGTAAAACGTCGCGATTATCTGATGGCTGCACATGCTATAGGGTTGCCAACTACCAGAATTCTGTCTCGCTATATCGTGCCAAACGTGACTGGACCGGTCATAGTCTACGTAACTCTGTTGATTCCAATTAATATCCTGATCGAAAGCTACCTGAGTTTTCTCGGACTCGGAGTGCAGGAGCCGCTCACCAGCTGGGGGCTGCTGATTTCTCAGGGTGCCGCTGAGCTAGAGAGTGCTCCCTGGCTGCTGATCTTCCCTGCGACTCTGCTCACTATTACGCTTTTCGCATTTAACTTTATCGGCGATGGCCTGCGCGACGCCTTCGATCCGAAGGACCGGTGATGGGAACTCCGGTACTAGAATGTCGGGATTTGACTGTCCAGTTCAAAACGAACGATGGCATCGTAGCTGCTGTGTCCCACCTCAATCTAGCAATTAAGAGAGGTGAGTGCTTCGGCATCGTTGGCGAGTCAGGTTCAGGGAAGACCCAGACTTCGTTGGCAATCATGGGATTGCTGGCTGAGAATGGTATTGCCAGTGGCAGCGTAAAGCTCAACGGACGTGAGATTCTCAATCAATCGCGCGCAGTGCTCGATTCCATCCGTGGCAACGAAATGACAATGATCTTTCAGGATGCGATGAGCTCGCTGACGCCCTTCATGCGCATCGGGGAACAGATGTGTGAGGGGCTCATCCGGCACAAGGGCTATTCCGAGAGCCAGGCGCGTGCCCGAGTCCTAGAGGCCTTGGAGATGGTCCGTATACCTGCTGCGGCACGGCGCTATAAACAATATCCTCACGAGATGTCCGGAGGTATGTGCCAGCGCGTGATGATTGCTCAAGCGCTACTTTGTAAACCCAGCGTCCTTATTGCGGATGAACCCACAACGGCCCTTGACGTGACGGTTCAGGCGGAGATCCTTGAGATCCTGGCGGGACTGAAGCGGCATACCGATACCTCGATTATTCTAATCACGCACGATCTGGGCGTGGTGGCTGGCATCTGTGACCAGGTGGCTGTGATGTACGGGGGGCGCATAATCGAACATGGGCTGATCGAGGACATCTTCTACAAGTCCCATCACCCCTACACTGCGGGTTTGCTCGCATCCATTCCAACGATCAAGATGGATCCGTCAGAGGATCTGGCGGCAATTCCGGGGCAGCCCCCGAATTTGTTAAACCTGCCGGCCGGTTGCCACTTCTCTCCCCGTTGTCGGCGGCGCTTTGAGCGCTGCGACAAATCTCTTCCAGAGTTGCGCCGGATCGCTCCGGACCATACCAGCGCCTGTTTTCTCGGGACATAGGTAGATGAACCCACCATTGCTGCAGGTAGATCAACTGCGTGTGCACTTTCCTATTGAGACCGGTGGCTTCCTCCGCCGGACATACACGCCGCTCAAGGCAGTTGATGGCGTATCGTTCGAACTGCAGGCCGGTGAGGCCCTTGGCGTCGTCGGCGAGTCGGGTTGCGGCAAGTCGACCCTCGGGCGCGCGATCCTGAGGTTCGTACACATGACGCAGGGACGTGTCGTCTGGATGGGCCAGGACCTCGCAGGGCTCAATAAATCTCAGATGAAGGGGCTGCGTCGGGAGATGCAGATTGTCTTCCAGGATCCCCTGTCCAGCCACAATCCTCGCATGACCGTTGGCAGCATCATCGGTGAGCCATTGACGGTGTTCAAGCCAGAGATTGGCAAAGCCGCACGCGAGACGGAAGTTCAGGCCGTCATGCGTGATGTGGGTCTGAGCCCGGAAATCGCAAATCGCTATCCGCATGAGCTCAGCGGAGGGCAGTGCCAGCGGGTGGGCATTGCGCGAGCAATGATTCTCAAGCCGAAGCTGGTCATCTGTGATGAGCCGGTAAGTGCGCTTGATGTTTCGACACAGGCGCAGGTCATCAACGTGCTCCGGCGACTGCAGCGCGAGCATGGTGTTGCTTTGATTTTCATCAGTCATGATCTTTCCGTTGTGCGGCACTTATGCCAGAGAATTCTGGTGATGTACCTGGGTCACCTGATGGAGATTGGCACGCGGGATCAGATGTTTGATCAGCCTCGCCACCCGTATACTCAAGCGCTGATCAATGCGGTACCGATCCCTGATCCGCGCCTGCAACGAGCGAAACCGCGCGTCGTCGTAACAGGCGATTTGCCATCACCACTTGAGCCACCGTCAGGCTGTGTATTCCGTACCCGCTGTCCGTACGCCAGCCAGGTGTGTATAAAGCGAATCCCGGAACTGGAGGTCGTGGCTGACGGTCAGAAAGTGGCCTGCCATCACTGGCGCGAGAATAAATCGCTGGTCTTCGGAACGACCTGATGACTGGGGAGGATTCTGGCGTTGTGATCGTTGGCGCTGGGCCGGTGGGCCTTAGTGCTGCCCTGTTCCTCGTTGCTCGCGATGTGCCTGTTACGGTGCTGGAGGCGGAGGCGAGTCTGTCCGAGGACATGCGTGCGTCAACCTTTCACCCGCCAACTCTGGACATGTTGCAGGAATTCGGCATCAGCAGCGCGCTGCTGGAGATGGGGCATGTCGCAACGAAATGGCAGTATCGACACCATGACACCGGAGAGCGTATCGTTTTTGATCTCAGCGTCCTGTCGGACCTGACGACACATCCGTTTCGACTCCAGTGTGAGCAGTTTCGCTTGACGCGCGCCATAGTCGAATTGCTTACTGACAACCCATTGTTCAGGATACAGTTCGACAGTGAAGTGCAGTGCGTCAGGCAGGATGGGAGCAGCGTTACTGTCGATGTCGCTTCCGCCGCTGGATTGAGTAGCATTCGTGGGCAATACCTTGTGGCTGCGGATGGCGGCAGGAGCGCCGTGCGAGAGCTGCTGCAGCTCCCATTCAGAGGTGAAACCTATCCGATGACCTCGATCACTCTGGTAGTAGATTTCCCTTTTGAGCAATACTTTTCGGATATGCTGTTTGTCAATTACCTATGGACTTCGGATGACCACTTTTCGCTGATGCGGGTACGTGATTTCTGGCGTACTGGCTTTTCTCCCAAGCCAGGGCAGAGTCTGGCCGATGCGCTGTCTTCCGAGAACGTTGAGCAACACCTGCAGCGGATTTTGCCGCGCCCGCGAAGATATCGCGTTGTCCACAAGGCGGCCTACTCGGTTCATCGACGAGTACTGGATCGCTTCGACCACGGCCGTATAATGTTCGCTGGGGACGCAGCCCACCTCAACAGTCCGTCTGGTGGCATGGGCATGAACAGTGGCGTGCACGATGCGTACGAACTGGCCGCTAGCTTGGCGTCGGTGTTGATGGGGGATGGCGACGTATCCTGCCTGGAGCGGTACTCTCGCCGCCGCCGGGCAGTGGCTGTTGAAGAGGTTCAAAAAACCTCAGATGCCAATTATCGAAGGCATCGGGAGAAGGACCCCGAGAAGCGTCGGCATATTTGGGAGCGGCTCAAAGCTACCTCCGAGAATCGCGAAGAGTTGCGGTCGTTTCTGCGGAAGACTTCTATGATCGATTCGCTTGAGATGGCTGCCTCTATATCATGAGGCGACCGCCGGAAATATTAAGGCTGCTGCCGGTGATATGCGAGGCATGGGAAGAACACAGAAAGGCCACGCCGGCCGCAACCTCTTTGGGCGTGGTCAACCGCCCCAATGGTATCGAATTACGGATCTCGGCGAGCTGAGTCTCTGTCAGGCGGTTCAGCATCGGTGTGTCGACTGTCCCAGGTATGATCGTGTTTACGTTAATCCTGTCCACTGCCCATTCTTTTGCCAGATACCGCGCAAGATTCAGAATTCCCGCTTTCGCCGCGGCGTAGGCTGGTCCCGAGAGCTCGGTACCCCCGTTGATCCCGTTCGGTGACGACATAAACACGACCCTGCCCTTTGTGGATTGCAGTGGGGCATAGCCCGCCTGCGCAAGCAGGAACGCTGATGTCAGATTGGTATTGATGACATGATTCCATTGCTCGATACTGACGTGGGAGGCTGGGCCTGTGCCAGTCACACCCATGGCGTGCACAAGATAGTCCAGTCTGCCGAACTTCTCCATGCACAGCTCTATGGTGCTGTGCGCGCCAGTAGCGCCGGTCAAGTCAACTTGAGTGTGAAACAGTCGGGGGTGTTGCATGGTGTCCGATACGGCGGAGACATCGGCTACCAGCACATGAGCACCCGCAGCTAGAAATAGCTCGACTGTTGCTTGACCAATACCGCCCGCGCCGCCGGCAACGAGTGCCACGCGTTCGCGTGCGTCGAGCAGAAGTAGTTCAGGCGGCAGCTCGCTTGTTGAAGATTGCTTCATAAATTCCATCGAGCATCTTGTAACGCATCTCGGCGGTTGCCTTTACCAAAGCGATGGCCCGGCGCTGAAGCTGGGGAGTGTTCGCGTAACGAGAAGTCAACTCCAGGCCGGTCTGCGCATGGCCGACGTCGCCTTCTATATGAACATGAAAGAACTCCAGATCATCATCGGTAAAACCCATCTTCTCCATCGCACTCACGTAGGTTGGATAGAGGGTTGGGAGCTGTCCCTCAAGCCCGACCATCAGAGACGCACAGGCGTCGGAGATACTGCGTATGGCTGTGAGTTCCCATGTCCACGCAGCCATAGCGCGCGTGCTTGGCAAGATATCTCCGCGCTCTTCCGCACCTTCCACGTCTTCGCGCGACTTGCCACAGGCTATTGCAAATTTTACCAGCAGATTCGGATGCCGTTTCTCCGGTGCCTCTGGCATTTCCTCTCCGACGATGTTCTCCATCACATGCTGCCGCGCATCGAGATCAGGGATACGGCTGTAAAGTAGTGCCAGGTGCTGGGGAACAGGAGCGATGTAGTAATGGTGCTGTACCGCCCACTCGCCGAGTTGTTCGCGGCTGAGCTTGCCGGCAGCCCAAGCCTCGCTGAACGGATGGCGAATACTGGCAACACTCTGACGCGCGTCGCGCAGTGCCTTCCAGAATGTCTTTTCGTCAAGAAGCGTGTCCGTTGATGGCATGGTCTGTCCTCAAGGCTTAGTCTAGAAATGCGGCAGGCGGGACCGAACGGGCCGCTCACCCGCCTCTCCGGTAACGGGATCAACTCACGCTACAGAAGTGCTGTAAAAAAGTATAAAAACATAATAACATGATGTCAAAAGATTATACAGACCAGATAAAGGAGTCTTGCTGTGAAGTCTGCTGCGCTGCAGGAGAGATGCACGGATTCTCTAGGGTATCGCGCAAAGATTGGCGTGTTGGTGCCCGCGACCAACACCATTGCGCAGCCCGAGTACGAGGCCATGCGCGTTCCTGGTGTGACCAACCACGTGGCGAGAATGGAGCCGTCCCGGCGAGGCCAGGCCGGCGGCGACATGGCGGCTTATCGTCGAAGCCTGGAGCGAGGCAGTGAACACATCAGCGTGGCGATTGCGCAGCTGTTGCCATGTCGTCCGGATTTGATCCTGTTGGGACATTCGATCGACACATTCAGGGGTGGCGTGGCCGGTGCGAAGGAACTGCACGGCAAACTCGTTGACCACGCTGAGGGCATCCCGGTTATCTTGCCCTCGCATGCTTTTCTGGCAGCCTTGCGAGTACTTGGCGTTGGCGCCCGTGTCGGCGTGCTGACGCCCTACTGGCCACCGGGGGACGAACAGGTACGGGAGTTCTTTGAGGATGCGGACTACGAAGTAGTGCGTATCATTGGTCTAAAGTGCCCCGATCCACTGGCGATCGCTGGCACCCCGCAGAGCAGGGTCGTATCAGCGTTGAAAGAGTTGGCGGCTGAGGATGTGGATGTGATACTTCAGCCAGGCACTAACCTGGCAACTGCGCGGTTAGCGGCCAGCGCGGAGACTTGGTTGGGCAAGCCCATCGTTGCATGCAATACTGCCACCTACTGGCACGCACTGCGCACCTTGGGTATCAGCTCCACGTCAGAGGGTTTCGGGCCGCTGCTTGCGAATCATTGAGTGGTGTCGGCTTGGGGGGGGCAGGCCACTAGCTCGCCACCTTGGACTCGCGTGTCTGGTTTCGGGTCAGGAATACATGGTGCTCATATCGGTCTGCAAGATAGAATGCAGTGCTGCGTTCCACCGGGCGGGCGCGTTCGTCGAGCACAATCAATCTGATTCGCACCAAGGGTTCTCCTACAGTGGTCTGGAGCAGCGATGCCTTGAGCGGGTCTGCGGTGCATGCGCCCAGTAGTTGATGAACACCACTGATCTTGATGCCTTTTTTTTCCAGTATAGCCAGCATCTGTTCTGACTTGAGGTCCTTCGCGGTGATGTCGATGGCTGAGTCCAGCGGCATATAGGAGAAGCGGCAGCCGATAGGACGATTGTCTATATAGCGGACATAGGAAATCTCTCGAAGCTTGGACTTGGGTGGAAGCTTGAGGTCGGTGCATGTGTCATCGTCGCCAACTACTTCCTTGAATTCTATGTTGTCGACTCGAGACTTTTTGGAGAGTCGCTGCGTCTTGCGGATGAGCTGCTGCATGTCGCCAATATTCGGTGCGGCGGCAAGATCATCGGAAACGTAAGTGCCCTTGCCTTGAACGCGCACCAGCAAGCCTTCCTGGACAAGGAGGTCGATTGCCTTGCGGGATGTGATGCGCGATACGCCGAATACTTTGCATAGCTCGCTTTCCGCCGGCAGTTTAGCCCCGGGCGTATAGGTCGCATCGAAAATCCAGCCGCGAATGGCGGAATAGACTTGGTGGTAACGTGGCGACTTGATATTGCGGTCTACGGTATTACTGTTGTCGCTTTTCATGCCTGAACCCTCGGGAACGGTTTTGTTGCGGAAGTATCATACCTGCTTTGGATTCCATGAAGTTTGTGAAAATTGTTAATCCGAGCGCGTCCTCGGGCGGCGCTCTCGCGGCAATTCCGGCCGTACCGGATTGATAAGCTGACAATGCCGAACATATAATGGTATAAAATAATGACATTATACTAACCTTGATACTTTGTGTGGTTGCCATATGCATGGCACTTCGGAGCAATACCGTGTCTGAGCCTCATCCCGAAAGCCCCTTGGAGCGCTTTGTTATTCCGGAGCGTATCGGCGGTT
>JAFIFN010000259.1 GCA_020832005.1 Gammaproteobacteria bacterium | reverse complement strand
CAGGGCTACAAGCCGGGTGGTTTCGCAGCCGCCCGGCCGATCAGCCCGGAGCAGCTCGCCGCCACCGTGGAGACCGAGAAGGTCGACTCCTTCGAGCTGGGTTTCAAAAGCGAATGGCTGGATAACCGTCTGCGTGCCAATATCGCCGCATTCCACTCCACCTATGACAACCTGCAGCTCAGCATCCTCAGCGGCGACGGCTCATTCTTCGTGGACTCCGCCGACGTGCGCTTCTGGGGCATCGAGCTCGAGACTGCGTTCCAGGCAACCGAAAACCTGTTCGTCTACGCCATCGCGGGGTATCTTAATGACAAGTACAAGACCCTGCCGGCGACGGTGCCCACTGCGGATCGCCTGAAGCACGCACCGAAGTTCCACTACAAGGTTGGCACGGAGTACCGTGTTGCTGCCGGTCAGGGGATGGAATTCTTTCTTGGCGCAAACTGGCTATGGACCGACGAGATCATCCGCAATGTGGCGAATACCGCCAACATCACGACCCCTTCCTACGGCCTGCTCGACGCGCAGGTCGGGCTGGAAGGCCGGGATGGCCGTTGGCGTCTGACCGCCGGTGGCGAGAATCTCACCGACAAGAGTCACTGGGTGCAGGGTATCTCCACGCTGGGACGCTACTATGGCATGCCGCGTACGGTGTTCGTGAAGCTCGACACACGTTTCTGAGGCACGGTGAATCCCTTGGCTAAGGCGACGCGCGGACTGCGCGTCGCGTGCCTGGTCTCGGCCGTTGCGCTGCTGGGTGGATGCGGTGGAAACGGTGACACGGTCGCGGTCGATGCGATTGTTGTCGCCGGCACCGCCGCGCCGCGCACCGCCGGTGAAGCGCAGTGGCTGAGCTTCGCCCGCCATGTCGAGGAGGCGGGCGGCGCGGATGTCACGCTGCGCATGCTCATCCACGGCCAGCTGGGGTCCGAGGAGCAGCTGCTTTCCGGGCTGCGTCGGGGGCGTGTGCAGATCGCCAACCTGTCGGCGTTGATGCTCTCGAGCGTCGTCCCGGAAATGGTTCTGCTGCAGGCGCCTTACCTGTTCGGCTGCGAGGCCGAAGCAGATCATGTCTTCGACGAGCTGCTCACGCCGTATTTTCGCGACCGGCTGGCCGAGGAGAATCTGGTGCTGATGGAGTGGCTGGAAATCGGCTTTCATCATGTCTATGCGAAGCGACCCGTTCGCTCGGCACAGGATATGGCGGGTATGCGCTATCGTGTGTCTTCAAGCATCGGTTCGCAGTTGTTCGCGCGTGCACTGGGCGCTGATGTGATTCCGCTGGGGTTCGCTGACATCGTGCCATCGTTGCAGACAGGACTGATCGAGACCGGAGAGAACTCCACCTCCCTGTACGTGCGCACCGGGATCGCCGGCGAGGCGCCGTATTTCACCCTGACCGCCCACGCTTTCGGGGCCTCGGCCGTGCTGGCTGCCCGCGGCTGGTGGGAGGGGCTGGCGCCGGCGCGGCGTGCGCTTCTCGAAGATGCGTTTCCAGCCATCCAGGACAGTCGCCAGGCGATTCGCGCGGAGTCACGCGGCGATCTCGCCGACGCTGCCGCACGCGGCATCCGAGTACACCGCCCGGATGCCCCGGAGCGCGCATCCTGGGAGGCGGCGGGCAGGCAGGCAAACGCAGCGTTGCTGAGCCGACTCGATGCGCGCAGCCGCGCACTGCACGAACAGATCATGGTGACGAAAGATCGGTTCGCAGCTGCAGGCGGCTGCCCGGACAGCGCAGACATCGCCGCGCTGATCCCGCCGCTGGAGTCGGCATGACACCGGCAGCGGTATTCGGCCCGATCATCTCCGCGAGCCGTCTGGACCCTCATCTGGCGTTGTTCTGTGGCCTGATCGGCATGCAGCCCAGCGGGCCCGCACAGCCACTCTCGGCGCATCAGACGTATTCGCTTTTCGGACTGAAAGACCGTATCGCCAGCCTGCAAGTGCTCACTACGCCGGGCACCCAAACAGGGGTGGTGCTGGTCGCCTTCGATCCCGCACCCACGGACTACGTGCGCAATCGCGACAATGCCCTGCACTGTGACGCACTCAAGGTCATCGACTTCTATGCGCCGGAATTCGACGCCATGCTGGCACGGGTGACCGAGGCTGGCTATGAGCTCGAGGCCGGGACTGCGGCTTACGAATTGCCCGAGGGCCTGTTTCGCGAAGCCCATCTTTGGGGTCCGGACAATGTCATTCTGGGATTGCTCGGAGGACCTGAGGCGTTCTTCAGTCGCTTCGCCAGCGTGACGGATCGCATGTTCAGCGAAGTCCAGAGCATCTCCACACCGATCAGCGATCTGCCGGCGGTGGCGGCGTTCTATCGACAGGTGCTGGGCCTGTCGATCGTCTACGAGTACGAAATTGCCGATCCGAGTTTCGGTGAGATGATCGGCTCCACCGGTGCGTTGAATATTCATGCCACGAACATCGGTCGACGTACCGAGGAGCCTTATTTCGGGCTCATCGACTACGGTCTGCCGCCGGAGAAGACGATCTCACTGAAGGATCACGGCGCCAGCGCAAGACTTGGCATTGTCGGCGCTGTGGTCATCGTCGACGAGTTCCCCGCAAGCCTGTCTACGGCCCGCCGCCGCGGTGATCCGACTGGCGAGGTAATCTCCCTCGAGCTTGCGGGCTGGGGCATTGTCCAAGCGGCCAGTATGCGCTCGCCACACGGTGTGAACCACCTGCTGGTGAGTGCGGCTGCGCCCGACTGACGGCCCTTTCGTC
>JAFIFN010000268.1 GCA_020832005.1 Gammaproteobacteria bacterium | reverse complement strand
TTTTTGCTACGGATCCTAGGGCCTTTTGCTCGTTGTCTTTTTCGTGTTGGAGTTGTTTACCGTGATTTCGAATAATGTGCAAACATAGGGTTTGTTCGGGCGGCGTGTTAACAAGAAAAAGCGGCGGGGCAGGCGCCGAGTGTAGCTAGTGTCTCGCTGGTTTCCGGGATAAACCGTGCGCAGGTATCTGGCTTACTCAAGGATTCCTACGCGTTGGACGCGACAAAGCCGAGCGCGGTCGAACTGGCTGCCGATATTGTTCATTTTTGGCAGCACGATTCGGACTTTCTGCGTCCAGACAAGAAGCCGAAACCACTCCCGTTCTCTAAGCCTTTTCCAAGCTTTTCCGATCTCGTGAAGCGGTACGCGAAGGACGTTTCTGCTGAAGATGTGGAACAAGAGTTAGTGGCGCTTGATGCGATTAGATATAGAGCGGATGGTTATCTGTTGTTTAACAAAGGGTTTTTTATTCCCGCTGATCACCGAGATAGATTATTGCTCGCGCTGGACAGGAGCGTTCGTTGCTTACTGGAAACGTTGACACACAATACCGATCCTGTGCGCGTCGGCGCCGGAAGGATCGAGCGACTGGTGTATTCACGGTCTCTGACGCGGGCACAAGTCGAGGGGTTACGCCCTACCATTCGCGAGGCTATCGAGGAGTTTTGCAGCAACCTTGATCGGCGAATCGGGGATGACGAGACTAATCGCGAGGGTTTTTCCCTTGACCCGATATTGGATACTCACATCGCTGTCGGCGTGTTTTATGCTGAAGATGTGGGACTCACCGAGCATTCGAACGAGGCTACAGCCTCGCGAGAGTCTCAATAGACGAATTGCTCTTCGACCGACTCCTAAATTACGTTCTCCGATAAAAAAATGCGCAAATAAGAACTAATAGGCGCATTTTATTGCTCCTCGTGAGTATCACGTTGGCCAAACGCCGTCCTGTCCCCGTTAGTCGTCATGCTTGACCGCTTGGTTTATTGGGAAGACAATCCCAAAAAGCGGATTATGTTGATTTGATGCCAGATTCTGTTAAAAAGGGGCTGCTCAACGCGTACAGGCAGTTTTTGCGCCCGCTCGTGAGAATTCTTATACGTCATGGGGTCTCTACGAGTGAGTTCATTGAGGTTGTAAAGGCGGCTTATGCTGAGGTGGCGGAATCTGAATTCAATCTACCAGGGAAACGCCAATCGCAGTCCCGAATAGCAATTTTGACCGGTCTGACTCGCAAGGAAGTTGCTCGATTAAAGGCAACTGATTACGGCAGGTTAGAGAGTGAACAGAAGGACGTGCATCGAGTGGCACGCGTGTTGGACGGCTGGCATCTTGATCCAGAGTACACCGGTCCATATGGCATGCCACTGGAGATACCGTTCGAGGCCGAAAAGGGATTGAGCTTCACTGAATTGGTCAGGCGATATAGCGGAGATATGTCGCCGCGGGCGATGTTGGATGAGTTGCTTAGGGTGGGTGCAGCGCGAGAAATAGATAACGGATGGCTAAGGGTTTTATCTAGGTCTTATATTCCCGAGAGCCTCGCGCCTGAGGCGCTAGAGCGTACTGCTAGGATCGTCGAGAATTTCTTAAACACCGTTGAAATTAATCTAAAAAAGGAAAAGAGCGGCGCTGGAAGATTCGAGCGAATTGTGTTGACGGATCATGCGCTCTCCAAAGAGCAGCTGTTGTTATTCGAGAGTTTCCTTCGGCGACGAGGCCAAGAATTTTTGGAAGAGCTCGATGACTGGTTGAACGATTTGGGGCCAGCAAATGCAGAGCCGACGTGGTTCAGCGGAGTCGGCCTTTATCACTTCATTGAGCAAGATCACGATCTAGATTTGAGAGAAGCAGACAAAAACACAACTGCAGAGCGGGAAGAAGAGCAATAAACCGCGCAGAAAATTCACAGGGTTGGAGACATAGACATGAGCTTTACTCGCAGGCTGTCGATGGCGCGGACGTTGGTGCACGCAGGATTGGGCTTGGTCGGTGTGAGTCTGGTTGCGGGGTCTGCTCATTCTGAAGTTCGCTATACGCCTCCCGAGTTAGAACGAGTTGCGCTCGGCCCAGTTACTGCGATCGACTCTGGCAGTGGGTCGGTGACGGTTTTAGGCCAAAGCTTTTCCATTGGTCGCAATACCCTTGGTGCTGGGTGGTCAAGCGGGCGCATTAATATTGGCGACTATGTTTTCGCTGTTGGAATTCAAAGCGACAGCGGAGTTGGCACGGCGCTTCTCGCGAGACTGAATGACGACTATGTGCCTGGCGCGTCGACTGTATTCCTTCAAGCGCCTGTCGAATTTCTTGACGTCACCACGGGTTTTGCGGAGTCGGGTGACCTTCTCGTCGACTATACACCCGCATTGGTGACTCAACCGGCGTCACCAGCGGTTGGGCAAATGACGGCGTTCGTCGGTGTACAGCCTGTTCTTGGTGGTACCTTGCTTGCGAGTAGTTTTCTTACTTCAATTTCCGGTGGAGATCGGCACAGCTGGAGCATTAGTGGCGGTGATTCTGCTCGACTTAGCATATCGGGTGGTGATTCAGCGGGTCTCAGTATCAGCGGCGGAGACAGTGCGCAGTGGTCGATTTCAGGAGGTGACGCGTCTCGTCTGTCGATCTCCGGGGGCGACAGCGCCCAGTTATCGATTTCTGGTGGGGATCGTTCACGGCTATCGATTTCTGGTGGCGACAGTAGTCAATTGTCGAT
This sequence comes from Gammaproteobacteria bacterium, assembly GCA_020832005.1. Classification (GTDB taxonomy): domain Bacteria; phylum Pseudomonadota; class Gammaproteobacteria; order Steroidobacterales; family PWYM01; genus PWYM01. The sequence goes on along the minus strand of JAFIFN010000268.1, from coordinate 53 downwards.
CAGCGGCGGAGACAGTGCGCAGTGGTCGATTTCAGGAGGTGACGCGTCTCGTC
>JAFIFN010000059.1 GCA_020832005.1 Gammaproteobacteria bacterium | reverse complement strand
TGGCACGACCATAAATCTCGTCCAGCAGCGTAAGGACCGGCATGGCCTCGGCGAGCGACACTGGAAACGCCTTGCCCGCCAACAGTTGCGCTGTGGCCTCCTGGATGACCGTGAGGTGTCCCGGTCCGAAGCTCAGTCCTTCCGGTGTCGCCTGCTGATCCGGCGGATCAGGCAGACCGTGAAGCGCGGTGATGGTGTGGCCGCGCAGCTGGATGTTGGCGGTATCACCCTGGAGCAGGAATGCGGGCGGCGAAATGAACGTCTCGCCGACCGTGGTTACCACCAGCGTTGCGTGAACGTCGTTCGCAAAGTGAAGCACCAGGTGTGCAATATCGTCCATCGGTGCGCCTGCCAGGCTGCCTGCAACCCAGTCGGGTTGCCCGAACCACCAGCACAGCAGGTCCAGGTAGTGCAGGCCGACAGTTCTCAGGCCGCCACCGCCCGCGGATGACTTGTCCGCGTTCCAGCCGCCGAGCCTTGGCACGGTGACCAGGATGGTCGCGGATCGGCAGCGAAACTCACCGGAACGGACACGTTCCCTGATCCATCGGTGGTGATGGCAGCCGCGCTGATTGAGAACCACGCCGACGTGCGTGGCATGTTTTCCGGAGAGCTCGACAATGGCCTCGGCGTCCGTGACGTCGCGGCCGACGGGTTTTTCGCAAAGCACGGGCACGCCCGCCTGCAGCGCCATCGTGGCGGCAGAGACATGATGGTCGTGCGGCGTTGCGATGATGATCGCGTCCGGACGGCACTCGTCGATCGCGCGCGCAAGATCCGTGAAGCAGGCAACATCCGGAATCTCGACCGGGCGCCTTGTAACCACCCCGGCCAGTTCCGCGTTCGGCGCCCATCTGATCGCGGCGATGTGACACCTGGCTGCGCGTCCGTAGCCTACGACCAGCCAACGGATATGCTTCCCGGAATCTGCCATCAGCGGCCTCCCTGCCGATGCTGTGCGCGCTCGAGAGCCATGCGCGCACAGCTACGCATCCTTCGCAGGAGTATCCCCCCTGGCTGTCGCCGCGTAAACATTGGCGGGTGTTCATCGCAGGCCGCAGCAACACGGGATCGGGCATCTTCACGCCATCGTCGCAGCGCATGCGTCCGGGGCGGCTATACTCGCCGCCTCGCAACATAAGATGATACGAAGGTGGGGCATGTCATTACCGCAAGTCTTTCTGCGCGCCGGTCGTGACGCATCCCTGCGCCGTCGTCACCCGTGGGTGTTCACCGGTGCCGTGGCCGAACTGCGCGGTCGCGCAGCACCCGGCGATACCGTGGCAGTGCACTGCGCCAAGGGCGAGTTGCTGGGTCTGGGTGCGTGGTCGCCAGCCTCGCAGATCCGCGTGCGCATGTGGAGCTTCGAGGCTGGCGAGCACATCGACGAGGACTTCTTCCTGCGTCGGGTGATGCACGCGGTATCACAGCGGCTCGCGGATCCGTGGCTGCAGGACACCAATGCCCGGCGGCTGGTCAACGGCGAGTCCGATGGCCTGCCCGGCGTGATTGCCGATCAGTATGACAACGTGGTTGTCATGCAGCTGCTCTCGGCCGGTGCCGAGCGCTGGCGCGATGCGCTGATCGCCGCGCTGCGCGCAAGTGTGGCCTGCGAGGTGTTTCTCGAGCGCTCCGACAGCGACGTGCGCGCCAAGGAGGGCCTGGCGCCCAGGGTGGTCATGGTGGCGGGTGAATTGCCGGCGCCGCTGCTGATCCGCGAGGGCCCGGTGCGCTACGAGGTCGATTGCCAGGAGGGGCACAAGACCGGCTTCTATCTGGATCAGCGCGACAATCGGGCGCTGATGGATCAGCTTGCAGGTGAGGCGCGGGTGCTCAACTGCTTCGCCTATACCGGTGGCTTCGGCGTGCGCGCGCTGGCGGCGGGCGCGCAGTCCGTGGTACAGCTCGATGCTTCCGCGCCGGCGCTGGCCTGCGCGCAGCGCCAGCTCGAGCACAACGCACTGGCAGCGCAGCGGGTGGAGCATGTCTGTGCCAACGCTTTCGGCTGGCTGCGTGAAGCACGGCAGCAGCGCCGGCGCTTCGATGTCGTGATCCTCGATCCGCCGAAGTTCGTGGCCGGGGCGGCGCAGTTGCGCCGTGGTACCCGCGGCTACAAGGATATCAATCTGCAGGCGCTGGACCTGATCGCACCGGGCGGCTGGTTGCTGACTTTTTCCTGCTCCGGCCAGGTGGAGCCGCGCCTGTTCCAGAAGATCGTCGCCGATGCCGCGCTCGATGCCGGCCGCGAGTTGAGTATCGTGCGCTGGCTGCACCAGTCCGGCGATCACCCTGTCACGGCGGCCTTTCCGGAAGGCCTGTACCTGAAGGGCCTGTTGTGTCGCGTCAACTGATGACGTGCCCGGCGGATGCGCCCTTCGCCCGGAGGCTCGATATCAGGGTCGACGATCAACTACACTCTTGCCTTGTGGTGTGCCCCACGCATGCCGGGACAGTTGCACTGATTTCGAAACTTCGAGGGCTGATACGATGCATGCAATGAACAGGATCGTGCCGATACTGCTTGTAGGACTGGCGCTGGGCGCCTGCGAGCGCGCCGAGACGCCGACGCCCACGCCGGCCGTACCCACGACGGTGCCCGTCGCTGCACCGGTGGATGAGGCGATCATCGAGACGGTGGAGGCCGAGGCGCGCCTGGCCGCCATCATCGCAGGGGAGCACCGCTCCGAGGCGGATCGTGCTCGCGACCAGTATCGCAACCCTGCGGCTACACTGGCGTTTTTCGGTCTGCGACCGGACATGACCGTGGTCGAGGTGTGGCCGGGTGGCGGCTGGTATACTGAGATCATCGCGCCTTTCGTGCGCGACGAAGGTCAGTACTATGGCGCGCACTTCGACCCGGACGCGGAGCGCGAGTTTGCCCGCGACGCAGCCCGCGCCTTCCGTGAGAAACTCGCAGCCGATCCGGAGCTCTACGGCAACGCCCAGGCGACCGTGCTGGCCTGCCCGGACAAGCTGGACATCGCCCCCGAAGGCTCGGCCGATCTGGTCGTGGCTTTCCGCAGCCTGCATAACTGGATGGCCGCCGGGTGCGCCGACGAGGCCTTCAGCGCAATCTACCGTGCACTCAAGCCGGGTGGCACGTTCGGCCTGGTTGGCCACAGCTCGCGCAGCGAAGAGCCACAGGATCCGCGCGGTGCGGGCGGCTACGTGCGCGAAGACTATGCTATCGAACTGGTCGAGGCGGCGGGCTTCGAACTCGTCGCGACCTCCGATATCAATGCCAACCCGCAGGATCCCACCGATCATGAACGCGGCGTCTGGACCCTGCCACCGATGTTCGCGCTTGGCGACGAAAACCGCGAGCAGTATGCCGAGATTGGTGAAAGCCATCGCTTCACGCTGAAGTTCCGCAAGCCCGAGTAAGCGCGATGGCGGAACTGATGCGCGGCTTCAGGGGCCCCGGCTGTGTCGGGGCCCTGCTGCTGCTGGCCGGCTGCGGCGGGGGAGCCGTCCCGGCCACGGCGCAGGCCGAGAGTCTCAATCGCGTCAGCGTCAGCCAGTACATGCGTCTGCAGGCCAGTGCCGAGGATGAAGCCGAATCGGCCCTGCTGCTCGGCGCCTATGTGGCGGGACTGTTCACCGGGCTGGAACACCTCAATCGCGCGAACGAGCCCCGCCTGGTGTTCTGTCCGCCGCGCGGTCTGCGCCCGGAGCTGCGGGATCTGCTGAATTTCATCGATGAGGCCCTGCCGGCCTATCGCGAGGGCCTGCGCGATGCCGATGCCGCGCTCATCCAGGACGTACTGCTCGATGCGCTGATCGAGCGGTTTCCCTGTGACCCCGACGATGGACGCGACACCTGATCGCGCAGCCGGGGGGTATTGCGCATAGCCGGTAGGATCAGTTTCCGGCGAGAAATAACCGGTAGGCGGGATTGTCGCTCTCATCCCAGTGGGCGTAGCCCAGCTGTGTCAGGTGCTGCTCGAACTGCTCACGCTCCGCGACCGGCACCTGCACGCCGGCGAGCACGCGTCCGTAATCGGAGCCGTGATTACGGTAGTGGAACAGGCTGATGTTCCACTGCTGACCGACGGCCTGCAGGAATTTCAGCAGGGCGCCGGGGCGTTCCGGAAACTGGAAGCGAAACAGCAGTTCATCGGCGATCGAGGGCGCCGGACCTCCGACCATGTGCCTGACGTGCAGCTTGGCCAGTTCGCTGTCGCTGAGATCCGTGACGGGATAGTCGCGCTCGCGCAGCGCTGCGAGCAGGGCTTCCTTCTCACTGGCGCCGTTGCTCAGCGCCACGCCCACGAAGATGCGCGCACTGCGCCGATCGGCGTAGCGATAATTGAACTCGGTGATGTTGCGCCGACCCAGGGTCTGGCAGAACTCAAGAAACGCGCCCGGCCGCTCCGGAATCTCCACAGCCAGCAGCGCCTCTCGCTGTTCGCCGACATCGGCCCGCTCGGCGATATGCTTGAGGCGGTCGAAGTTGACATTGGCGCCGCAGTTGATGGTCACGAAGCACTTGTCGCGCGATGGATTGTTCGCCAGCCAGCGCTTCAGCCCGGCCACCGCCATCGCCCCGGCCGGCTCGACGAGGGTGCGCGTGTCTTCGAAGATGTCGCGGATCGCCGCACAGATCTCGTCGGTATTCACCAGCACGATCTCGTCGACGTACTGCCGGCACAGCCGGTAGGTTTCCGTGCCGACCTGGCGCACGGCCACGCCGTCGGCAAAAATGCCGACCTGACCCAGTGCCACCGGGTGTCCGGCGGCAAAGGCTGCGGTCATGCTGGCGGACTCTTCGGCCTCCACGCCGATGATGCGCACCTGCGGATACAATGACTTTACGTAGCAGGCGATGCCGGCCATCAGGCCGCCGCCGCCAATCGGTACGAAGATCGCATCGGGCGGGTGGGGGCGCTGCCGCAGGATCTCCATGCCGATCGTGCCCTGGCCGGCGATGACATCCGGGTCATCGAACGGGTGGATGAACACCAGGCCCTGCGCATCGGCCATGCGGCGCGCCTCCTCATAGGCGTCGTCGTAGGCTTCCCCATGCAGCACGATCTGCGCACCCAGCGCCTCGACCGCCTGTACCTTGATCGACGGTGTCAGCGTCGGCATCACGATCACTGCGCGCGTGCCCAGCTTCTGGGCTGCCAGCGCCACGCCCTGGGCATGATTACCCGCCGAGCTTGCGATCACGCCGCGCGCGCGTTCATCGTCACTGAGCTGCGCAATCCTGTTGTAGGCGCCGCGCAGCTTGAACGAGAACACCGGCTGGGTGTCTTCGCGCTTGAGCAGAATGGTATTGCCCAGGCGCTTGCTCAAGCGTCGCGCCGGCTCCAGCGCCGTCTCGATGGCCACATCGTAGACGGAAGCCTTCAGGATACGTTCGAGATAGTTTTCCATGTCACCCGTGCACTGGCATCAGTGCCCACCGCGGGCACAAGTCAATCGGCAGAGCCTGCGCTCCGCATGAAGCCTGCACCACGGGGTCGGCAGGCGCAAACATGGGCCGGGCACCTGCAAGCGCCGTGCCCGGCCCATGATGCGGTGAACGAATTAAGGGCGACGCATCGGGCGTCGGCCGGCGTCCGGACGCGGTTGAGCCTCGTTCACGCGCAGGGGACGTCCGTTCATCGGGCTGCCGTTGAGGCTGCCGATGGCCTGGCTGCCTTCGCTGGCGGTCGGCATCTCGACGAAACCGAAGCCCTTCGACCGGCCGGTGTCCCTGTCCATGATGATCTTCACGGAGCTGACCTGGCCGAACGCCTCGAAGGCCTGGCGAAGCTCATCCTCGGTGGCGTTGTAAGGCAGGTTCCCAACATAGATATTCATACAGCTGTCGACTCACACGTTCGTGCCATTTGCGAAGACATCGGGCACGTCGCCAATGGCACTGGGCCACGCACCGATGGACGGCCTCAAGGCCGACGGTTCGAAAATACGCGAGGGGGATCTCAAGAGCGCTGGACAAGACCGATCGTGGCGGGGCACCACCCTCCCCGAGTGGTCTCAAGTCAGATCCTTCGCGGCGTGCCGGCAAACAGCCAGCCGCGCAGGACACGGCCCAGAAGATACTACACGCAGTCGCGGCCAGGGAGGAAGCGTCGCCATGCGCTATTGCGACTGTCCGGACAGTCTCGATCAGTCCGCGTTCGCCGGTTCGAGCAGATCATCCACGCGTCGCGTGAGCTGCATGTAGCGGTGGCGCGGGATCCGGAACGCACGCTGCGCCAGGCGTGCCTGCAGTTGCGCCACTTCCTGTTCGCGTGCGGCCACTTCGGCGGCCAGGCGGTCGGCCGGTACCCGTGCGGCGTCGCTGGCCGGCGTCGGCGGTCCTTCGGCAGCATCGGCCGCGCCGTGTGCGAGGACTTCCTCAAGCAGCGCCTGCTGCACGGCCGATTCGTCGATCGCCGCGTCGATGGCGATCCAGTGCTCATCGTCGTGTTCGATGCCAAGCAGCGAGATCACCAGTCCGTCGCGGGTCTCGATGATCGTGCGTACAGGCTCTATGTCGGCGGCGAAGACGCGCTCCAGAGGGGCCACGTCCGTCAGCGTCAGGTTGGCCAGCGCGGCGCCGAGGGGATCGACGATGCCCGCGTAGAGCAGCTCACGCCCGCCGGGCAAATCGAGCAGCTCGAAGCGGCCATCGGGCCCTGCGCGACGGATGCGCAGCTCCTGGCCATCAGGATGCAGGATGGTGATCCTGCCGACGCGGGTGGCCGGCACATCGAGCAGCATCGGCGCCAGCCAGTCTCCGGTGTTGCGAGCGACCGAAAGTGTGCCGCTGACCAGCCACGCAGCGGTCTCGTCGAGGCGCCGCACATGGCTGTAGTCACCGCCGACCCCCGTATCGCCAATGATCAGCTCGACACTGTCGCCCGGGTGTTCGATCGCCACCCCGACGCCCGCGGCGGCCGGATCATCCAGGGCTTCCACGCCCAGCCGCGCGTAACGATCCGGGTCGGCAGTGCGCTCCTCGATACGCCGGGCCTCCACCAGCGCCAGCAACAGGGTGCGCATGCGGGTGAGATCCGCCGGCCAGTCATCGCGTTCGGCGACCACCCAGCTGTCGTTGCGCAGCTCCAGCGTGGCGACCACCTCGTCGCCGGCGGTCGTGATCCGCACCGTACTCAGCGTGTCGATGTCCGTACGCAGTCCCGAAATCAATGGATCGCCCACGCCGGGCGGTGGCGTGTCGCCCATGCGGGTCACCAGCAGCACCAGCAGCAGCACGACACCGACGCCCCCCAGCGTCAGCAGGGCGCGCGGGCTCATGCGCCTGCCTCGCGGCGGCGCCGCCGCCAGGCGCCAACGAGCACCGCCAGCGTCAACAAAACGGGCACCAGGGCGATGTTGAGGATCTTCAGTCGTGTGCCCAGCGCCTCGATGCTGGCCTCACGGTCGCGCTGCACCTGGCGCAGTTCCTGACGCAGCTGCACCTGGCGTTGGCGGAAGCGCTCGATCTCGGCCTCCTGCTCGGGACTGAGCAACAGCGAGCCGGCATCCTCGCGCGCCGACTGCAGTTCCGCCAGGCGCTGCTCGGTCTCACCCAGTTCGGCCTCCAGCCGCGCCAGCGTCTCGCTGACCCTCGCGTCGGCCTCGCGGCGAAGCGTCTCGACGCGCGTGAAGGGTCGCTGGAAGGGCGCGCGGCCGCGCAGCCCCATCAGTTCCTCACTGCCGCCAAGATAGTCCAGCGCATTGATCAGGAAATCGCCGTTGCTGGCGAAGGCGCTGGGCAGGCGTTGACCGAAGAAGCTCTGCACCTGGACCCACATGCGGTCGCTGGCGACGTCGGAATCGGCGATCAGCAGCAGGTTGATGTCACCGCGCGAGTGTGTCAGATGGTCGCGTACAGGCGCCTCGGCGTCGCCGTCGTCATCAGCCGCGGCGCCGTTGGCCGGCGCAGGCGGGCCATCCGGGAAGTTCGTGGGCACGCTGCCGCTGAGCCGCGCCGCCAGGGTCAGGCGCCGGCCCTCGGGCACGAAGTCCTCGCGCAGCGACTCCGGGTCGGGATTCATGCGCGCCGCGAACGCCGGCACCACGGCGGCCTGCTCGCTGCTCGAGACCAGTACCTCGAGGGCCAGGGGGCTGTCGGCTTCACGCACGATATGACCGCTGAAGGCGAAATTGATCTGCTCCAGTGCGGCAGTTGTCACCGCGGCATTGTTGAGCCCGTCGCGACGGATGCCGATGAGCCCGAGATGACGCACCGGACGCTGGGCCATGCCGCTGACGGTGAGCGCATTGACGTCGTCGAGCACGATCTCCTCTTCGGGTACCTGCACGCCCCAGGCCGACAGCAGGCGATTGAGTGAAGACGCCGGCACGTGTTCCATGCCGCCCGTCGGGTCCATCGGGTCGGGCTGGTCGAGCTGGGCGAAGGGGTCGACCAGGGCCAGTACCCGGCCGCCGCGCAACAGGAACTGGTCGATCGCATACAGCGCGGGCTCTGCCAGGTCCCTGGGGTGCAGCAGCCACAGGATGTCGATGTCCTCGTCGATCTGCGTAAGCCCGGGCGCAAGACTGCGCAGCTCGAAGAGCTGGCGTGCCTGTTCGACCACCACCCAGGGGCTGCCCATCTGGCGGCTCAGCGGATCGAAGCCGCCTTCGACCTGCAGGCCGGACAGCAGCCCCACCACGGGGCGCTGTGCATCGAGCAGACCCAGCACCAGGCGAGCCAGCTCATACTCCAGGAACGCCTCCTGCTGGGGATCGAAGAATTCGATCAGGGCCTGTTCACCGACCGCGTTGCTGCCGGCCAGGCCGAAGTACACGCTCTCGCCCAGCGGTCCGATGCTGAATCCCTGCAGCCCGAAGGCCGTGGCGCGGTCCTCGGCCTCGGAGAAGGGTGCGGGGTCAAGCACCTGCAGCCGCAGACGTCCGCCGGAGGCCGCGCTCATCTCCTCGAGCAGTTCACGCACACGCTGGGAATAGGTGCGCAGCGCGGGAAAATCGCGTGTCGCGCGCTCGGAGAAAAAGAAATACAGGTTGATCGGTTCATCGATGCGCGCAAGCAGCGTGCGCGTGCCCGGCGAAAGCGTATACAGGCGGTTCTCGGTGAGATCCAGGCGAGCCCCGGTGAGCAGCTGCTGGCTGGTGACGACCGCGGCGACCAGTACCACGGCGAGCACCACCAGCATGCCGGCACCCAGTGTCTTCGGGGACTGACCACGCATGTCAGTTGGCCTTCTTCATGTCGAGCACGATGGTGTTGGCGTACAGGAACGCGGCAATCACCAGTGCGAAGAACAGCACATCCCGCAGATCGATGACGCCGCGCGACAGCGCGTTGAAATGCGTCAGGAAGCTCAGCGAGGCGATCGCATCCACCAGCGGCTGCGGCGCCCAGCCGGAGAACACATCCAGCACCATCGGAAAGCCCGCAAGCAGGAAGACGAAACACACGACCACGGTCATGATGAAGGCGATGACCTGGTTTTTCGTCGTCGCCGAGATACACGCGCCGATGGCCAGGAAGCCACCAGCCATCAGCAGGCTGCCCAGGTAGGCGGTGAAGATGGCCGCGTTATCAGGGTCGCCCAGGTAGTTCACGGTCAGCCACATCGGGAAGGTCAGCGCCAGGGCCAGCGCCGTGAAGGCCCAAGCAGCCAGGAACTTGCCCAGCACCGCCTGCCACAGCGTCACCGGCAGCGTCATCAAGAGCTCGATACTGCCGCTCTTGCGCTCCTCGGCCCACAGGCGCATCGACAGTGCCGGCACCAGGATCAGGTACAGCCAGGGATGGAAGCTGAAGAACGGCGCGAGATCCGCCTGGCCGCGCTCGTAGAAGCCGCCGAGGTAGAAGGCGAAGGTGGCGGCAAGCACCAGGAAGATGACGATGAATACGTAGGCCACCGGCGTTGCGAAGTAGCCGGCCAGCTCGCGGCGCAGGATGATCAGCATTGTGTTCATGGCGCCGCCTGCGTGGTGATGCTGCGAAACACCTCGTCGAGGCGTCCGGACTCAAGATGCAGTTCCGACAGCGGCCAGCCCTGTTCGCGCGCAAGCTCCGCCACCGCTGGCAGGATGTGCTCGCCGGCCTTCGGCAGGGCCGTGACGCGGTCCTCGGCCTGCTCCACACTGGCCACCTGCGGCAGGCCCCGCAGCGCCTCGCAGGCAGCCGCCTGCAGGCTGCGCTCGGCCAGTCGCAGACTCACGGCGTTGTGGTAGCGCGAGCGGGCCTCGAGTCGGCGCGGTTCGTCATCGGCGAGCAGCCGCCCGTTGCCGATGATGATGGCGCGGCTGCACAGTGCATCGACTTCCTCGAGGATGTGCGTGGAGATGATGATGATCTTGTCGCTGGCCATGTCGCGGATCAGGCTGCGCACCTCGTGCTTCTGGTTCGGGTCCAGGCCATCGGTGGGCTCATCGAGGATCAGCACGGCGGGGTCGTGAACAATGGCCTGGGCCAGTCCGACGCGACGGCGAAAGCCCTTCGACAGCGTCTCGATGCTCTGGTGCTGCACGCCGGTAAGCCCAAGCCGCTCGCTGACCTCGTCCAGGCGGCGTCGGCCCGCATCGCCGGCCAGGCCACGAATCTCCGCGATGAAGCGCATGAACTGGCGCACGGTCATCTCGCCGTAGCTCGGTGCGCCCTCCGGCAGGTAGCCGATCAGTCGCTTGACAGCCAGCGGGGCGGCGACGACATCATGGCCGCCGACGATCGCCTGGCCCGATGTCGGGCTGATGAAGCCGGCGAGCATCTTCATGGTCGTGGACTTGCCCGCGCCATTGGGGCCGAGAAATCCCAGCACCGTGCCGGCGGCCACCTCGAACGACAGATCGTCCACGGCGACCAGCGGGCCATAGCGTTTGGTCAGAGCTTGCGTTCTGATCATCAGTCAACTCTTGGGAATGGTGCGCCTGGCATCGCCGCCGGCTCGCACGCACAAATTTTTATCAGTCTGAGGCGATGCCTGCAAGCGCGGCAGCTAGAACTTGTCTGGCCGCAGCACCTCGACCTCGTGGCTGAACAGGATCATCGCATAATCGCGGTAATAGTGTTCCTTCAGCCACAGTGCGATCTGCGTGGCGACGCTGGCCTCGCAGACGATTTCGATGCGGATGTTGCCGGCTTTTTCGAAACCTGGCTGGCGCACGCCCCGCGAGCCCTCGCCCTGGGCTTCGGTGATCGTGTAGCCATGGGCGCCATGGGTCTTGATGTCGGCGATCAGCCTGCGCTCCAGCGAGGCCTCGGTGATGATGGTCAGCAGCGTGCGTTGCATGTCAGGCTCCAGCATCCGGCCAGAAGGCTTGAATGATCCGGTAGTACAACGGTATGCCAACAAGGACGTTGAAGGGAAACGTCACCGCCAGCGAGGCGGTCAGCGACAGGCCGGGATTGGCCTCCGGCACCGCCATGCGCATGGCGGCCGGTGCGGCGATGTAGGACGCACTCGCGCCCAGCGTGCACAGCAGCAGCGCACCCCCCGGCGACAGGCCCATGGCGAGTGCGAAGGCGGCGCCAATGAGCGCGCCGATCAGTGGCATGACCAGCGCGAAGGCCAGCAGGAATACGCCATGGCGGCGCGCAGGGCCAAGCTGCAGTGCAGCGATCAGTCCCATCTCGAGCAGGAACAGCGCAAGAATGCCCTTGAAGGCATCGAAGAACAGCGGCGCGATGCCCTCCAGGCCCGCAGGGCCTGCGATGATGCCGATCAGCATGCCGCCAAGCAGCAGCACCACGCTCTTGCCCATGAAGACCTCGTTGGCCAGTGACGGCCAGCCACCGGCGGGCTTGAGACCGCGGGCCAGGACGATGCCCATCAGGATGGCGGGCACTTCCAGCACCACCACGAACGCGGCGATATAGGACTCGTAGCTGACCCCCAGGTATTCCAGGTAGGCCACGGCCACGGCGTAGGTGCCGACGCTGACAGAGCCGTAGTGCGCGGCGATCGACGCGGCATCGCTGCGCGGCAGCCTGCGCGCAAGCAGCAGCAGCGCAAAGGCGGCAAGCCCGGTCACCAGGCCCATGACGGCCACCGCCACCAGCTGGCTGGTCAGCTGAAGCACCGGCACGCCGCTCATCGCCATGCCGCCCTTCATGCCGATGGCCAGCAGCAGCAGTACGCTGAGCAGCTCGTACACCGCAGCCGGCAGCCGCAGATCGCTCTTCATCAGTCCGGCGGCCAGGCCGAGCAGGAAGAACAGGATGACCGGGTCCAGACTCATCGGGGTCCTTTGGTGCAGGTAGTATTGCGGCGGATTCTGCCGCACGGGGAGGGTTTTATGAACAATATTTTCAAACGCACGACGCTGGTGGTGCGCGACGCCGGCCGCGCGCGTGACTTCTACGAAAAGGTGCTGGGCATGCGCGTGTGGTATGACCGCGAGCTTACGCTCAGTGGCCAGGGTGTGCCGGGCAACCCCGGGGATCGCGTGCACCTGATCATCATGCAGGCGGCCGATCCGGTGATCGGCATGGTCGGCCTGCTGGAGTATCTCGAGCCGCGCCTGCCCGAACCGCCGCCAGGGCCTGTCCGCTTCGGTATCGGCTCGATCGTGTTCGTCGTGCAGACCGACGATGCGGCAGAGCTGCACCGGCGGCTGGTGGGCTGGGGGGCTGAACTGCATGCACCGCCGCATGACATGGAACTCATCGGTGCCGATGGCCAGCCGGTGCGCATGACCTCGGTCACCTTCTACGACCCTGACGGCTATTTCATCGAGGCCAACCAGCGCCACTGACGCAGCGGTTTTGCGGTCTGTTCAGCGCAGCGGTGCGTGGTCCAGCGGAATGGCCGTGGTGTATTTGAGTTCTTCCATCGAGAAGCTTGAGCTGACGTCGGCGAAATCGACCCGGTCGATCATGCGCTTGTAGACCGAGTCGAATCCGGCAATGTCGGCAACCACGACCCTGAGCAGATAGTCGATCTCCCCGCTCATGCGATAGGCCTCAACGATCTCGGGGATGTCCTGGACCATGCGGTTGAAGGCCTCGAACCAGTCGGTGGCATGCCGGCTGGTGCGAACCGCGACGAACACCGAGACCGGCACGTTCAGCCGTTCGCGATCCAGCAGGGCCACGCGCTTGCGGATGAAGCCGGCTTCCTCGAGCTTCTGGATACGCCGCCAGCACGGGGTCGTGGACAGGCCCACGCGGTCGGCGATCTCCGTGGCCGGCATCATCGCGTCTTCCTGCAGCAGAGCCAGAATCTGCTTGTCTTTTGCGTCAATTGTGTCCAATTCCACTCCCGCGGGGCTTATGGGGAAAATATTTTTCTTTAGTGGCCCCGATTATTGAAAAATACGTAACGGATTTCTATCCCCTCCCTGCTAGTCTGGTTGGAGTCGTCCATCCATGGCAGAGGTTCCGATGTCCGCAGTCATCCGCGAAGCCACGCATCCGGCACGCTACAGCGTCGAGGCGCGTCGCCAGCCGGTGGCTCAGCCGGCGGCCCTGCTGCGCTACATCGCCCAGGTCGAGGACATTCTCGCCAGCAGCGCCGATACCGCCGCCATTCCCGCCCGCGTGGCGGGGCCCCTGGCCGAGCTTGCCTGCGTGCGAGATCTCCTGTCGCCTGAGCAGCGCACCGGTCAGCCGGACAAGTATACGCGCCACACGCTCTATGCTGACCCCCAGGGCCGCTTCACGGTGCTGGCAATCGTGTGGATGCCGGGGCAGACCACCCGGGTGCACGGGCATACCGCCTGGGGCGTGGTAGCGGTGCACGAGGGCCGCCCGAGCGTCGCACTCTACGAGTACGAACCCGGCTACGGTGCCCTGCCTCGCGAGGAAATCCGTTGCGTGCCGGGCGAGGTCAGCTGGGTGCGTGCCGGCATCCAGTACCCCCACCGGATCTTCAATGCCGATCAGCGCGTGGCCATCACGCTGCATACCTACGGTCGGGATCTGAGCGAGGACCCCTGCGCGATCAATATTCCCGTGTAATGCCGCCGGGGTAGCGGCGCGCGCAGCCCGGCACAGAAGGCGAGCCCACAAACGAAAACGCCCGCATCGGTAACGACGCGGGCGTTTTTGTACCCGGCCGCTGCGGCCGGGATGTCTGGCTCAGGCCTTGCGGCGACGGCGCAGCAGCGCACCGCCGAGCAGGCCGGCGCCGAGCAGGGCCAGGGTGGCGGGCTCGGGTACTGGACGCACGGCCAGCAGGTTCTGCGAGTTCGGCGAGATGAACATGTAGAACTCGTAGGCGCCGGTGTCTTCACCGAGGTTCGCCAGCCAGCCGTTGGCCAGCTCGCGGGCACCGCCGAACGTGGTCGCGCTGAAAGAGCCACCTGAGAGATTCAGGCCTGAGTCGCCTGACTCGTTGATGATTTCCCACAGCGCCAGCTGGAAGGCCGCGCTCGCGACGTTGCTGGCCTTCGAGGCCGCATAGTAGTTCGAGAACAGCGCGGCGATGTGGCCCTGCTGGGTCTCGCTGAAGCTGCCCAGGCCACTGACGATCTCGTATTCAGCCGTGCCTGCAAGCGCCATGTCGATCTGGATGCAGAACGCCGAGAGGCCGTCGTCCCAGTACAGCGTGTCGCCGGCCGTCGAGAACTCGAACTCGCCCGCGCGGATCGTCGGGCTGCGGGTACCGTCATCGGTGATGCGGCCGGTCGGGTTGCCGAGATTGTTCTCGTAGGTCAGCTGGATGGTGTTTGCTTGCGCGATCGGGGCGCTGAATACGAGGGCAGCGGCAAGCGCTGCGACGGCGAGGCGGGAATACTGCATGCAGGTGTCTCCGGTCAAAAAGTCGATTGCTGTCTCTGCCAAGCAACTAGCAAGTCCTGTGCCAGAAAAAAATATCTTTTAAATTCATTGACTTGGGGATGTCGTCTGTGTCGGTCGGCTGTGGGCTGTAAAGTCATCCGACACTTCGGCCGGGTCGCAACGCTCAGCCGGACGGCCGCTTGCTGCCGATCTCCATGTAGATGCCTTCCGGGTCGAACAGCGACATCGTCGTAAGACGGATCACGCCGCTGCCGTCCACGGCGGGCACTTCCCAGTCCTTGGGGCCTGCGACGATATGGGCATCGGTTTCGCGCACGCGCCCGGCCACCGCCTCGATGTCATCGGTCTCGAACACCAGGATCGGTTCGCCGAGCACCACCCGGCGCGTGCTCTTGGGCGCCGGGCGCGCGGGCGGATTGTCCAGGTACTGCAGGAATCCCAGTTTGCCGATCACCGGGTCATCGGCCTCGAGAATCACCAGGTGCACGCGGCTGCCGGCCGGCGCGGCGGGCGGGAAGTCGGCGTCGGGCACCAGCTCGTTGTCATACCACACGCGCATGCCGAACACGTGCTGGTAGAACGCCGCACTGGCGCGCGCATCGCTGACGACGAAAGTGGTGCGCTTGAGAAAGCTCGACATGGTGTCGCTCCCGTTGATGTGCCGCCGGGCGGTTGGCAAGACGCCATTGTAGTCGTCGCGGGCAGCCGCTTCGTCGCTATGCTAGATTTCCGCCTGGCAGCCAGGGTGGCCTGCGAGACAGCCAGGGATGGTGTGGGCAATGGCCCGGAAGAGCGATGGCGACTGAGTCCAAGCCGACCGAACCGGTGTACGGCATCCGGGCGGTGTCCCGCCTGACGGGCGTGCAGGCAGTGACCCTGCGCGCCTGGGAGCGTCGCTACGGGGCCGTGAAAACGCGCCGGACCGGCTCCGGCGGCCGGCGTCTATACAGCCAGGAAGACGTGCAGCGGCTCTCGCTGATCAAGTCGCTGGTGGACCTTGGCGAGTCTGTCAGTCATGTCGCGACGCTGCCCACCGCGGAGCTCAACGCCCGTCTCGACGCCTCGCTGAGTGCGCGCGCCGGCCAGGCGGTCGACGAGGCCCTGGTGCGGGTTGCCGTGTTCGGCCCCCGTGTCGCCGCGATGCTGCGCGCGGATGTGAGCTGGCGCGGCATAGAGCTGGTGGCGGTGCACTCTGATCCCGGCGCCTGCCAGCGCCTGGCGGCGGAGGTTGCCCCCGACGTCATCGTGCTGGAGTACACCGGCGTGCATGAAGACAGCCGCGAGGAGGTGCTCGGTTGCATGCGTGCAGCCGGCGCCAGCCGCGCCGTGGTGATGTATGACTTCGGCAGCCTCGCCAGCATCGCCAGCCTCAAGGCCCTGCCGGTTGCCGCCGTGCGTGGCCCCGCCGAAGCCGAGGACATCGCCCGGGCCTGTGTGGCCGTTGCGGCACCGCGCGTCGAGCGCCTGGCGGCTGCGGATCTGCCCGAGCCACCCGGCGAGATTCCGGGGCGACGTTTCAGCAGCGCGCGCCTGAACCGGCTGCGTGAGTCCAGCACACAGGTCGGCTGCGAATGTCCGCACCATCTGGCGACGCTGGTCGGCCAGCTCTACGCGTTCGAGGATTACTGTGTGCAGTGTGAGCATCGCAATGCCGAGGACGCACAGTTGCACGCCTACCTGCATGCCTCCACGGCCCGCGGCCGGGTGGAACTCGAGGACGCGCTCGAGCGGCTGATCGCCATCGAAGGCCTGGAGGACCGGCCGGAGACATAGGCCTGCGCTAGCGCCTGCGTTCGATACGGTAGTGGCGTGAGTAGTTGCGGTCCATGATATTGGCTTCGAAGCCCACCACATGTGGCTTCACCAGGTGCTTGCTGACGTAGAAGTACAGCGGAATGATCGGGTAGTCATTGAGCATGATGTTCTCGGCCTGCGCCAGCAGCGCCGCGCGCGCCTCCATGTCACGCGTCTGGCTGGCGCGCGCCAGCACGGCGTCATACTCGGCGTTAGACCACTGCGTCGTGTTCTGCCCGTGGCCGGTCTTCTTGATCTCGAGAAAGGTGTAGGCGTCGTTGTAGTCGCCGACCCAGCCGAAGCGCATGACCCGCCACGCAGACAGGTCGCGTCGCGTCTGCAGCATCACCTTCCATTCCTGGTTGTAGGGTGAGGCCTGCACGCCGAGTACTTCCTGCCACATCGAGGCCACGGCTACGGCCAGCCGGCGGTGGTTCTCGCTGGTGTTGTAGAGGATGTCGAAGCGAAGCGGCCTGTCCGGGCCAAAGCCGGCCTCGGCCAGCAGCCGTCGCGCCTCGGCGTGGCGACGCTCGACCGGCCAGTCGGTCCACTCATAGCGCACCGGCGTGTAGTTCGCCACGCCATCGGCGACGAATGCATAGGCAGGGCGTTCGCCCACACCGGTCACCCGCTCGGTGATGATCTCGCGATCGATGGCCATCGACAGCGCCTGGCGCACGCGCACGTCGTCGAACGGTGGCTGGGTGATATTGAGCTGGTAGAAATAGGTGCTCAGGTAGGGCGCGACGTGCAGTTCATCGGGCAGGTTCTCGCGGATCCATCGATACTGGTTGTTGGGGATCTGGAAGGTGAAATCCAGTTCGCCGGCGCGATAGCGGTTGAACTCGGCGCTGATGTCCTCGGTGGTGTAGTAGATCACCGTGTCGATGTGCACGTCGTCATTGCCGTAGTAGTAAGGGTTGCGGCGCAGCCGGACATGCGACTGCACGACCCACTCGTCGAGCTGGTAGGCGCCGTTGGAGACCTTGATGCCGGCGCGCGCGAAGCGCCCGCCATGCTCGGCCAGCGTCGGTCCGTGCACCGGGTAGGTGGCCGAATGGGTGAGCATGCCAAGGAAATACGGTGCCGGGTTCTCCAGCTGGATCTCCAGCACCCTCGTATCGAGCGCAACTACCGCGAGTTCTTCCGGCGGCAGTCGCCCTTCCGTGACCGCGCGCGCATTGCGGATCGGCCACAGCATCTGGGCATAGCTGGTGGCCGTGGCTGGATCGACGCTGCGGCGCATGCCCAGCACGAAGTCGTCGGCGACGACGGGGTCGCCATTCGACCAGCGCGCGTCGGCGCGCAGCTGGAAGGTATAGGTCAGGCCGTCATCGCTGATCTCCCAGGATTCGGCCATGCCCGGCACGACGGTGGAATCGACGGCTTCCGTCGTCAGACCCTCGTAGAGATCCCGGAGGATCTCGCCGGCAGAAGTCTCCTCGGAGCGATGCGGGTCGAGCGTGTCGGGTTCGCCGCCGTTGCCACGGTGGAAGGTCACACCCTGGTCGGCAATGCGTGCACCGGTGCCGTCGCGGGCGCCCGAGCCATCGCCGCAGCCGGCCATCAGCAGCAGCGATATCAGCGACAGGGTCCACAGGCGGGCACAGGCGGGCATGGCGGGTCTCCGGGCAGTCTGGCAGGGCAGGGCCAGTATACGGACTGCGCCGATGCCGCAAAGGGCATGGGTCGCGCGCCGGCGTGCTGCATCAGCATGCCAGCGCCGCTGGTACACTAGCGTCTTCCATGAGCGCTGCTGAAGTGACCCCTGCAATGCCAGAGAAATCCCGCCGCCGCGGCATGTATCCAGCCATCGAGCCCTATGCCACCGACAGGCTCGACACCGGGGACGGCCACCAGGTGTACTTCGAGCAGTGCGGCAATCCCGACGGGCCGGCCATCGTGTTCCTGCACGGTGGCCCCGGTGGCGGCGGCGACACCAACGCCCGGCGCTTCTTCGATCCCGAGCGCTGGCGCATCATCCTGCTCGACCAGCGCGGCTGTGGACGCAGCCGACCGCATGCCGAGCTTGCCAACAACACCACCTGGCATCTCATCGACGACATCGAGGCCATCCGTGCCCGGCTGGGCATCGAGCGCTGGAGCGTGTTCGGCGGCAGCTGGGGCAGCACGCTGTCGCTGCTCTACGCCCAGGCGCATCCGGCGCGGGTGCAGGCGCTGGTGCTGCGCGGTATTTTCATGCTGCGTCGCAGCGAACTGACCTGGTTCTACCAGCATGGCGCGAACATGGTGTGGCCGGAGCGCTGGCAGGATTACCTGGCACCGATTCCGGCCGCCGAGCGTGATGACCTGCTGGGGGCCTACCATCGCCGGCTCACCGGTCCTGATCGTGAAGAGGCGCTGCGCTGCGCGCGTGCCTGGTCGGTATGGGAGGGCGCCACCAGTTGCCTGCAGCCTTCAGAGGCGATGGTCGGCAAGTTCGGCGCCGACGAGTTCGCGCTGGCAATGGCACGCATCGAGTGTCATTACTTCGTCAACGGCGGTTTTCTTGAGCGCGAATCACAGATCCTCGATCGCATCGACCGGATCCGCCATATTCCCGCCGTCATCGTTCAGGGTCGCTACGACATGGTCTGCCCGGTGCAAAGTGCGTGGGAACTGCATCGCGCCTGGCCGCAGGCGGATTTCCGGGTGGTCCCCGATGCCGGTCATTCGGCCTTCGAACCCGGCATCCTGCACGAACTCGTCAGCGCGACCGATCGGCTCGCAGGCGGCTAGATGTCGCGTCCCGCGCTGATCATCCACGCCGGTGCCGGTGCGCGCGAGCGCACGCAGGCCTCGCGCGAGGATATTGCCGCCCGCCTGGAGGCGATCCTGGCGGCGGTGTGGCCGCTGCTTATCGCGCACGGCGCACGCCGCGCCGTGCGCGCCGCGGTCGAACGCCTGGAAGACGAGCCGCTGTTCAACGCCGGCACCGGCAGCAAGCTGCAGGCCGACGGCCAGGCGCGCATGAGTGCCGCCATCATGGCCGCCGATGATGGGGTGTTCAGCGGCGTCATCAATGTCGAGCGCATCGCCCATCCGGTGGCCGCTGCCGACCGCCTGCATGCTGAACAGCACCACGTGATGGCGGGCACACCGGCGAACGCCTGGCTGGGCACGCAGGGCTTTGCCGAGCATGACCCGGTCACCGCCCAGCGGCGCGCCGAGTGGCAGACCGAGCGCGCGGGTGCACATGGCACTGTCGGCGCCGTGGCCCGCGATGACACCGGCCTGATCGCAGCCGCCACCTCCACCGGCGGCGTGGGCATGGAACGCCCCGGGCGGGTCAGCGATTCGGCGACGGTGGCCGGCACCTATGCCGCTGCGGCGGCCGGCGTGTCATTGACCGGCGTGGGCGAGCACATCGTCAACCATGCCGCGGCCGCACGCATCGTCACGCGCTGCACAGACGGTCTGGCGCTGGATGCCGCCGTGGCGCGGACCCTGGCCGAGGCCCAGGCGCGAGAGTTCGAGTTCGGGCTCATCGCGGTGGCCGCCGATGGCACGCTGGTGGCCGACCAGACGGCTGGCATCGGCACGCTTTATGCGGCCTGTGTCGACGGACAGACCCGCAGCTTCGTGCGGGCCGAGCGCCTGCACTGGCCGACGGATTCTTGAGTGATGACATGCGAGAGCTGCGCCCATGAGTGAAACACTGCTGATCACCAATGCCCGCCTGGTCAATGAGGGCCGAGAGTTCGACGCCGACCTGCTGGTCGTCGACGGGCGCATCGCACGCATCGCAGGCAGCATCTCCGCGCCGGCCGGCGCGCGCGTCATGGACGCCTCTGGCTGCCTGCTGCTGCCGGGCATGATCGATGACCAGGTGCATTTCCGCGAGCCGGGCCTGACGCACAAGGGGGACCTGGCCAGCGAGTCGGCGGCGGCCGTGGCCGGTGGCACGACCAGCTTCATGGAGATGCCCAACGTCAGCCCGCAGACCACCACGCGCGAGGCGATCGCGGCGAAATACGCACTCGCCGCGACCAAGTCCCACGGCAACTATGCGTTCTATTTCGGTGCCACGAACCACAACATCGAGGAGATCCGCGCGCTGCGGCCCGGTGATGCCTGTGGGGTGAAGATCTTCATGGGCGCATCCACCGGCGACATGCTGGTCCACGATCCGGCCGCACTCGAGGCGATCTTCGCCGACTCACCGCTGCTGATCGCCACGCACTGCGAGGACTCACCGACGATCTGGGCCAACGAGCGCGCCGCGCGCGAGCGCTGGGGCGAGGATGTGCCCCTGGCCGAGCACGCCAACATCCGCTCGGCCGAGGCCTGCTGGAAGTCATCGTCGCTGGCCGTGGAACTGGCGCGGCGATTCGATGCCCGCCTGCACGTGCTGCACCTGACCACCGCGCGCGAGATGGCGCTGTTCGACGCAGGCGGTGATCCTGCGACCAAGCGCATCACCGCCGAGGCCTGCGTGCACCACCTGTGGTTCTGCGACGAGGACTACGCGCGCCTGGGCACGCACATCAAGTGCAATCCGGCGATCAAGTCGGCGGCCGACCGCGCCGCGCTGCGTGAAGCGGTCATCGACGGGCGCATCGATGTCATAGCCACCGATCATGCACCGCATCTGCTCGCCGAGAAGGACGTTGGCTACTTCCGCTCCGCCGCCGGTCTGCCGCTGGTGCAGCACGCGCTGCAAAGCCTGCTCGAGCAGGTGCGCGAGGGCACGTTCACGCTGCCGCTGGTGGTCGAGAAGATTGCCCATGCACCGGCGCGGATGTTCGCTGTGCGTGAGCGTGGCTACCTGCGCGAAGGCTACTGGGCGGACCTGGTGATCGTCGATCCGGGCACGCCGCATCGTGTGACCCGGGACTCGCTGCTGTATCGCTGCGGCTGGTCGCCGTTCGAGGACGTGGTGTTCTCGCACAGCATCCGCGCCACGGTGGTCTCCGGGCAGGTGGCCTGCGAGCACGGGCAGCTCAATGCTGCCGTGCGCGGCCAGCGCCTTGACGTGACGGCCAGCCGATGAGCCGGCCCGTGCCAGTCCCGGCGCGAGGTGCGTCCAGTCTGTCGCGCCGCAGTCTGCTCGCCGCTGCGTCGGCCGCCTGTGCCGGCGCGTGGCTGCCGGCGGGTCTTGCCCGTGCCGATGACGATGCCATCGAGCGCCGCCGGCAGTATGTCGATGCGCGTTTCGGCCAGGTACATCTGTGGCGTTACGCGCCGCGCGATGCCTCGGCAGTCGAGCGACCGCCGCTGCTGTGCCTGCATCCGAACCCGTATTCCGGCTACTTCTACGACGAGTTCGCGCAGGTGATGGCCCGCGACCGGGTCGTGCTGTGTCCGGATACGCCCGGCTTCGGCGGCTCCGAGCGACCACCGTCGCGTGTCGGTGTGACCGACTATGCGCTGGCATTCGCCGACGTGCTGCTGGCACTGGGCTACGGCGAGGGCGCGGCCGGCGCCGTGGACGTGCTGGGCTTTCACACCGGC
>JAFIFN010000258.1 GCA_020832005.1 Gammaproteobacteria bacterium | reverse complement strand
ACAGCACCCGGCCGTCGAGCAGCTCGCTCTTCCAGCCCAGCTCCCAGTTGGTCAGTTTTTCCGGTTCGACATAGCGGAAGTTCGTGGTGGCCGTCTGATTCCAGCGGCCGGCCTTCGTGCCTTGCGAGACAAGCCCGTAGAACATCAGCCGGCATAGACACCGTCGAGGAACACGCTGACGCCCTGCAGCTGGATATTGCCGGTGTTCGGCGCGATGCCGCGAATGGCCAGAATACTCGGCATGCCACGGCCCGTGGCGGCGCTGTAGTTCAGGCCTGGTGTGAAGTCGGCCAGTCCGCGCAGGTCATCGATGCGAAAGACATCCAGCTCGTTCTCGCCGAACGCCTGGATCGACAGCGCGACATCCTGGATGCTCTATTCGCGCTGCTTCGCCGTGACGACGATCTCTTCGAGCAGCCCGCGGCTGCGATCCCTGTCCTGTGCCGCAGCAGGCGCTGCTGCCACCGACATCGCGCCCATAACGGCCATGGCCGTCGTCAAGTTTCTGACATTGGTCTGTAGAAAGCGCTCCCCATTCAAGCCTGAACTCCAGTAAGCGCGCGAAAGCCGGCGATCGTCCCTGATCGGCTGTAGCCGCCTTGGCCGATCCGCGCGTGCGTTGTGACCCTGAAAGGTCGTTGAATTAAACTGGTCGCCGTCTTGTTATAATGATCGGACAATATGATGGCAAGGATCAACAGTTTTTTCGCCGCTCTCGGCCATTGAGGCTTGTGCTGAAGCGAGGCCGATGCTGAAGTGGCCGGGGACGCACGGCGAGCGGGTCAGACGAGGGAACTGCGGATGCGTATCGCGATGAATCGGCGGCAACTGATCCGGGCGCTGGGTGCCTCAGCGGCGCTGTCGGCGGGCGGTGGCCTGGCTGCGTGTGCCAGGCGCGGCAAGGATGCCGATGTCATCATCATCGGTGCGGGCATGGCCGGTCTGCAGGCCGCCATGCTGCTCGAGGAGGCCGGCGCGCGCGTACTGCTGCTGGAAGCCGACAGGCGCACCGGCGGTCGGGTGTTTACGCTGGACAACGTCGATGGCCGGCCGGAGGCTGGGGGGTTCGAGGTCGGGCCCATGTACGCCCGCGTGCTGGCGCAGGTGCAGCGATTCGGTCTTGGCCTGCATGGCTGGATCGGCGACCCGATCCGCTATGCACTGCACATTGATGATCAGCTGATGCCGGCCTCGCAATGGGCGCAGGCCGATGAGAATCCCCTCGCTGAGCCTTTGCGCACGCGCCCGCCGTTTGCGCTGGCCGGCGCGTTTCTGCCTGAGGCAAGCCCGCTGGCAAGTCTCGAGAGCTGGCTTGAGCCTGCTGCCGCACAGCGCTGGGACCTGCCCTATGGCGACTATCTGCGCGCCCAGGGTGCCGATGACGCCGCACTTCACCTGCTCTCGGTGGGCTTCACCGCTGATGACATCAATGACATGTCACTGATGTGGATGCTGCGCCAGCAGAAGGTGCGCGAGTTCAGCCGTGAGGCCGGGCCGTTGCAGTTCATCGACGGCGGCATGCACGCGCTGCTAGGTGCAATGCATGGCTCGCTGAAGGGCGATCTCGAACTGGCCTGCGCAGTAACGTCAATCGAGACAATGCGTGACGGTATCGAAGTCGACTGTGCGGGTGGGCGTCGCTACCGCGCCGATCATGTCATCAGCACGGTACCGCTCACGACGCTGCGAGACATCGCCATCCATCCCGGCCTGCCCGAGCTGCAGCGCGCCGCCGTGTCCTCCATCCCATATGGGCATGGCAGCTCGGTGTTCCTGCCGGTGCGCGAACCCTACTGGGAGGCAGATGGATTGCCGCCGTCGATCTGGAGCGATGGCATGTTGCCCCGGGTCATGAAATGGCAATCCCAGCAGGGCGAGTATCTCTGGGTCTATCTCTCCGGCAAGGCCAATATCTTCTGTCGGAACAATCCCGATGACGTGGTCATGGAGATGGTCATGGCCGAGCTCAAGCGTATCCGGCCGGCCACGCAAGGCCGGGTCGAGCGTGGTGAGGTAATGTGCTGGAGCAAGCGGCCGTGGTCGATGGGCACCTTCGCCTATCGCGGCCCTGGCGATGTGCGCCGCTTCGGCGACGTGATCAACCAGCCGCATGGCCGGCTGCATTTCGCCGGTGAGCATACCGCGGTCCTGTCCATGGGCCTGGAAGGGGCGATGGAGTCGGGCGAACGCGCGGCCTTCGAGGTGCTGGAGCGGCTCGGCTGAGCGCCCATCATGTTGTTATAGAATTAGGACGTGTGCTAGCCTTCCAGTCGTGCGCCGGCCCGTCCGGTCCAAGCCGTGTCCGTCCTGGAGTCCCATCATGCTGAAGAACCTCTGGTATGTCGCAGTGCATGCTGCCGACGTTCCCGCCGACCGTCCCCGCCACGCCCGTGTACTCGGCCAGGACCTGGTGATCTTCCGCAGCGGCGATGGTTTCGCCTGCCTGCACAATGTCTGTGTTCATCGCGGCGGCAATCTTGCGCGCGGTGAGCTGCATGGTGGTGCGGTCATGTGTCCCTATCACGGCTGGGAATTCAACCGTGAGGGGCACTGTACGAAGATTCCCTCGCTGGGTCCCGATGCGCGCATTCCCAAGCGCGCCCGCGTGGATGCCTACCCCACCGAGGAGCGCTACGGGCTGGTCTGGGTGTTCCTTGGCGACCTGCCTGAAGACAAGCGGCCACCGGTGCCGGATGTGTTTCCAGAGTACTACGACACCGAGAACTGGCGCTGCGTGTCCGGCACGTTCCACTACCGCGCCAACTGGCAGCGCGTCACCGAGAA
>JAFIFN010000058.1 GCA_020832005.1 Gammaproteobacteria bacterium | reverse complement strand
GCAGCACCGGCCCGAAGTGCATGGCCGGGACCGCATCTCCGTCGACCTCGTTGACGGCCACATCCGGCTGCGCCCGCGGCTTGACGAGGTGCGCCACCAGCTGGTGGCCGAAAAAGTCAAAGTCGATCCAGTGACGTGACTCCCGACCGGTGGCACATCCCAGCAGGCCGCCGTAGAACTGCCGTGCCGCCTCCAGGTCAGTCACCGGAAACGCCAGGTGAAATCGTGGGTAAATCTGATCAGACATGCACCACCTCGGCTGGACACCCGGAGCGCAAGTGTAGCCTGCCAGACCATTGGTTATCATCCTTCCATGGGCGCCGCAATGATGGCGCAGTTGATTCGTACGATCTTGAATGGAGCAATAACATGTATCGCCTGCTGACAGCCGCCGCCCTGCTTGCCGGCCTGTGGGCCTGCGCAGAGCCGCAACGGCCCGCCCAGACTCCGGCTGACGAAACCCGAGCGGCTGAAGCCCGCCCGATGGGAACATTGGGACTCAATGCTGCGCACATGGATCCCGACGTCCGGCCACAGGATGATTTTTTTACCTACGTCAATGGCGGATGGGTCGAAACCACCGAGATTCCGCCCGATCGCTCACGCTGGGGCAGTTTCGATGAGCTGACTGAGCGCGCCGAAGAAGATGTACTGGCCATCCTGGCCGAGGCGGCGGCCGACACAACGGCGCCAGCCGGCAGCGACACGCGCAAGATCGGCGATCTGTTCACCTCGTTCATGGATGACGCCACCATCAATTCGCGTGGCATGGCGCCGCTGGCAGATGCGCTGGCTGACATCGATGCACTGGATTCACATGCCGCGCTTGCAGCCTACTGGGGCAACACCCGCCGCACACGCAGTACGGCACCCCTGGGCTTTACGGTTGGCCAGGACCAGGCGCAGTCCGACCGCTACATCACCATCGTCGGTCAGTCCGGGCTGGGGTTACCGGACCGTGAGTACTACCTCGCACGTGACGAACGCTCGCGCCTGCTGCTGGCGCGCTACCAGGCGCATATCACCGAACTGTTCATGCTGGCAGGTCTGTCTGAGCCGGGACAGGCTGCGCGGCGCGTCGTGGAGGTGGAAACGGGCATTGCCGAAGCGCACTGGACGCGCGTGCAGAACCGCGACCGCACAGCCACCTACAACCCCATGAGCCTGAGAGCACTCACGGACATGGCGCCGGGCTTTGACTGGCAAGCGTATTTCGCAGCCGGCGATCTCGGCGACATAGAGTCGCTGGTGGTCCGCCAACCCGACTACCTGCAGAAACTCGCGCAGTGGCATCAGGAGCTCTCTTTGGAGCACTGGCAGGACTACCACCGTTATCACCTGTTGCGCAGTTTCGCACCCTACCTGCCGGCGGCATTTGCCGAGGCGCACTTCGATTTCTTTGGTCGCACGCTCAATGGTCAACCCGAGATGCGCTTACGTGAGCGTCGTGGTGTGGCGCTGGTGCAGAGCGTGCTTGGTTTCATGGTCGGCAAGGCATACGTGGAGCGGCACTTCCAGCCGGAAGCCCAGGCGCGCATGGACGCGATGGTGGCGAACCTGCTGGTCGCCTTCGGGCAGGCCATCGACGAACTTGAATGGATGACCGAGCAGACCAAGCGCGAAGCGCACGCGAAGCTGGCCCTGTTCAATACCAAGATCGGCTACCCCGACGTCTGGCGCGATTACGACTGTGTACACATCGATGCTGCTGATCTTGTCGGTAACCTTCTACGCAGTGCGGCCTGCGAGCACGAGCGCAATGTCAACCGGCTCGGCCAGCCCATCGATCGCGAGGAGTGGTTCATCACGCCACAGACGGTTAACGCCTATTACGCGCCGTCGATGAACGAAATCGTCTTTCCTGCAGCAATCCTGCAGCCGCCGTTCTTCAACGTGGAGGCCGATGATGCGATCAATTACGGCGCCATCGGCGCGGTCATCGGACACGAGATCACCCACGGCTTCGATGACCAGGGTCGCCGCTCGGATGGCGAGGGCAATCTGCGCGACTGGTGGACGTCGGAGGACGCCGAACAGTTCAGCGCCCGCGCGCAGCGCATGGTCGAGCAATACAACGCCTACCAACCCATTGAAGACATGACCATCAATGGCGCGCTGACGCTGGGGGAGAACATCGCCGATCTCGGCGGACTGCGTGTAGCCTACCGCGCCTATCAGCTGTCACTTGACGGGCAGCCCGCACCGGTCATAGACGGCTATGACGGCAGCCAGCGCTTTTTCCTTGGCTTCGGGCAGATCTGGCGGATCAAGTATCGCGAAGAAGCCCTGCGCCGACAGCTGATGACCGGCCCGCATTCGCCTGGGCCGTATCGCGTGCGTGGCGTGTTATCAAACATGCCGGAGTTCTATGCCGCGTTCGACGTCGAGCCCGGCGATGAACTCTACCGGCCGGAAGACGAGAGAGTGAGGATCTGGTGACCAGTCTACAGACCCGGGGAAGACTGCGTTTCGCAGAGATTCGAACGCGCCTGCGGCCGTGGTTTGCGTGGATCATGGGCTCGCTGTGCACGGCAGGCCTGCTGCTGGGCACGCTGTTCTTCGCCGCTTCACTGACGCCGAGTCTGCTGCCGCGAAGCCATGGCATGCAGGGGGTGGTCTCGGGACTGTCACTGGCGGCAGGCTACGGTCTTGGCGTGTTCGGTCGCTGGCTCTGGCGCTACCTTGAGTTGCCGGTGCCGGCGCCGCGACACCAGCGAATCGTCACCATTATTGCCGCCATTCTGTGCATCGTCACGGCGCTGATTTTTCTGCGCCAGGCCAGCGAATGGCAGAATTCGATTCGCATGCTCATGGAACTGGAGCCACTGGACACCGCGCGACCGATCCGGGTGGGGCTGATCGCAGCCCTGGTGTTCGCCATCCTGCTGGCCGTCGGCAGATTTTTTCTGCTGATCCGAAAGCTCATCTCCAATCGGCTGCACCGCGTCGTGCCCAGGCGTATCGCCACCGTGCTGAGCGTGTTCGCAGCACTGGCGTTGTTCTGGTCGGTGATCGACGGGGTAATGCTGCGTTTCATGCTGCGTGCTGCCGACACCTCTTTCCAGCAGTTCGACGCGCTGATGGAACCCGATTTCGCCGCACCGGCCGATCCGCTGAGAACCGGCAGCGAGGCTTCGCTGATCGACTGGGAAGACCTGGGTCGCACGGGTCGCGCCTTCGTCTCGGCCGGACCCACGCTGGCGGACCTGCGTGAGTTCCACGGCGGCGATGTTCAGCAGCCCATCCGCGTCTACGTGGGCCTGAACTCCGCGGAGACCATCGAGGAACGCGCGAGCCTGGCATTGGAGGAGCTCAAGCGTGCCGGCGCCTTCGAGCGCTCGGTACTGGTCATCGCCACGCCCACGGGCACGGGCTGGCTCGACCCTTCCGCCATGAACACCGTGGAGTACATCCATCGTGGGGACATTGCCAGCGTCGCCGTACAGTACTCTTATCTGCCAAGCTGGCTGTCGCTGATGGTCGAGCCCGAGTATGGCGCGCTGACCGCCAGCGCGGTGTTCACGACGATCTATGATCACTGGACCCGGCTGCCGCGCGAGCAGCGCCCCGCCCTGTATCTGCATGGCCTGAGTCTTGGGGCCCTGAACTCGGCGCGGGCTGCTGATCTGTACGATGTGATAGCCGATCCCTACTCAGGGGCGATGTGGAGCGGACCACCTTTTCGCAGCTCGACATGGCGCACGCTGACCGCGCAGCGCCAGCCCGGTTCGCCGGTCTGGCTGCCGCGCTTTCGCGACAGCTCGGTAGTGCGCTTCACCAACCAGACCAACGCACTGGCTATTCCCGGCGCACAGTGGGGTCCGCTGCGCATCGTCTATCTGCAGTACGCCAGCGATCCGATCACTTTCTTCGAGCCCGAGAGCCTGTACCGCCAGCCGACCTGGCTAAACGAACCCCGCGGCCCGGACGTCTCACCCCATCTGCGCTGGTTCCCTGTCGTGACAATGCTGCAGCTGGGGATCGATATCATCGCCGGCGACACGGCACCGATGGGTTACGGGCACGTGTACGCACCGGAACACTATATCGATGCATGGCTGGAGGTCACCGCTGCCGAAGGCTGGACGGCCAGTGACGTCGAACGCCTGAAGGCGCTTTTTGCTAGCAGCAGCCGAAGATGAGCCTGGCCAGCAGCAATGCGACCAGTGAACCGGCGAAAGCACCGCCAGCGGCGTAGAGCGCGATGCTGCGGCGCTGCGGGGGAAGGTCCTGTTCAGCCATGGTGGTTTCTCCGTGAAATGTTCCAGGGGCTGGCAATCGCATGTTGCACAGCTGAGGGCCAATATAGCCGCTAGGCATCTGCGAAAACTGCGATCCGGGTCACTGCACTGCGCACTGCCGGCACGATGCC
Source organism: Gammaproteobacteria bacterium (assembly GCA_020832005.1). GTDB lineage: Bacteria > Pseudomonadota > Gammaproteobacteria > Steroidobacterales > PWYM01 > PWYM01. The sequence goes on along the minus strand of JAFIFN010000058.1, from coordinate 17,616 downwards.
ACGGCCTGTGCTTTGGAGTTAGGATGCGGGCATGAGCGCCAAGACCATCAATCTGGGGCCCGAGCGCTGGGCCCGCGCCGAGCGCATTTTTGATCGGCTGGCCGAGTTGCCGCCCGAGGCGCGCGCTGAATTTCTGGCGCAGGCCTGTGAGCAGGATATGGAGCTGCGCGCCGTCATCGTCCAGCTTGCCGACTCCGATATGGCTGAAAACACGATTGTTGCCGATTCGGTGCGAGCGGTGCGTTCGCGCCTGGCGGCACGTCCAGGCGGTGCAACTGATTACCTGGGTGAACGCATCGGCCCCTACCAGCTCGTCAGCCTGCTTGGCAGCGGTGGCATGGGGGTGGTCTATCTCGCTGAGCGCGTGGACGAGCACTTTACGCAGCAGGTCGCCGTCAAGCTGGTCCGCCAACGCCTGGTCGATCCAAACTTCCAGGCACGACTGATCGCCGAGCGCCAGATTCTCGCCGACCTCAAGCACCCGAATATTGCGCGACTGTACGACGGTGGCACGACCGCTGACGGCACCCCGTATCTGGTCATCGAGTATATCGACGGCGAGCCCATCGATCGCTATTGCGACCGCCTCGAACTTGGCGTGCAGGCCCGGCTTGAACTGTTCCTCACGGTGTGTTCTGCGGTGCACCACGCTCACCAGAACCTGATAGTCCACCGCGACATCAAGCCTTCCAATATCCTCGTGACCAAAGACGGCGTACCGAAGCTGCTGGATTTCGGCATCGCGCGTCTGCTCGATGCCGCAGGCACGGCTCAGGCTGGCCTCACGCGCGATGGTATGGCGATGCTGACTCCGGAGAGCGCCGCACCGGAGCAGCTGCTTAATAAGGCCATCACCACGGCGACCGACATCTACGCACTTGGCATCCTGCTTTACCGCCTCCTGACCGGTCGGCCGCCCTACCGCGTCGACGCCGCCAATCCGGGCGAAATCGCCCAGGCCATCTGTCTGCAACAGCCCGAACGGCCCAGTGCAGTGGTGACCCGTGCAACCGATGACCCGGTGCTAGACGAGCTCCCCGGCAAAGTCTCGATAATCGACTATCTGGCCGGCCAGCGCGGCACCACGCCCGAACGGCTGAGCCGCCAGCTGCGCGGAGACCTCGACACCATCGTACTCTATGCCCTGCGCAAGGAGCCGGAGCGCCGTTACCGTTCAGTCACCGAGTTCGCCCAGGACATCAAGCGACACATGGTCTCGCAGCCAGTCCAGGCCAGACCGGACACCTGGCGCTACCGAACGGGCAAGTTCGTGCAACGGCACACCACTGCGGTTGCCCTCTCGGCATTGCTGATAATCAGCCTCACGGGCTTCGGAGCCGCCCTGGCGGTGCAGAATCAGCGCGTCGTGCAGGAGCGCGATACCGCCCGGGAAGTCTCCCGGTTCCTGGAAGACATATTCATGGAACCCGATCCGGGCAATGCGCGCGGGCTGAATATCACAGCGCGTGAGATCCTGCAGAAGGGTGCAGATAACATTCGCCGCGATCTCAACGACCGTCCGCTGATCCAGGCCACGTTGATGGAAACGATCGGGCGCGTGTACTTCAACCTTGGCGACTATGGTCTGTCCGCCCAGGTGTTGCGCGATTCGCTGCGAATCCGCCGCCAGATGCTCGGACCCAGGCATGCCGACGTGGCAGCCAGCAGCAATGCGCTGGCCCAGTCGCTGATCCGCCTGGCCGACTACGCCGAGGCCGAGCGTCTGCTCGGCAATGCAATAGAGATCAATCTTCGCTTGCACGGGCCAGGCAGTGCACAGGTCGCTGCCAACTACCAGAACCTCGCCGAACTCCACCACGCCATGGGCCGCCTGGACGCCGCGGCCAGGGAAGCCTCGCAGAGCGTCCGCATTTACGAACAGCTCGGCGAGCTCTACGCCATCCAGCTTGCCGAGGGCAAAAATCTGCTGGCGCGTACACTGCGCGCCCGCAACGACCTCACCGGCGCCGGCACAATGATGCGCGAGGCCATTGCACTGGTACGACAGCACAGGGGCGACGACTATCCCCTGCTGGCCTATTACCTGCAGAATCTCGCGGTGGTTCTCCAGGCCAAGGGCGATCATGCACAAGCAAGAACCGTGTTCGATGAGGCGATCACGCTGACCCGCCGCGTGCTTGGCGAGGACCATGACCTGCTCGGTGGCTCCCTGGTCATGCTCGGCATGATGTTGCACGATGAGGGCGAGTACCAGACGGCCGAGGCATTGCTGCGCGAGGCGCTCGCCGTGCATACCCGGGCACGCGGGCCCGATCATCCGTTTGTCGGTTACGACCTGACCAGTCTGGCGATGCTGCTCCACGACACTCAGCGCAGCGAAGAGGCGGAAACCATGCTGCGCGAAGCCCTGCGCATCTACGAGGCGCAGCTGGGAGAGCATCATCAGTACATCGCCTCGAGTCTCACCGAGCTTGCCGCGGTCGTTGCCGACGGCGGCCGGGCATCCGAAGCTCAAGCCCTCGCTCTGCGTGCGCTGCAGATCCGCCGCCGGGACCATCCGGACGACCACCCCCTGGTGGCCTCAACGCAGGCCGTGTACGGTCACACCCTTGCCCTGCTCGGTCGCTACGAAGAGGCCCAGGAGATGCTTCGCGCCAGCTTCCCGAAGCTGCACGACGGTTCTGGGTTGACGAATCGTCGGGTCCGCCGTGCGCTGGACTGGAAAATCGCGCTGTATGAAGCACAAGGCGATTACGCCGAGGTGGCGCGTCTGCAGGGTCTTGCGGCTACGCAGTAGCGCGGCTGGGTCTTGCCGGTTGACGCCTGCGCTGTCGGCGCCGCAGCCACACGGTTCCACCAGACACCAGCAGCCCCAGCAGCCCCAGCAGCCCCAGGAGAGAGACCAGCCGGTGAGTATGTGCAGATGCCGCAACCAGGCCGATCCATCGGTGCAGGATTCTGAGCACGGCCTAGCGCCCGATTTTCAGACCAGGTGTGTCTACGGCCGTATCGGCGGGCAGGCATACCGGACACTCTGCCGCCGATCCGCTGTCTGAACCAGGCGCACTTGCAGCACCCTGCCCATCGATCAGGGCGCGCAGTCGATCAAGGCTGGCTGCAGAGGGCGCGGCATAGGCAAGCTTGCTCTGCGTCAGTCCGTGCCTTAGCAGGGTCTCGGTAGCCAGGTAGCCGGCCCGCATGCATTCCACCACCGGCGCGGTTGTGCGCATTCGCAGTGCGTCGAGCACAGGGGCCATGCAGGTACATCCCAGTACCAAGGTGTCGGCGCCAAGATCCTCGGTCGCATGACGACAGGCCTCGGCAAGCCGATCGATCACGGTGGCTTCCTGGCGATGCATGCGCTGCATCACGTCCTGGTCAGTGCCAAGCCGCGTGAGTTCTTCTTCTGCAGAGACATGGATGACGCCGGCACAACGCTGGACCGTGCCGGTGTCACGCAGCCGGTCACGGTAGATGTGGGCCATCGATTTCGGCCATACCGTAATCACCGCAAAGCGTTCTCCCAGCATGCCCGCCAGCTGCAGGCCGGCCTCGCCCGCACCGACAACTGGAATATTCAGCGCCGATTTCATCGCTGCCAGCCCATAGTCGGCAAAGGTGTTGACGAACACCGCGTCAAAACCGTCCCGCTCGGCTCCAATCGCGGCGTCCACGTGCGCGAGGTCCACCAGCGCGCGATCCGCAATGCTGTGGGCGAACACCGCTACGCGCGTATTGATGAGTACAGGCTCGATATCGCCGCATGCCAGTTCGCTGATGGCCGCGGGCAGCTTCACGCGCTCGCCGGTGCCGGTGCCCAGTACGGCGATCTTCATGATCCATCCCCCTGATCGTGACGTGGCCGATACTTGTCGCAAGTACCAGTCTGCAGCCGCCAGTATTGCGAACTAAACGGTGAATGACCACAACAGATTGGATGTTGCAGGCGGATGCGCTTGCGACGATGCCATGCGCCGCGCAGAATTGAGTCTCTTCAGAGCACAGGCGCCAACCCGGACCATCTTCGGAGAAACCATGAAGGTTTGCAGGCAACTCATCACCGGCGGTGCGATTGTGCTGACGCTGCTGTTCGCGGCGCCCGCCCAGGGCGACGCGGACCCCGGAGACCCCGCGGATAGCGTACCACTGCAACGCGCGACGATCGTCGTTGGTGATCTTGACACTGCCATCGCCTTTTATCGCGATGCGTTGGGACTGCCACTGATCAGGGTGCTGGCGCTGCAGGGCGAGGCCACCCGGGAATCACTGGGCCTGCCCGAAACAGCGCAGGTCCGCTTCGCCACCCTGGGCAGTGATGCCGACTCACCGGGTCAGCTTGGACTCCTGGAGATCACTGACGCCGCAGTGGCCACGGCAACACTGCCGGCTCCTCCGCAGGTGGGCATTGGCCAGGTGCTGCTCGTCTGGCGCGTCGACGATGCGGTAGCCGCCAGGACACGGGTGCTCGCAGCAGGTGCTACGCTGATCACCGACATCAAGGCATTTACCAATCGCGCCGGCAGGGAACTGGTGATTGCCGCACCCGACGGCACGCGGATCCAGCTGGTCGAACTCGGCGACTGATCAGCACGCAGACATGAAACTGGGCAGCTTCCCCGGATTCACAAGTTCCCCGCAGCCACGAACGTGGCTGACACTGGCCGGGCGGCCTCCCTGATTCTGGCCGTAGCCCCGTCGGTCCGGGCGGTTCCCCCAACCCTGTCCGTGCGGATTTCGCACGGGGCTATTTTATGCCTTACGGCAATGTCATTGGATTTTCGTATACTTCAACGTCACCCGCATCGCGCTGCTGGAGGACGCTGATATGGACGGAGGCTCACCGCGTCGCGACGACGCCTACAATGTACTGGGCGAATTTCTCTCACCGTGTTCCAACAATCCGGTCACCGGATTCTTTCGCGACGGCTGCTGCAATACCGGACCAGAGGATTTCGGCCGCCACGTCATCTGCGCGCAGGTCACGAGCAAGTTTCTGGCTTTCTCCAAAGCGCGCGGCAACGACCTGAGCACCCCCAGACCGGAGTTCGGCTTCGCCGGCCTCAAGGATGGCGATCGCTGGTGTCTGTGTGCCGCGCGCTGGCACGAAGCGCTGCTGGCGGGCAGCGCCCCGGGCGTGGTGCTGGCCGCTACTCATGAGAAGGCACTGGAGATCGTAGAGCTGTCAGACCTGAAACGCCACGCGGTAGACGCGCCCTGATTGCGTTTCGTTCTCAGCGCACCGAGATCACCTGGTGGTTTGCATCGAGCGTCACGCGAGGTCCGCGGATGCCGCCGTCGAACCCCGCGTAGCGCGCATCCTCGAAACGCACGACGAAACCGTCTTCCCGCGATCGGATCTGCGCGTACGGGTAGCGTGACCAGGACATGAAGTCCCGCACCTGCCGCGTCTGCGCGGCAGCGAGTGCACGTGGATCATCCAGGCGTCGGGGAATGACATCATGCACCTCACCGAGGCGCGCTTCCCGCAGCCAGTGCCAGTGCGCCAGGTAATAGCGATCACCAGCTTCGGCGACGACGAAGCCGGCGAAGGGATCTGCGGGGACCGGCGCGATCATGACCGGCCCGGTGACGTCGATACCCTGCAGGGCCAGTTGTGCCTGGACCTGCCCACGTGCCGGAAAATTTGCAGCGATCGAGATCCCGATATAGACGCAGGCCATGATGACAGCGGCCAGGGCGATCTTCTCGATGCTCGCCGCCGCCCTTGGCTTCGGCGACAGCCAAACCCGGGCGCATATCAAGACCAGCAGCCCGGCCAGCCAGGATATCCGTGCGACACCACCCACCAGATCACTGGTCAACACCGGCCACGACAGCAACAACCAGAATGCCGCCCATGCCACCAGCGCGACAGGACGCGCCGACCATGTCAAAAACGTCACGCCGCCGAGCATCAGCCACAGCCAGGGATCGATGACGAACAGCGCATCACCGTAGAACCATCGCGAATCAAACGGCATCAGCAGCCGAATGCCGTAATTGTTGATCCAATCGAAGAACAGGTGGACGGTCACACCCAGCGCGCCGAATGCGAACAGTACTCGCGCGCTGGCGGGCGGCGCATCGGGTCTTCTGCGTCGCCTGACGTGGCGATCCCACAGCAGCAGCAGGGGCGTGACCAGCATTGGCAGCACGACGATCGCCAGCACACCATGGGTGAGCCCACGGCGATGTGCCAGCGACGCATACGAATCGGCGAACATCACCAGTGCGTCGATATCGGGCACCAGCGCGCCAAGCACCAGCGCGCTTGTGGCCAGCGGCGTGGCACGACGAAGGCGCGCAGCGGCCAGCGAGGCGCCGCTCAGGGCGTGGGCGATGGGATCCATGGTGCTGGGCATCATACCTAGCGCAGTCGCTGTGGACACACCCTATACTTGCGGCAATGAGTTCGCATCACAGCCCCTCGAAGGCAACGCTCTGGCACCCGAATGTGCCGTTCAGCCCCCGCCGCAGCCCGGTGTTCTATGGCTGGATTGTTGTCGCCGTCGCCACTGTCGGCATCCTCGGCAGCATCCCCGGACAGACCATCGGAGTGGGGGTTTTCATCGACTCGCTGATGGATGCGCTGTCCCTGAGCCGGGTGGACATCAGCCTGGCCTACCTGATCGGCACGCTGGGCGCCGGCCTGCTCATGCCCTTGGGGGGTCGTCTGCTGGATCGCTGGGGCGCACGAAAGATGGGCGTCCTGGCCGCGATTGCGATGGCCGTGTCCCTGCTCTTCCTGGCCTACAGCGATCGTATGGCCATCATGACGGGCCGTGTCACCGGGGTGGAGCAGCTCTGGTGGACCGCGTTCCTGCTGGCTACGTTTGCGTTCCTGATGATCCGCTTCTGGGGTCAGGGCATGCTGACACTCGCCTGCCGCAACATGATCGGCAAATGGTTCAATCATCGCCGAGGGATCGCAGTCGGCATCAGCGGTGTGGCCACAGCGCTGTTGTTCTCAGCCTCGCCTGCCCTGCTGAACTATCCGGTCGAGGGCATCGGCTGGCGATGGACCCTGGTGGGCATCGGCGTGGTGACGCTGGTATGCCTGGCACCGCTGGCCTGGCTGTTCTTCCGCGACAATCCGGAGGAATGCGGTTTGACGATGGACGGCGACCATGTCCCGCGGAAAAGCGCACGGACCAACGCCGACCTTACAATCTACCGCGACTACAGCCTTGCCGATGCGCTTCGCACATATTCGTTCTGGGTGTTCACGCTGTCATTCGCCTGGCAGGGACTCTTCGGCACCGCCTACACCTTCCACGTGGTATCGATAGGTGCGTCGATCGGCATGGCGCGTGCGGAGATCCTGCAACTGTTCCTGCTGGCCGCCCTGTTCTCTGTGACGGCGAACCTCGCCTGTGGCTGGCTGAGCGCGATCACCCGGGTGAAATACCTGCTCGTGGTCATGAACGCGATGATCGTGGTGTTCACCCTCGGTCCGCTGGTCGCCGATCCCCTGATCGCGAAATTGATGATCGTGGTGGGCATGGGCGTTGCCAGCGGTCTGTGGAGCAACCTCTCCGGCGTGGTGTTTCCACGCTTCTTCGGGCGGGCTCACCTGGGTGCGATCACTGGCATGTTCATGTCGATCATTGTCTACGGCAGTGCGCTCGGCCCGTATTTTTTCGGCGTCATGGAAGCCAGCTTCGGTGACTACCGCTGGGCCTTCATCATCAGCGCGGTGATTCCGGTGGTCCTGATGCTCGCGGCCACGCGCGCCGATAATCCACAACGACAACATGCCGTGGATTGAGATGACAGGGCCCGTCAGCGTCTCGCGGTGAGCGTCGTGCCATCGGCGGCGTGCAACACCAGTACAGCAGTGTCGGGGATTTCGAAACGCGTCAGGGCCTCAAGTAAGGCGAAGAAGGTTTGTTCCTGCGCCATCAGCGCAGGCGAGCAGGCCATCAGCGTAGATGCGACGACCGACACACTGATGTTCTCACCGCCGATGCTATAGCTGCCGGTGTAGGTATTGCAGGACGCGTGCCCGCCAAGCCGACCGTCGGGTTCGAAGTTCAGCGTCACTCGCGCCCGCTCGATGACGCCTTCACCGTCGATATCCTCCACCACCCAAGCTTCGCCTACCAGCAGTTCGTGTGGCTCACCAGCACATCCGCGCAATTCGCGCCCGTCGATTCTTACCGTGGCCGCGCCCGGATAGGGCATGCCGGTCATCGTATCGGTACAGACTTCATCACGCAGTGTCACATCGATCACCTGGCCATCAGCCGTGCGCACGCGATAGCGGACAAGGTCGTCCTCGCGCGCGGGAACCGGCTGCGGTACCGTGATGCGAGTCTGACCGTAATCAAGCTCCAGGCGCAGCTCGCCGTCAGCCATCAGCAGCATCCAGGCCGGCTCGTTGCCGCGTGCCTGCACGACTTCGCCGGACGCCTCGCTGCGGGCGGGCACGGGTTCGCACTCCGGATAGGTCTCGCCGCGCAGGGACAGGGTGGCGGAATCACCTTTGTACCAGAAGATCGTCGAGGGATCGTTCTCGGCAACAAATCGCTCGCCCGACGCGGCTTCAACCTGGCGCATCGAGGTGCGCTCCTGACCCACGAAAAGGGTTAAGCGATCGTCCACGACGCTGATGGAAATGTCCAACTCGCCACAGCGCAGGCTCACGGCCGAACTGCCTGGTTCGACGGGTGCCCGCTCAAGCCATACGGTGCGCAGATCCAGCACCCCCGATTGGGCGCCGATCGCAATACCCTCGTTCACCCATAATGCCTGCTCTTCAAGCAGCAGTGCGGCATGCAACGAATACCGTTTTTCAGGATCCAGATCGGCGGTCTCGGCGGTGAGCTCGAAAGCAACCGGCACCTGCCGACCTTGCAGCGAAATACGCTGCCGGGCAACGATGACCGTCTCGTCATTGGACTCGCGCAACTCCACGAGCGCCACCGTGTCCGGAGGCACGGCAATGCGAGCGCGATAGGCAAGCTCGCCCGTGATGACCAGCGGACGTTCGGCTGAATCCGGCGGCTGTGCAGGCTGCTCCGATGGGCTGCAGCCAAGCAGCAGTAATGCAGCCGCGGCCAGCCAGCAGGAACAAGAAGACTTGATGCGTGTCATGCGGATGACTCCGAAAGCTGCTATGAATCTCACCTGCCTGGCCTTTCGCTCAGGGCTTGTGTTGAGATGGGATAATACCTGCCTGTGAGGATACAAGTTTGAAGACTCAGCTGGAGATCGCCAGTAACTGGCTGCCCCGCTACACCGGCATGCCGCTGGATCGCTTCGGTCACTGGATTCTGCTGACCAACTTCCGAAACTATGTTCAGGACTTCTGCCAGCGCTTCGATTGCGAACTCTACGGCGAGGGTCGTCCGATGCAGGCCGCCACCAACTCCGCCGGTATCACCATCATCAACTTCGGCATCGGCTCGGCCAACGCCGCCACCGTCATGGACCTGCTGGTGGCGATCGAGCCCAAGGGCGCGCTGTTCCTGGGAAAATGTGGCGGGCTGAAATCCTCCACCGAGATCGGTCACTTCATTTTGCCGATCGCGGCGATCCGCGGCGAGGGCACGAGCAACGAGTATCTCTCGCCCGAGGTGCCGGCACTGCCCTCGTTCAAGCTTCACAAGTTTGTCTCCGAAAAAATCGTTGCGCGCAGCATGGACTACCGTACCGGTGTCATCTACACCACCAACCGGCGGTTGTGGGAGCACGACGTGCGCTTTCAGCAGCGACTGCATGAGCTCGGTGCCATCGGCATCGACATGGAGACGGCGACGATCTTCATCGTCGGACATGTCAACCGGATTTCCCGCGGCGCGTTGCTGCTGGTGTCGGACGTGCCGACCACCCCGGAAGGGGTCAAGACCGAGTCCTCCGATGAACAGGTCACGGCCGTCTGGACGCGCAAGCATCTGTCCATCGGCATCGAGTCGATGACCCAGATTGAAGAGAAGGGCGAGAAAATCAAGCACTTCCACTACTGAGGAGCGGTGAACTGCCCACCCGGCTCAGGGTCCAGGGACAACACGCTTCACGACAACACGAATGTCTGCCCGGGGCTGTCCAAGGTGAAATGAGATAATGTAACATTCACTGACCAGCACCATCAGGTGCGTGCCAGTCCCGCAGGTCAGTCCATGTCCAGTAACGCCAGCAATGTTCTGCCGTTCCGACGGCCTGTGCCCCGCGGCCGCGTCGTGTCGCAGGTGGCCGACTTGGCCTTGATCCATGACCAGGACACGAACCTGTGCGTCCTGCCGCGTGATGGGAGCGAGTCCTTGACCGCCTTCGCCGATGCCTGCCTGGGCAGACCCATCGCCATCAATCGGACCATGCCGACCCGGGACAGCGACTGGGGCACGCTGTTCGCCGAACTCTCAGGCATCAGCGGCTTCGACGCCTTCATCGAAGATGTCACCTCGCTGGCGGAGCTCTACACCACACTGCTGGGCCCCGATGCGCTGGGCGTCCGACTGCACCGTCTTGAGGCGCCCATGTGTCCGCGTTTTCACGTTGATCGTGTCGGCGTGCGCCTGCTGTGCACCTATGCGGGATTAGGCACGCAATGGCTTGACGATGCGGATGCGCCCCGTGAGCTGCTGGGGCCGGGCGCCGCAGGCCGCAGCGATGAAGAGTCGGGCCTGGTGCGCGATCCGGAACTGGTGCACGAGGTCATGCCGATGGCCATCGCGCTGCTCAAGGGCGAGAGCTATCCGGGCAATGCCGGCCATGGCGTGATTCACCGCTCTCCGCATGCCAACAAGCCGCGTCTGCTGTTCAGTCTGGACGGCCTGTGGGAGCAGAACTGATGGCGGCGATGTTGCGCGAACGGCTCCCGGTTACGGTCCTCTCGGGATTTCTCGGCGCCGGCAAGACCACACTGCTCAATCACGTGCTCAACAATCGCGAAGGCCTGCGCGTGGCGGTGATCGTCAACGACATGAGTGAGGTCAATATCGACGCCGCCCTGGTACGCGACGGCGATGCGAATCTGTCGCGCACGCAGGAACGCCTGGTGGAAATGTCCAATGGTTGCATCTGCTGCACCTTGCGCGAGGACCTGTTGCGCGAAGTTGCATCGCTGGCCCGCGAAGGCCGGTTCGACTATCTGCTGATCGAGTCGACGGGCATCTCCGAACCGTTGCCCGTAGCACAGACCTTCACATTCGCCGACGAAAACGGCATCAGTCTGGCGCAGGTCGCGCGCCTGGATACGATGGTCACCGTGGTGGATGCCTTCAATTTCCTGCGTGACTACGCCACTGCGGACTTCCTGGCCGATCGCGGGGAATCGCTGGGCGAGGACGATGACCGTACGGTCGTGGACCTGCTCATCGAGCAGATCGAGTTCAGCGACGTGATCGTGGTGAACAAGCTCGACCTGGTCAGCGAGGCGGATGCACAACGCCTGAGTTCACTGCTGCACACCCTCAATCCCGGTGCCAAAATCGTTCCGGCGCACTTTGGCGCCGTGCCCCTGGCACAGGTACTGGACACCGGGCGCTTTGATTTCGAACGCGCCCAGGCCTCTCCCGCCTGGGCGCGTGAACTGGCGGGCGAGCACGTGCCGGAAACTGAAGAATTCGGCATATCGAGCTTCGTCTACCGCGCCCGCAGGCCCTTCCATCCCGCGCGCTTTCATGCGCTGATCCAACGCGAATGGCCCGGCGTCGTGCGTTCAAAGGGGTTTTTCTGGCTGGCCTCGCGTCCCGACCAGGCCGGCAACTGGTCGCAGGCTGGTGGTGCATGCCGCCACGGTCCAGCCGGCTTCTGGTGGGCGGCCACGCCCCGCCAGCATTGGCCCGATGACGAGGCTGCACTCGATGCGATCATGGACAAGCTCGACGAGCCTTTCGGTGATCGTCGCCAGGAGCTGGTTCTGATCGGCATGGATATGGACCGCGCAGCCCTGTGTGCCATGCTTGATACTTGCCTGCTCACGGATGCCGAGCTGGCTGGCGGGCCGCGGGAATGGCGCCGCCTGCCGGATCCCTTCCCCGACTGGCTCAGCGAACCCGGCGAACGACCCGAGAGTTGACAGCTTCGTCGCGACGACCCGGCCGGCCTGGTCGGGACGCTCGGCGGACGACTGGGGTAGTATTCCGGACATCTGGTTTTTTCGGAGTATCGTCCCAATGCGAGTCCCCGCGTCGATTCTTTCAGCCGCGCTGATCTCTGCCCTGGTGCTTGGCCCCGCCCTCGTTCGCGCCGAGACTCCCGACCCTGCCGACTGGCCCTATGCACAGGACATCCCGCAACCCCAAACCGTGACCCCCGGCCTGGCCGGCGAATCGCCGCTGGACATCGTGCGCTTCCTGCTCACCCGCGGCAGTTCCGCCCCCACGCTGTCTCCGGACGGGGAAACCCTGGTATTCCGCAACACCGTCACCGGCATACCGCAGCTGTGGCGGGTGCCGGCACGCGGTGGCTGGCCGCAGCAACTGACCTTTGGTCCGGCGGTCACCTTTCACGCCTGGCTGCCGGACGGCTCCGGGCTGATCTATGCGGCCGATCGCCAGGGTGATGAGCGCGAAGCCTACTGGTTCATCAGCGCGGATGGCACGCAGGAGCGGGAAATCCTGGGTTTCGATGGCGCCTTCCGCGTCTTCGGCGACTTCAATGACGAAGGTACGCATATCGCCTATTCCTCCACCTTGCGCACCGGTCAGGACTTCGATGTCCATGTGGCCGAAATCGCCACCGGAGAATCCCGGCTGGTTCATGCGGGCCGCTTCGGTTACTACGCAGACGCCTGGCAGCCGGGTGGCAACCTGCTGCTCGTGCGCGAGGCTCGCGGCGAGGATGGTAACGACCTGCACCTGCTGAATACCGACACCGGCGAACTCGATACCCTGTTCGCGCCAGAAGAGCATGCCTACTACGGAGACCTCGCCTGGCGGCCGGAAGGCCGTGGCTTCTACCTGATTACCGACCACGAACGGGAATTCAGGGCGATCGCCTACTACGAACTGGCCAGTCGCGAGCTTCGCCTGGTCGAGGCTGCCGACGGCCGCGATATCGACGGCCTGGCGCTGTCCCCCGACGGACGCAAGCTGGTGTGGACAATCAACGACGGCGGCTATTCCCGGTTGCGCGGACGCGACCTGCTCAGCGGCGAGCCGCTGGCTGCACCGACCCTGCCTGAAGGCGTCTACTCGATTACATTCGCAGACGATGAGCCCGTGCTCGCGATCAGCGTGAGCGCACCCAGTGATCCTGGCGCCATCTGGACCTGGCACCTTGGCACCGGCCATGTCGCGCAAGCCGCACGCTCGGAGATGGCCGGCATCCCGCGCGATATCCTCATCGCGCCCGAGTCGGTCACCTTCGCTGCCAGCGACGGCGTCATGCTGCACGGCCTGCTTTACCTGCCGGATCCAGCCAACGTCAGCGGCGAACGTCCGCCACTGGTCATGAACGTCCACGGAGGACCCACGGCACAGGCCAGGCCGGGCTTCAACGCTGTGTTCCAGTACCTGCTCGGACGCGGCATCGCAGTGCTGGACCTGAATTTTCGCGGCTCGACCGGCTTTGGCAAGACCTTCACGCGCCTGGACAACCAGCTGCTGCGGCCCAACGCGGTCCGCGATCTCGTGGATGCGCTGGACTTTCTTGTCGAAGATGGCCGGGTCGATGCGAAGCGTGCCGCGGTGATGGGCGGCTCGTACGGCGGCTACCTGGTCAATGACGTGTTGGGGCGCTACCCTGAGGCCTTCGCTGCAGGCGTGTCATTCGTCGGTGTCTCCGACTGGGTGCGTGCGCTCCAAGAAGCCGCCCCGTCGCTGCAGGCCTCGGATCGAATCGAATACGGCGATATCAACGACCCGGAAATGCGCGAATTCTTCCGCGAGCTTTCGCCGATCACGCGCGTGGACAATATCCAGGCCCCGATGTTGTTCTCACACGGCGCAAACGATCCACGCGACCCTGTCACCGAGTCCGACCGCATGGTCCTGGCGCTGCGCGAGCGCGACATCCCTGTCGAATACCTGCGCTTCCCGGACGAGGGGCACTCGGTGCGCAGGCTGGAAAACCGCGTGGAACTGTATCGCCGGGTCGCCGCCTTCCTGGAGCAGCACCTGGAGGAGTAACGCTACAACATTTGACGCTCCACGCCGGTGCGGGCAAATTAGCCGGCATGAAAAGACTCATCCTGACCCTTGTGCTGGCCTGCCCGCTCGCGCTGGGTGCCAGCAGCAACGGCGACGACGATGCCGCCGCCGTTCACGCCCGCGTCATGACGCTGGATACCCACCTGGATACGCCAGCTCATTTCCCACGCCCGGGCTGGGACATCATGCAGCGCCAGGACTATTTCGAGGATCGCTCGCAGGTGGACTACCCGCGCATGGTCGAGGGTGGCCTCGACGGCGGCTTCTGGGTGATCTACACCCCTCAGGGCCCGCGTACCGACGACGGACATGCGGCCGCATTCGACCGGGCGATGGGAATCCTCATCAACATCCGCCAGATGGTGGCCCGCAACAACGAGCACTTCGAACTGGCGCTCACGGCCGATGACGCCCAGCGTATTGTCGATGCCGGTCGCCGGGTCGTGTACATCAGTATCGAGAACGGCTACCCGATCGCGACGGATCCGCGGCGCCTGGAGACCTTCTATCGCCTGGGTGTACGAATGTTCGGCCCGGTGCATTTCGCCAACAATGAACTGGCAGACTCGGCCACCGACCCGCATGGTCCGGAATGGAACGGATTGAGTCCACTGGGCGTGAAACTCGTCCATGAGGCCAACCGCCTGGGCATGATTCTGGATGTCTCGCATGCCTCGGATGACGTGTTTGACCAGGTGCTGGATATCTCCCAAGCGCCAATCGTTGCCTCCCATTCCAGCGCGAAGGCAATCTATGACCATCCGCGCAATCTCGATGATGAACGCATGCGCCGGCTGGCACGAAAAGGCGGCGTGCTGCACATGAATGCGTTCGGTGCCTACCTGGTCTCCATGCCTGCGCCACCGGAGCGTCGCGAGGCGATGATCGAACTGGGCCAGCAGTATGGCAATTTCTACGAACTCGCCGGTGAGCGGCTGCGCAGTTACATGCGGCAGCGCGCGCGGATCGAGCAGCGCCACCCTGTTGCAGCCGCTACGTTCGATGACTTCATGGAACATCTGCTGCACACGATCGAAGTCATGGGCGTGGACCACGTCGGCATCGGGGCGGACTGGGATGGCGGCGGTGGCGTCGAGGGCATGTGGGACGTCACCGGGATTCCGAAGATCACGGCGGCCCTGCTGGAGGCCGGCTACAGCGAGGAAGACATCGGCAAGATCTGGAGTGGCAACCTGCTGCGCGTGCTGGGCGAGGTTGAGGCGGTCGCCCAACGCATTCAGGCCCAGGCAGGAGGCTGACGACGCCCATAGCCACCTGCGCCTGCTCCAATGCAGGAGGCCGCACCCAGAATAGTTTCATCAGAAGTTCTTCAGCTTCAGAAGCTCCCGGGTTTCAGCCGGTGTTGCCACGGTGCAGCCTAGGTTTTCAATGATCTGGCGCGCACGTTCCACCAGTTGGCCATTGGTCGCAAAGACACCGCGTTCCATATAAAGATTATCCTCAAGCCCGACCCGTACATGACCTCCGAGCAAAACGGATTGGGCCGCCATAGGCATTTGCATCTGGGCAATACCAAGGGCCGTCCATGAGGCGTCTTCCGGCAACAGGTTACGCATGTACAAAACCGTTTCGGGGTCGGCGGGGGCCCCCCACCTGACCCCCAGCACGAACTGCATCATGGGCGGCCCGTCTATCAGTCCCTCCTTGATGAGCTGGTTGGCGAACAGAACGTCACCTGCCTGAAAAGCTTCAAGCTCCGGCTTGACGCCCAGTTCCTGAAAGCGCTTCGCCATGCCGCGTAGCGTGCGGGTAGTGTTGAGGTAAACGAATTCAAACGGACCCTCTTCCTGGTTGCCAGTGGTCACATCCAGCGAGGCGATTTCAGGCAGGCAATCAACCAGATGTGCGATGCGTTCCTCGACCCCGACCACATCGCTTCCGGGCAAGGCACGACTCTCGTCTGTCGGATCCGGCAGAAAAATACCGCCCATCCCGGCGGTAAGGTTTATTACTATATCAATGCCCCGCTGTCGGATTCGATCCACCACTTCCCGAAACAACCTGGGTTCCCTCGAACCATGCCCGGTTTTCGGATCACGCACATGGATGTGAGCAATGGATGCGCCAGCTGCGGCAGCTTCAGCCACGGCGTCCGCAATCTGTTTGGGCGTCACCGGATATTCAAACGGGTACTTTGGGTGGACCGGCGCGTTACCGTTGACCGCACAGGTCAGATATACTTTACGTTTCATATCAGAGAAATCTCCTGATTATTGAGACCCTTACCGGCCCTTCCAGACCGGCTTGCGTTTCTCGGCGAAGGCGCGGGGGCCTTCCTCATGATCCTGCGAGCGCAACATCTGCCTGTAGATGGGAAATTTCTGCTCGCGTACCGCCAGGAGTGCTTCGCGTTCAGACATAAGCTCTGTTTCGCGGATCACTTCCTTGATCGCGGACACAGCGAGTGGCGCACTTTCAACCACCGCGCGAGCCAGGACCCGCGCCCTGGTCATGAGTTGGTCACCGGGTACCATTTGGTTGACGAGCCCCCAGTGCGTAGCCTCAGCTGCGTTAATATTTCGCCCCGTAATCAGCATCTCCATGGCGATGTTACGGGGAATCCGGCGGGGCAGGCGCTGTACGCCGCCAGCGTCCGCCATAACGCCAAGGGCGGTTTCGGGCAAACTGAATGTGGCATGATCCGCCGCCACGATCATGTCGCAGGCAAGGGCGATTTCAACGCCACCGCCAACCGCGATGCCGTTCACCGCCGCGATTACGGGTTTGTTCAGCTCGAGCAGGATGTCAAGCCCTGCGAATCCGCCGGGACCATAGTCCGCAGCTTCGTTCTCCCCATACTCTGCCGCGGCCTTAAGGTCCCAACCGGCCGAGAAAATCCGCGCCCCCCCGCCTGTGACAATGGCGCATCGCATCGCTGGATCATCACGGAATCTAATAAAGGCTTCGCCCATAAGGCGGCTGGTCGCCGCATCAATGGCGTTGGCTTTGGGCCGGTCTATGGTGATCTCGAAAACGCTATCGGCGCCCGCGATTCTGATTGGGTGGGTCATGATTATCCGCTTTGCTGGTTGTTCATCAGGGCTCGGGTCGCAAACAGCATGCGGTCACGCCACCGTCGCCGCGCGGGCAGGTCCTGGGTAGGAACTTCGGCGCGTCGGGATTCTGCAACTTTCGCGATGGCGTCTCTCGTCCATGTTTCTTGGACACCAAGCGCCGCGCCCATCGCCTGATAGACGTGCCCGAATTTGGTCATGTATTCACCAATACCGTTGTCTGCGTTCAGGTCCATGGTTTCAAACGGCCCCATCAGCGCCCAGCGCAGACCGAGTCCCCAGCGCAAGGTCGCATCAAGATCCGCAGGGGAAATCACGCCCTGGCCCACAAGAAACATCGCCTCATTGACCACCGCCGCTTGAAGTCGGTTGCCCACGTATCCATCCACCTCCTTGCGCACTACGACCGGCACCTGACCGAGACTGCTATGAAATGCGCGGGCGCGTTCAATCACGGTCTCGGAGGTCCACTCGGACGGCACAAGTTCCACCAGCGGCATCAGGTAGGCCGGATGGAAGGGGTG
>JAFIFN010000257.1 GCA_020832005.1 Gammaproteobacteria bacterium | reverse complement strand
GAGATATACCCCAAAGTTGTGGATGACGAATTGAAAAAGGCGGCGTACCTTGGGGTTGCTGTAAACCCCCCAACCGCCCACGCGGGCAGGAGTACGCCACCATGAATCAGAGTACCCGTGAATCGGTTTCGATTCCATCCGTCGAGGATGGCTGCCCGGACATGCTCGCCCTGATCGTTCGCCAGGGAGCTCGTCAGATGCTCCAACAGGCCGTCGAAGCGGAGGTTGCGGCGTGGATCGAGGATCACGCCCATCTCACCGATGAGCGGGGCCGGCGACAGGTCGTTCGGAACGGGTTTGCCCAGCCGCGCACGGTTGTCACCGGCGCCGGACCGCTGCCGGTCACGATGCCGCGTGTGCATGATCGTCGGCCCGAGGATCAGCGCCAGCGCTTCACCTCCGCCATCCTGCCCCCTTATCTGCGCAAGGCGCCCAACGTTGCGCAACTCATCCCCTGGCTCTATCTCAAGGGCGTGAGCACCGGCGACTTTACAGAAGCCCTGCAGGCCCTCGTGGGCCCCGACTGCCCGGGCTTTTCCGCCACCACCGTCACACGCCTCATCGAACAGTGGCGGGGCGAACACCAACAGTGGAATCAGCGTGATCTTGCCGGCAAGCACTACGCCTACATCTGGGCCGACGGCATCCACTTCAACATTCGTCTGGAAGAGGATCGCCAATGCATTCTCGTGATCATGGGCGCCACCGCTGACGGCCGGAAAGAACTGATTGCCGTGCAGGATGGCTATCGCGAGAGCGAGCAGTCGTGGACCAGCGTGCTGCTGGACCTCAAGCATCGAGGGTTGACCATCGAGCCGGAACTGGCGGTGGCCGATGGTGCTTTGGGCTTCTGGGCCGCTTGTCGCAAGGTCTGGCCTGACACCCGCGAGCAGCGTTGCTGGGTGCATAAGACGGCCAACGTGCTGGACAAGATGCCCAAGCACCTCCAGCCCCAGGCCAAGGATAAACTGCATCAGATCTGGATGGCTTCAACCCGTAAGGATGCCTTTGAGGCATTTGACCTGTTCGTGGCGACCTACGAGGCCAAGTACCCCAAAGCCGCGGCGTGCCTGAAGAAGGATCGCGATGAACTGCTGACGTTCTACGACTTCCCAGCCGCGCACTGGGCACACATTCGCACGACCAACCCGATCGAAAGCACCTTTGCCACCGTGCGGCTGCGGCACAAGCGGACCAAGGGCAACGGCTCGCGAAAGGCCTGTCTGGCCATGGTCTTCAAGCTCTGCGAGTCAGCCGAGAAACGCTGGCGAAGGCTCAGGCAATACGAGTTGATTCAGGATGTAATCGCCAAGGTGACGTTCATCGACGGCGAGAAGAAACAGGCCGCCTGATCAAGGAGTCATCCACAGGATTCGACAATAGCTCCACTTACCCGACTACAGCCCCTTGCGAACAAAGCGAGGGAAGTGCCTCATGTGCCTCACCGGAAAAAAATAATCCCATTAATAGCAAACACAAGAGCGCAAATAAGAAGTATAATAACTCGAGCAAAACGCCAACCTGCACCCTCTTTCCAGTCTAAAGTACGCATTGCGTAAGATAATACAAATCCGAGCGTTATCACGCTCACCGCCAAGTAATTAACAATCGCATCCATATCCACCACCAACACACAATTTGCTGGAACAGGCCATGTCATTCGGTGGCTCCAGTTAGTCCGGGTTTCGAACGCCATGCGTACGGGTGCCCCATCCGCTTCCTGCAACGCGAAAGTCATACAGCGGCCGAGCACCCAAATTAATCATTGAAGGATCGGGGGTAACGTCATGTTGCGCGAGCAGACCGGGGCTTGCCCCTTCACGGAACAAACGCTCAACGTTCAAGGCCATCGGCTCAACGTAACGAAACATGCGGCCGGTTCCATGCCCGCCATACCTCACTCCTTCATGATACGTAAATAACGTGACACTATTATCTGCAATCGCACCATTAAGTGTGTAGCTACGACTCCGGTCATTTCCGACGTAGTATGCACCTAGATAAATTCCCCGAGAACCAATGCCTGCCGTCTTAAGGTGCTTCGCAGTATCCTCTACTGAATCGTGATGGCACACAGCCTTGCAAGGTAAAGTTTCAATAACATAAGCGCCCTGTACCCTCAAACGCGTCCACCCTGACCATGCCCCTCTCTGGATGCCCTCGATCCCAACCAGCGATTCATCAGAGATTGCGTCGAGCACAAATCCGACCGCAGCCAGACGTGCAGCGAAGAGCGCCATTTTTCCTCCGCCGATCGGGTTTCCTGCCACAGTACAGCCGACTGCACATACTCCTGCGGCGCCAGCTGCCGTGTAAACGTCAGAGGCTACATCGGGGAAACCCTTAAGACGCCACAGCTCCAAGTCCCTTTCGTACCGAACATCAAATGCTAAATATTGCACATTGATTCCGATTCGCTTGCAGTCACCAGTTTCCATGTCCAGCACGAGAAGTGATTCCCATCGCTCATTCACCCTTCTGAAGTTTCGTCGTTCGGATACCATTCTAGGAACGGAGTAACGATATTCATGGCGAACAAGGAACAGCCCCCAGGGATCCACCCCGCCCCACATGACGAAGTAGCCGGCGTAGAGGTTGCCGCCATCGACATATCCCAGCGGGTCGCGTTGCATGAAGCGGCCCAGCAGTGGGTGGTATTCGCGGTTCCGGGCGTGGTAGGTGCCCGTTCCGGGGGCCGGATTCCAGCGGTAGCCGGTGAAGAGGATTTCGTTGCCAAAGGCGCTCGCAGCGCCATCGTCGTGGCCGGTCACCTCTTGCGGTGACCAGTCGGGCTTCAAGAACATC
>JAFIFN010000057.1 GCA_020832005.1 Gammaproteobacteria bacterium | reverse complement strand
GCTGGCCATGCAGCGCCTGAAGGAAGCCGCCGAGAAGGCCAAGATCGAGCTGTCCACGGCGTCGCAGACCGAGGTCAATCTGCCGTACGTGACGGCCGATGCCAGCGGACCGAAGCACCTGAACATCAAGCTGACCCGGGCCAAGCTCGAGTCGCTGGTCGAAGACCTCATCACGCGTACGATCGATCCGTGCAAGGTCGCCGTCAAGGATGCCGGCATCAAGGTCTCCGACATCGACGACGTGATCCTGGTCGGCGGGCAGACCCGCATGCCCAAGGTGCAGGAGGCGGTCAAGAACTTCTTCGGCCAGGAGCCGCGCAAGGATGTGAACCCCGACGAGGCCGTGGCCGTGGGTGCTGCGATCCAGGGTGGCGTGCTGGCCGGAGAGGTCAAGGACGTACTGCTGCTCGACGTCACGCCGCTGTCACTGGGCATCGAGACGCTTGGCGGCATCATGACCAAGCTCATCGAGAAGAACACCACCATCCCGACACGCGCCCAGCAGGTGTTCTCCACCGCGGATGACAACCAGACGGCAGTGACCATTCATGTGCTGCAGGGCGAGCGCGATCGCGCAGTGGACAACAAGTCGCTGGGCCGCTTCGATCTCAGCGATCTGCCGGCCGCGCCGCGCGGCGTGCCGCAGGTCGAGGTGACTTTCGATATCGATGCCAACGGTATCCTCAACGTCTCGGCCAAGGACAAGGCCACCGGCAAGGAGCAGAAGATCGTCATCAAGGCCTCCAGTGGCCTGAGCGACGACGAGATCGACAAGATGGTGCGCGATGCCGAGGCCCATGCCGACGAGGACCGCAAGTTCCGCGAAGTTGTCGAGGCGCGCAACCAGGCCGATGGACTGCTGCATGCCACCGAGAAGTCGCTGACCGAACTGGGCGACAAGGTCACCGCCGATGAGAAGAGCACTATCGAGGCGGCGATGGAGGCCCTGCGCGAGGCGCTGAAGAGCGATGACAAGGACGCCATCGAGGAGAAGGCGCGTGCGCTGGGTGAGGCCTCTGCGGGCATGGCGCAGCGGGTCTACAGCGAGCAGGCAGAGCAGCAGCCCGGTGCGGGCGGCGATGCCGGCGGTGGCGAGCAGGGCAGTGCCGGGGGCAAGGATGATGACGTCGTGGATGCCGAGTTCGAAGAGGTCAAGGACAAGAAGGCGAACTGATCAGCGGTGGTGAGGACACGGACGCGGCGGCCTGAGCCGCCGCGTAACCGCGGCACTTTGCAACGGAAAACGGATTGATGGCGAAAAGGGATTACTACGAGGTGCTCGGTTTGACGCGGGGCGCCTCGGCCGAGGAGATAAAGAAGGCCTATCGCCGACTGGCGATGAAGAACCATCCTGACCGCCATCCAGACGATCCGGCGGCCGAGGCACGCTTCAAGGACGTCAAGGAAGCCTACGAAGTGCTCTCCGATGAGCGCAAGCGGGCCACCTACGACCAGTTCGGGCATGACGGGCTCGATGCGTCCATGGGCCGCGGCGGCGGCGGTGCCGGCGCCGGCGATGCGTTCTCGGATATCTTCGGTGATGTCTTCGGCGATATTTTCGGTGGCGGGCGGCGCGGCGGTCGCAACGGTGTCTACCGCGGGGCAGACCTGCGTTATGAGCTGCCGCTGGAGCTTGAGAAGGCGGTATTCGGCGATACCGTTGAGCTGCGCATCCCCACGCAGGAGGAGTGCGATCGCTGCCACGGCAGCGGTGCCGAGCCCGGCACCGAGCCGGTCACCTGTCCTACGTGCAACGGCGCAGGCCAGGTGCGCATGCAGCAGGGGTTTTTCTCCGTGCAGCAGACCTGCCCGACCTGTCGCGGCAGTGGCCGGATCATCAAGGACCCCTGCAGCGCCTGCAACGGCCGCGGTCGTGTGCGGCGCGAAAAAAACCTCTCGGTCAAAGTGCCGCCCGGCGTGGATACCGGCGATCGCATCCGGTTGGCAGGCGAAGGCGAGGCGGGCCGCAACGGCGGGCCGCCGGGCGACCTGTATGTCGATATCATGGTACAGCCGCACCCGATCTTCACGCGCGAGGGGGCCGACCTGCACTGCGAGGTACCGGTGGCCTTCACGACCGCAGCGCTCGGCGGCAGCCTGGAGGTGCCCACCCTGGAGGGCTCCGTTACCCTGAAGGTGCCCGCCGAGACCCAATCGGGCCGGGCGTTTCGCCTGCGCGGCAAGGGTGTCCGCCCGGTGCGCGGTGGCGGCCAGGGCGACCTGTACTGTCGGGTGACGGTGGAGACGCCGGTCAATCTCACCAGTGAGCAGAAGGACCTGCTCAAGCGATTCGATGCGGCGCTCAATCGCGGCACTGATGGCGGCGAACGCCACAGTCCGCGTTCGAGCTCCTGGATGGACGGTGTCAAGCGCTTCTTCGAAAGTATCGGCAGCTGACATGCAGGCGCTTCCGATCGCGATTCTCGGTGCCGCCGGGCGCATGGGCACCACGCTGATCCGGCTGATCCAGGCCGACCCTGCGCGTTACACGCTCAGCGGTGCCCTGGGGATTGCCGACGATCCCAGCCTGGGCGTCGATGCGGGCGTCGTGGCAGGCGGCCAGCCCTGCGGGGTGGCGCTGTCGGCGAATATCGAGGAGGCGCTGGCCGGGGCGCGCGTGGCCATCGATTTCACTCTGCCCGCCGCCACCTCGGCGCACCTGCAGGCCTGCCGGACGCATGGCGTTGCACTGGTGCTCGGCACCACCGGTATCGACGACGACGGCCTGCGCGTGCTGGGCGACACGGCGCGCGAGCTGCCGATTGTCTACGCACGCAATTTCAGTGTCGGCGTCACCCTGCTGACGGCGTTGACCCGGCAGGCGGCTGCACGCCTGGACAGCGACTACGATGTCGAGATCATCGAGGCGCATCACCGAGGCAAGCGCGATGCGCCTTCGGGGACGGCGCTTGCGCTGGGCGAGGCCGTCGCGCAGGGACGTGACGTCACGCTCGCCGAGGTCGCGGACTGGTCCCGCCACGGCGACACCGGGGCACGCCAGCGCGGCCACATCGGTTTCGCAGTGGTGCGCGGCGGCAGTATTGTCGGCGAACATTCCGTCCTGTTTGCCGCCGACGAGGAGCGCCTCGAGCTGTCCCATCACGCGGTGGATCGCAGCGTTTTCGCGCGCGGGGCGCTGCGCGCGGCCCGCTGGCTGGCGCAGCGGCCGCCGGGGCTGTATGACATGGAACACGTGCTGGGCCTCGGCGTCGGCGATTGAGGGCCACAAGCACTCGCACGACGTCGCCAGAGCGACTAGAATATCTGCCCAGCCTGTATTTCCATTACCACGAATAGAAGTCAGTGCCCGGTCGTCCACGCCAATGACGCACCGGAGTTTCGCGCGCGCACGCCTGATCTAGCATGGAATCTGACTGGGAGCCTGGAACGTGACACAACCCGCCATACTCGCGCTTGAAGACGGCACCATCTTCCGCGGTCTCTCGGTCGGTGCCGAGGGCCGCACCATCGGGGAGGTGGTGTTCAACACCGCAATGACCGGCTATCAGGAGATCCTGACCGATCCGTCCTACTGCCGCCAGATCGTCACGCTGACCTACCCGCATATCGGTAATGTAGGCTGCAACAGCGAGGACATGGAGTCGGGCCAGATCTATGCTTCCGGGCTGGTCATCCGCGACATGTCGATGGTGACCAGCAGCTGGCGTTCGGAGTGGTCACTCGGTGAGTTTCTGCGCCGTGGCAAGGTGGTCGCCATCGCCGATATCGACACGCGCAAACTCACGCGGCTGCTGCGTGACAAGGGTGCACAGTCGGGCTGCATCATCGCCGGGGGCTCGCCCAACGAGGCAGAGGCCATTGCTGCGGCCCGCAAGTTCCCCGGACTCAAGGGCATGGATCTGGCGAAGGTCGTCACCACCCAGCAGTCCTATCAGTGGAACCAGGGGTCGAGCTTTCCCGATGCCAGGCCGATGACCGTGACGCGACCCGCGCCGCTGCACGTCGTGGCGTACGATTTCGGCATCAAGCGCAACATCCTCAGGCTGCTTGTCGATGGTGGCTGTCGGGTCACGGTGGTGCGGGCGCAGACCCCGGCCGAGGAAGTCCTCGCGATGCGCCCGGATGGCGTATTCCTGTCCAATGGTCCGGGCGACCCTGAGCCGTGCACCTACGCCATCGATGCCGCCCGGGAGATCATGGCTGCCGGCGTGCCGCTGTTCGGCATCTGCCTGGGCCACCAGCTGCTTGGCCTGGCCAGCGGGGCGGCTACGCTGAAAATGAAGTTCGGCCATCATGGCGCGAATCATCCGGTGCAGGATCTGGACACGAAACGGGTGATGATCAGCAGCCAGAACCACGGCTTCGCGGTTGATGAGGCCACCCTGCCAGATAACGTGCGGGCGACGCATCGGTCGCTGTTCGATGGCACGCTGCAGGGCATCGAGCGCACCGACTGCGTGGCTTTCAGTTTCCAGGGTCACCCCGAGGCCAGTCCCGGACCCCATGACCTGCGCCCGCTGTTCACGCGCTTCACCGAGACCATGCGCGGCCGTCGCGCCACGCGGCCCGAGCGCGTCGCGCCTCGCTGAAGCACACACTGACCGCCCGCCAGATTCCCCACGCAGGAACGAACACAGAGACCGCCCAGCATGCCCAAGCGTACCGACATCAACAGCATCCTCATCATTGGCGCCGGTCCGATCGTCATCGGACAGGCCTGTGAGTTCGACTACTCCGGGACGCAGGCCTGCAGGGCGCTGCGCGAGGAGGGCTACCGCGTCATCCTGGTGAACTCCAATCCTGCGACCATCATGACCGATCCGGAGAGTGCCGACGCGGTGTACATCGAGCCGGTGCACTGGCGTGCGGTGGAGAGCATCATCGAGCGCGAGCGCCCCGACGCCATCCTGCCGACGATGGGTGGTCAGACGGCGCTGAACTGCGCACTCGACCTGGCCCGCGAGGGCGTGTTGAAAAAATACGGCGTCGAGTTGATCGGCGCTTCCCGCGATGCCATTGACATGGCCGAGGACCGCGAGAAGTTTCGCATCGCGATGAATGAGATCGGGCTGGAATGCCCGCGCTCCTCGATTGCCCACAGCATGACCGATGCGCTGGCCTACCAGGCTGAGAACGGCTTTCCGATCATCATCCGGCCGTCGTTCACGATGGGCGGCAGTGGCGGTGGCATCGCCTATAACCGCGAGGAATTCGAGGACATCGTCGAACGCGGGCTGGATCTCTCGCCGACCACCGAGGTGCTGCTCGAAGAGTCGGTCATCGGCTGGAAGGAATTCGAGATGGAGGTGGTGCGTGATCGCGCCGACAACTGCATCATCATCTGCTCGATCGAAAACCTTGATCCGATGGGAGTGCACACCGGCGACTCCATCACCGTCGCGCCGGCGCAGACGCTGACCGACAAGGAATACCAGCGCATGCGCGACGCCTCCATCGCGGTGCTGCGCAAGATCGGCGTCGAGACGGGTGGCTCGAACGTGCAATTCGCCGTCAACCCCGAGGACGGACGCCTGCTGGTCATCGAGATGAACCCGCGCGTTTCTCGTTCATCGGCGCTGGCCTCCAAGGCGACCGGCTTTCCGATCGCCAAGGTCGCCGCCAAGCTCGCGGTGGGCTATACGCTGGATGAACTGAAAAACGAGATCACCGGTGGCGCCACGCCGGCATCGTTCGAACCCAGCATCGATTACGTGGTCACGAAGATCCCGCGTTTCACCTTCGAGAAGTTCCCCGGTGCGCTCAATCGCCTGACCACGCAGATGAAGTCGGTGGGCGAAGTGATGTCCATTGGACGCACGTTTCAGGAGTCGTTGCAAAAGGCTCTGCGCGGACTCGAGATCGACGCCGACGGCCTCAACGAGATGACGCTGAGCGTCAAGGATGAAGACCAGCGCGCGCAACTGGCCCATGAACTGCGCATGCCCGGCTCACACCGGATTTTTCATGTCGCCGATGCGCTGCGTAACGGCTTCTCGCTCGAAGAGGTTATCGAGATCACGCGCATCGACCCGTGGTTCCTCGTACAGATCGACGACCTGGTGAAATCCGAAGCCAAGCTGAAGGGCCGAAAGCTGGCCGATGTCGGTGCCGCCGAGATGCGTGCGCTCAAGCGCAAGGGTTTCGCCGACAGCAGGCTCGCCACCCTGCTGCGCGCCACCGAGGAGCAGGTGCGTGTGGCGCGGTGGGGCATGGAGATCCGCCCGGTGTTCAAGCGCGTGGATACCTGTGCGGCCGAGTTCGCCACCACGACGGCCTATCTGTACTCGACCTACGAAGAGGAATGCGAGGCCCAGCCCAGTGACCGGCGCAAGATCATGATCCTGGGCGGCGGACCCAACCGCATCGGCCAGGGCATCGAGTTCGACTACTGCTGCGTGCATGCGGCGATGGCGCTGCGCGACGATGGTTTCGAGACCATCATGGTCAACTGCAATCCTGAAACCGTATCGACCGACTACGACACCTCCGATCGCCTGTACTTCGAGTCGCTGACGCTGGAGGACGTGCTGGAGGTCATTCACGTCGAGCGCCCTGAAGGGGTGATCGTGCAGTACGGGGGGCAGACGCCGTTGAAGCTCGCCCGGGCCCTGGAAGCGGCCGGCGCGCCGATCATCGGCACTTCGCCCGATTCCATCGATCTTGCCGAGGATCGCGAGCGCTTTGGTGACCTGGTCACGCGACTGAATCTGCGCCAGCCGCCGAACCGCACGGCACGCAGTGTCGACTCTGCGGTGCAGCTGGCCGCGGAAGTCGGCTATCCGCTGGTCGTACGTCCATCTTACGTACTGGGCGGACGGGCGATGGAGATCGTCTACGGCGAGGAAGACCTGCTGGGCTACATGGAGCAGGCAGTCAAGGTGTCCAATGCCAGCCCCGTGCTGCTGGATCGCTTTCTCGACCAGGCCACCGAGATCGATGTGGACTGCATCAGTGACGGTGTCGATGTCGTCATCGGCGGCATCATGCAGCACGTTGAGCAGGCCGGTGTGCATTCGGGTGATTCTGGTTGCTCGATCCCGCCGTTCTCGCTGCCTGAGACCATCCAGGCCGAGCTGCGGGTGCAGGTCGAGCAGCTTGCCCGGGGTCTCAAGGTTGTCGGGCTGATGAATACGCAGTTCGCGATCCAGAACGGGGTGATCTACATCCTCGAAGTCAACCCGCGCGCCTCTCGTACCGTACCCTTTGTCTCCAAGGCCGTGGGCCAGCCGCTGGCGAAGATTGCCGCCAGCGTCATGGCGGGCCGATCGCTGGCCGAACAGGGGATCAGCGGTTTCGCCTCTCCGCCGTATTTTTCGGTCAAGGAATCGGTGTTCCCGTTTGCAAAATTCCCCGAGGCAGACCCTATACTGGGCCCGGAGATGAAATCCACGGGCGAGGTCATGGGCACGGGCCGGAGTTTCGGCGAGGCCTATGCCAAGGCGCAGCTGGCATCGGGCGTCATTATCCCGCGGCGCGGAACGGCGCTGCTGAGCGTGCGCGACCGGGACAAGCCGGCCGCCGTGGAGCTGGCCGGGCTGTTGTTCGAGCGCGGTTTCGATATTGTCGCCACCGGGGGTACGGCTGTGGCGATCGCGCAGTCCGGCGTACCGTGTCGACGCGCCAACAAGGTGCGCGAAGGGCGTCCCCACATCGTCGACATGATCAAGAATCGGGAGATCAGCCTGATCGTGAACACCACCGAAGGCAAACAGTCGATCCGCGAGTCACAGTCCATTCGAGGAGAGGCCGTGCATCACAAGGTAACCTATTACACGACGCTGGCGGCCGCGCGCGCGACCTGTCTGGCGCTCGATCACATTGACGAGGCCGGCGTGAACCGGCTTCAGGACCTGCACCTGGAGGTGGCGACATGAGCCAGCGCGTACCACTGACCCTGCGTGGGGCCGAATTGCTGCGTGAAGAGCTCAAGCGCCTCAAGGGCGAGGATCGGCCGCGTATCATTGCCGCGATTGCCGAGGCGCGGGCACATGGCGATCTCAAGGAGAACGCCGAGTACCACGCCGCCAAGGAGCAGCAGAGTTTTCTAGAAGGTCGCATCAGCGAGATCGAAAGCAAGCTGTCCAATGCGCAGGTCATCGATGTCACCCAGCTGGAGAATCGCGGCAAGGTGGTGTTCGGCACGACTGTCGTGCTTGTAGAGGAACCCGACGGGCGCGAAGTCACCTACCAGATCGTCGGCGACGATGAGGCCGACAGCAAGCAGGGATTGATCTCGATCAGTTCGCCGATCGCGCGCGCGCTGATCGGCAAGGAGGAGGGTGACGAAGTCGAGGTCAACGCACCGGGTGGGGCAAAGCGTTTCGAAATTATCGAGGTGCGTTACGTCTGAGCCAGTGGGACCGTTTACGAGCCGGAGGGAAGAATGATGCTGGGGCGCTCCGGGTGGCGGCGGTAGATCAGCGCGATATGGCCGATGCGCTGTACCAGTACCGCACCGGTGGCCTCGAGCAGTGCCTCGATCGCGGCGTCTCTGGCGTCACGCTCCCCGACCCGCAGCCGGACCTTCAGCAGTTCATGGGCAGCCAGTCCGACCATGGCTTCGCGCACCACCGCCGGGGTTACGCCGGCATTGCCCACGATCAGCACGGGCTTGAGATCGTGCCCGAGACTGCGGAGGTATTTTTTCTGCGCGAGCGAAAGTCTTGTGTCCATACGCAGTCGTATCCAGTCAGCAATAAACGCACGCCATTGTGTCACGGGCATGCCGTTGCTGCATCCATTGGCAACGGCTGCGCGAATGGGTGTGTATGGCACATCCATATGCCCGGCTGACTGAGAGCACACTGATGGCAAAGCGCACGCCCAGCAGCCAGAGATGGTTGCGCCGGCAGGCTCAGGACCCGTATGTGGCGCGCGCTCACGCGGAAGGTTTTCGTTCGCGCGCGGCCTTCAAGCTTGCCGAGATCGACGACAAGGAGCGACTGCTGCGTCCCGGGCAGTGCGTGGTCGATCTTGGCGCGGCCCCCGGCGGCTGGACTCAGTACGTTGCCCGCAGGCTCGATTCGCGCGGCGCCGTCTTCGCGCTGGATCTGCTGCCGATGGATGCGATCGCCGGTGCTGAGGTGCTGTGTGGCGACTTCACGCAGTCCGAGGTGCTCGATGCGCTGCTGGCGGCACTGGGCGGACGCGCTGTCGACGTGGTCATCTGCGACATGGCACCGAACATGACCGGCACCCGGACGGTGGATCAGGCCCGTGCGATGGGCC
This sequence comes from Gammaproteobacteria bacterium, assembly GCA_020832005.1. Classification (GTDB taxonomy): domain Bacteria; phylum Pseudomonadota; class Gammaproteobacteria; order Steroidobacterales; family PWYM01; genus PWYM01. The sequence continues at coordinate 12,963 of JAFIFN010000057.1, read as the reverse complement.
TGGCCGAGCTGGCGCTTGATTTCGCCATCCAGGTGCTGCGCCCTGGAGGTGATTTCGTCGTCAAGCTGTTCCATGGCGAGGGCTTCGAGGCGTTCGTGCGCCAGGCAAGAGCTTGTTTCGAGCGCGTTCGGGTGCGCAAGCCTGACGCCTCACGTGGCGACAGCCGCGAGGTCTACCTGGTAGGCCGTCAATTCCGGGCACCACAACGCCCGGAGGCCGCGTGATGGCGGCGGTGGCGAGAACCTATCCGCTGTAGTAGTGTCTGAGAGATGAGCGCAATCGTGCGCAAACCATCTTCTGCCCGAGGTTTTTGAAACTGCCCGGGCACGAGGTTGACAAGGGCCGCAGGGAAGTCGGCATCTGAGAGGTTAAGTCGTTGAACGACATGGCAAAAAATATCATCTTGTGGATCGTCATCGCCATTGTGCTGATGTCGGTCTTCAATAGCTTCGGCAACAGCGGTCGCACGGTGGAGACACTCGAGTACTCCGCATTCCTCGGCCAGGTGCGCCAGGGCTCGGTCGATAAGGTCACTTTCGACGGCGACACGATCCGCGCGGTCCGCGGCAATGAACAGTTTCTCGTCTACAACCCGGAAACCGACAACACCGCACTGATCAGCACGCTGCTCGACAACAACGTGCGTATCGAGGCCAGTGCGCCCCGCCAGACTTCGTTTCTGATGCAGCTGTTCATCTCGTCGTTCCCGATCCTGCTGCTCATCGCCGTATGGGTGTACTTCATGCGCCAGATGCAGGGCGGCGGTGCCGGCCGTGGCGCGATGTCGTTCGGCAAGAGCAAGGCGCGCCTGCTCGGTGAGGACCAGGTCAACGTCACCTTCAACGATGTGGCCGGTGCGGACGAGGCCAAGGAAGAGGTGGTGGAGGTCGTCGACTTCCTCAAGGACCCTTCGAAGTTCCAGCGCCTGGGCGGAAAGATTCCCAAGGGTGTGCTGATGGTCGGCCCGCCGGGTACCGGCAAGACGCTGCTGGCGCGTGCTATTGCCGGCGAGGCCAAGGTGCCGTTCTTTACGATCTCGGGTTCTGACTTCGTCGAGATGTTTGTCGGCGTGGGCGCCTCTCGCGTGCGCGACATGTTCGAGCAGGCGAAGAAGCACGCGCCGTGCATCATCTTCATCGACGAGATCGATGCGGTGGGTCGCCACCGCGGTGCCGGCCTGGGTGGCGGGCACGACGAGCGCGAACAGACGCTCAACCAGCTGCTGGTCGAAATGGACGGCTTTGAGGGCAACGAGGGCATCATCGTCATCGCGGCCACCAACAGGCCCGATGTGCTCGACCCGGCGCTGTTGCGGCCGGGGCGTTTCGACCGACAGGTCGTAGTCCCCCTGCCCGATGTGCGTGGCCGCGAGCAGATCGTCAAGGTCCATATGCGCAAGGTGCCGCTGTCTGATGATGTGCGTCCCGGCATCATCGCGCGTGGCACGCCGGGCTTCTCCGGTGCGGATCTCGCCAACCTGGTGAACGAGGCGGCGCTGTTTGCCGCGCGCACCAACCGGCGCCTGGTGACGATGGAAGACTTCGAGAAGGCCAAGGACAAGATCATGATGGGCGCGGAGCGCCGTTCAATGGTCATGAACGACGCCGAAAAGAAGCTCACGGCTTACCACGAGGCCGGCCACGCCATTGTGGGTCTGTCCGTGCCCGATCACGATCCGGTCTACAAGGTCAGCATCATCCCGCGCGGGCGTGCGCTGGGTGTCACCATGTTCCTGCCCGAAGAAGACCGCTACAGCTATTCAAAGCAGCGGCTGCGCTCGCAGATCTGCAGCCTGTTTGGCGGCCGGATCGCCGAGGAGCTGATTTTCGGTGCGGAGTACGTGACCACCGGTGCGTCGAACGATATCGAACGCGCCACGGATATCGCGCGCAGCATGGTGACAAAGTGGGGTCTGTCCGACCGGCTGGGTCCGCTGACCTACAGTGAAGACGACGGCGAAGTGTTCCTGGGCCGCTCGGTGACACGCCACAAGCATGTCTCTGACGTCACCGCGCACACCATCGATGAGGAGATTCGCAAGCTCATCGACGAAAGCTATGCGCGGGCCACGCAGATCCTGCAGGACAATATCGACAAGCTGCACACCATGGCCGATGCGCTGATGCTCTACGAGACCATCGATGAACAGCAGATCCGCGACATCATGCAGGGGCGTGAACCCAAGCCGCCGCAGGGTTGGGGCGAGTCGGATATTCCGCCGCCGAGCGCCGGCACGGGTGAGTCGCCCAAGCCGCGCGAGCCTGGCACGGACACACCGATCGGTGGGCCGGCGGGCCAGCACTGAACTGCCGCGGGCCGGCAGCGCTTGAAGGCGTATCACGAAAGGCCCCGCGGGGCCTTTCGTTCTTTGTGGATGACTGATTATGTCCGGTGAGCCACGGGCCATATCGCCGGGCGGCGGCACGCTGCGCATCCGCTGTGGTGCGCATGTGCTGGATCTGTCGCAGCCGCGGGTGATGGGCGTGCTGAACGTCACCCCGGATTCCTTTTCCGACGGTGGACGCTACCTCGATCCAGGCCTGGCAGTCGAAAGAGCCGCCGTGATGGTGGCGCAGGGCGCGGCGATCATTGATGTGGGTGGAGAGTCCACCCGGCCGGGCGCGCAGGCCGTGCCGCTGGCCGAGGAACGCGCCCGGGTGCTGCCCGTCATCAGGCGCCTGGCCAGGGAACTGGCGGTGCCGGTGTCTGTGGATACCCTCAAGCCCGCACTGATGCTCGAAGCGGCCGAGGCGGGCGCAGGCCTGATCAACGACGTCAATGCCCTGCGCGCGCCCGGTGCGCTGGACGCCGCAGTCGCGACTGGACTGCCTGTGTGTCTTATGCACATGCGCGGCGAACCGCGTACCATGCAGCAGCTTCCTAAGTACAAGGATGTTGTGAGGGAAGTCAAAGAGTTCCTGATGGAACGTGTGGCAGTATGTGAAGATGCTGGCATTGCCCGCACGCAGATTCTGCTGGATCCGGGTTTCGGTTTCGGCAAGACCGACGCGCATAATCTGGCGCTGCTGCGCAGCCTCGATGAACTGAGCCGGGACTCAGGCCTGCCGTTGCTGGTTGGTGTCTCGCGCAAGTCGATGATCGGGCGGCTGCTCGATCGCCCGGTGGCCGATCGCCTGGCCGGCAGTCTGGCACTGGCGCTGGCAGCGGTGGCCGGTGGGGCGCGGCTGATACGTGCCCACGATGTCGCCGAGACGGTGGATGCCTTGCGGCTTTGGAATATGGCCATGGCCCCGGGCACCCTGCCTGCGGCACACCAGGAGACACGATGAGCAGCAGCTATTTCGGCACAGACGGCATTCGCGGCCGTGTTGGCGAGGCGCCCATGACCGTGGATTTCGCCCTGCGACTGGCGAGTGCCGCCGCGCAGGTCCTCGCGCCGGATGGCGGGTCGGTATTAATCGGCAAGGACACGCGAGTGTCGGGCTACATGTTCGAATCCGCCCTGGAAGCCGGCTTCGTGGCCTCCGGCGTGGACGTGATGCTGCTCGGGCCCCTGCCCACGCCAGGCATCGCCTACCTGACGCAGGCGCTGGAAGCCGACTTCGGCGTGGTCATCAGCGCCTCGCACAATCCGTATTACGACAACGGCATCAAGTTCTTCAACCGCTTCGGACGCAAGCTCTCCGATGAACTCGAGGCAGGCATCGAGGCGCTGCTCGAAACGCCGCCGCGTACCCGGGACTCGGCATCCCTGGGCAAGGCCAAGATCGCTGACACGGCGCGTACCCTCTATGAAGACTTCTGCCGGGAGAGTTTCCCGGAAGCGCTGACCCTGGACGGTATGAAAGTGGTCGTCGACTGCGCCCACGGCGCGGGCTACAAGGTCGCGCCGCGGGTGCTGGCCGACCTCGGGGCCGACCTCGTGCCCATTGGTTGCTCGCCCAATGGCCGCAACATCAACGCCGCCTGCGGGTCGACCCATCCGAACCTGCTGCAGCTCACAGTGCCCGGCGTACGTGCCGATGTGGGGGTCGCGCTCGATGGAGATGGCGATCGCCTGGTGATGGTCGATCACGAAGGTCACGTGGTCGATGGTGATCAGTTGCTCTACATCCTGGCCATGGATCGTCTTGCCGAGGGGCTGCTGCACGGGCCGGTGGTCGGCACCGTGATGAGCAACCTGGGCCTGGAACTGGCGCTGCGTCAGGCCGGCGTGGATTTTCGGCGTGCCCGGGTCGGCGACCGTCATGTCATGGCGATGCTCGAAGAGTGCAAGGGCATGCTCGGCGGCGAGACGTCCGGGCACCTGCTGTGCCTGGATCGCGCCACCTCGGGCGATGCCCTGGTCAATGCGCTGCAGGTGCTGGCAGTGATGCGCAAGACAGGTCGCACATTGCAGGAGCTGGCCACAGGCCTGACACGGCTGCCGCAGGTGCTGATCAATGTGCGCGTCTCACGGGCCATCGCCGTGGATACCAGCGCGGCGCTGAAGAGAGCCGTCGCCGACGTCGAAGCCACGCTGGGTGCACGCGGCCGGGTGGTGCTGCGTGCATCGGGCACGGAGCCTGTCATCCGCGTCATGGTTGAGGGCGAGAACGGCGCGGAGGTGCAGGCGCTGGCCGAGCAGCTCGCCGCGGCCGTAAGCCAGGCGGCCGAGCAGGCCCCCGAGCGATTGATTTCCTGACAGGTCTGCGTCTATCCTCTCGCCGCGCCGACGCTGACCGCGGTGCGGCTGACCCCGGGCAGGAAAAGCCCCTATTTTCTGAACAAGTGTGCGCTGCCATGAGATCACCGATCATTGCCGGGAACTGGAAGATGCACGGCTCCCGTCACAGCAATCAGGAACTCGTCAGCGCCCTGGCGGCAGCCGCCGCCGAGGGTCTGCCCGGTGAGTTGCTGATCTGCCCGCCGTTTGTCTACCTCGCCGAGATCGCAGCGTCGCTGGCCGGGTCCGGTGTTGCCGTGGGCGCCCAGAACGTCAGTCATCGGGGCTCGGGGGCCTTCACGGGCGAGGTTTCCGCGGCCATGCTGGCCGACTGTGGGGCAAGCCACGTGCTGGTCGGGCATTCCGAGCGCCGGGCCCTGTACGGCGAGGATGATGCGCTGGTCGCGGCGAAATTCATTGCCGCCCAGGCCGCCGGCCTGGTGCCGGTGCTGTGCGTGGGCGAGTCGCTGGAAGAGCGTGATGCCGGTCGCACCGAGGAGGTGGTCGCCCGGCAGCTGATTGCGGTCGTGGATGCCTGTGGTGTGGCCGCGCTGTCGCGCGCGGTTGTGGCCTATGAGCCGGTGTGGGCGATCGGTACGGGCCGCACGGCCAGCCCGGAGCAGGCCCAGGCCGTGCACGCATTTCTGCGTGGGAAGATTGCGGCGCTTGATGTTAGAATTGCGAATTCGCTTCGGATCCTCTACGGCGGGAGCGTCAAGGCGGCCAACGCCGGGACCTTGTTAGCACAGCCCGACGTCGATGGCGGTCTGGTCGGCGGCGCCTCGCTGAAGGCCGAAGAATTCCTGAACATATGCCGCGCTGCGGCCTGACGGATTTTTGATGATACAGACAGTAGTTCTGGTCGCTCACGTGCTGATCGCGGCCCTGATCGTCGCCCTGGTGCTGTTGCAGCGTGGCAAGGGCGCGGAAGCCGGTGCGGCTTTCGGTGCCGGTGCTTCCGGCACGGTGTTCGGCTCACGCGGCACCGCGAATTTTCTGTCGCGCAGCACCGCGGTGCTGGCGACGCTGTTTTTTCTCTCCAGCGTGACACTGGCGTATTTCAGCGGGCAGCGCTCGGAACCGGCCAGCCTGATGGAGCAGTCGCTGCCGGGATCGGGTACGCGCGACCGGGACGCGGTCATCACGCCGCTGCCCGGAGACCTGCCGGAGCTGGAACGTACGCCGTTGCCTGAAGAGGAAGAGCAAGTACCGACACTGGACTGATGTTCGCGGCCCCCAGGGCCGGGCCGGTACGCATATGCAGGCCAGACATGCCGACGTGGTGGAATTGGTAGACACGCTGTCTTGAGGGGGCAGTGGCGAAAGCTGTGCCGGTTCGAGTCCGGCCGTCGGCACCACCTAAACACATTCGCGCGCGACGCGTGCGATCGCCGCAGACCACGATGTCATTGACCCTTGCGTGCCTGTTACAATTGGGGGCTGTTAGGAGTGACGATCGTGGCCGCAGGGCAATCTTGCAATGATGCTGGAACAATATCTGCCGATCCTGATCTTTCTCGGCATTTCTGCCGTGCTCGGCTCTGTGCTGCTGGCACTGGGCTTCGTACTCGGTCGGGGTGACAAGGATCCTGAGAAGCTCTCTCCCTACGAGTGCGGTTTCGAGGCCTTCGAAGACACGCGCACGAAGTTCGATGTGCGCTACTACCTTGTGGCCATTCTGTTCATTATCTTCGATCTTGAGATCGCCTTCCTGTTTCCATGGGCGGTGTCGCTGGATTCGATCGGCACCTTCGGGCTGCTTGCCATGGGCCTGTTCCTGCTGATTCTGGTGGTCGGCTTCATCTACGAATGGAAGAAAGGGGCGCTGGAATGGGACTGAGTGCCGAACAGGCCAGGGAGGCGCTTGCACCTGAGCCCGCAGCGCTGATGCCGGCTGGTGGCTACCGTGTGACCAGCCTCGACAAGCTGATCAACTGGGCGCGCACCGGTTCGATGTGGCCGATGACTTTCGGCCTTGCCTGCTGCGCCGTGGAGATGATGCATGCTGGTGCGGCGCGCTACGATCTCGATCGTTTCGGCGTCATCTTCCGGCCCAGCCCGCGGCAATCTGACGTGATGATTGTCGCCGGCACGCTGGTCAACAAGATGGCGCCGGCGCTGCGCAAGGTCTATGACCAGATGCCCGAGCCCCGCTGGGTGATCTCCATGGGCTCCTGCGCCAATGGCGGGGGCTATTACCATTATTCCTACTCCGTGGTCCGTGGCTGTGACCGTATCGTGCCCGTGGATGTGTATGTGCCGGGCTGCCCGCCCACGGCCGAAGCATTGCTCTACGGCATCATCCAGCTGCAGAACAAGATCCGCCGAACCAACACGTTCATCCGGTAGCGGGGCATCGCATGAGTCAGAAAATCGAGGCGCTGGCGGCGCGGGTTGAACAGTGCCTGCAGGGGAAAGTCACCCGGGTGACTTCCAGCTGTGGCGAGTTGACCTACGTGATCGCGCCTTCAGACTGGCGCGCCGTGGCCGAGCAACTGCGCGACCATGAGACATTGCGCTTCGAGATGCTCATCGACCTGTGTGTCGTGGACTACCTGCACCACGGCCACTCGGAGTGGCAGACCGAAGATGCCACGCGCAGTGGCTTCAGTCGCGGTGTGGCGCGGGATGCTGCTGCGCAGTCGCACTTTGCCGCCGCGCAGGGCGAGACGGCGACCCCTCCTGGGCAGCGCTTTGGCGTGGTCTGCCACCTGCTGTCGCTGGAGCACAATGTGCGCCTGCGGCTGCGCGCATTCTGTGCCGATGACGATCGCCCGATGATCGACTCCCTGGTCGATGTCTGGGCCTCGGCCAACTGGTATGAGCGCGAGGCTTTCGATCTTTTCGGTGTGCTGTTTCGCGGCCATCCGGACCTGCGCCGCCTGCTCACTGATTACGGTTTCATTGGCCATCCGTTTCGCAAGGACTTCCCGCTCATCGGTGAGGTCGAAGTGCGCTACGACCCGGCCAGCGGCCGCGTCATCTATGAGCCGGTGAGCATCGAGCCGCGCACGCTGGTGCCCAAGGTGATTCGTGACGATCACCGCTATCAGCCGGAGATCCACGACGAGGCATCGTATCGGGAGGCCGGTAACCGTGCCTGAGATCCAGAGCTATACGATGAATTTCGGGCCCCAGCACCCGGCCGCCCACGGTGTGCTTCGCCTGGTGCTGGAGATGGATGGTGAAACCATCCAGAAGGCCGATCCTCATGTGGGGCTGCTGCATCGCGCCACTGAAAAGCTTGCCGAAAGCAAGCCGTTCAACCAGTCGATCGGCTACATGGACCGGCTCGACTATGTCTCGATGATGTGCAACGAGCATGGCTACGTGCTGGCCATCGAGAAGCTGCTGGGTGTCGAGGCGCCGGTGCGCGCGCAGTACATCCGCGTGATGTTCGATGAGATCACACGCATTCTCAATCACCTGATGTGGCTGGGCGCGCATGGCCTGGACATCGGCGCGATGACGGTATTTCTGTACTGCTTCCGTGAACGTGAAGACCTGATGGACTGCTACGAGGCGGTCTCGGGCACGCGCATGCACGCCACCTACTATCGCCCGGGTGGTGTGTATCGGGATCTGCCCGAGCAGATGCCACGCTATCAGCCCTCGTCATTTCGTTCGCAGAAGGATCTGGCGCGGATGAACGAGGCGCGTTCGGGATCGCTGCTGGATTTCATCGCCGATTTCACCGATCGCTTCGATGCCTGCGTCGATGATTACGAAACTCTGCTCACCGACAACCGCATCTGGAAGCAGCGTACCGTGAACATCGGTGTGGTGAGTCCGGAGCGTGCGCTGCAGCTGGGATTTTCCGGGCCAATGCTGCGCGGTTCCGGCGTGGCCTGGGATCTGCGCAAGAAGCAGCCCTACGAGGTCTATCGCTCGCTGGACTTCGATATTCCGGTCGGCGTGAACGGTGACTGTTACGACCGCTACCTGGTGCGTATCGAGGAACTGCGTCAGTCCAACCGCATCATCCGCCAGTGCGTGGAATGGCTGCGCGCCAATCCGGGCCCGGTCATGATCGATGACCGGAAGATCTCCCCGCCGACGCGGGTGGAGATGAAAGACGACATGGAATCGCTGATCCACCACTTCAAGCTGTTCACGGAAGGCTACTGTGTGCCGGCCGGCGAAGCCTACGCGGCGGTGGAGCACCCGAAGGGTGAGTTCGGCGTCTACCTCGTGTCAGACGGTGCCAACAAGCCCTACCGCCTCAAGGTCCGGGCGCCCGGTTTCGCTCACCTTGCCGCCATGAGCGAAATGGTCGAGGGTCACATGCTCGCCGACGTGGTCGCGGTGATCGGTACCCAGGACATCGTATTTGGTGAGATTGACCGCTGATGAGTAATATTCAGGAAAAAACCGGCGTGCTGCCGACACACCTGCGCGAGGAAATCGACCGCTGGGTGGCAAAGTTTCCGGAAGGCCGACAGCGCTCGGCCGTGATCTCGGCCCTGCACGCCGCACAGCATGAAAACCACGGTTACCTCACCCGCGAGCTCATGGATGCCGTGGCCGCGCACCTCGACATGCCGCCGATCCAGGTCTATGAGATCGCGAGCTTCTACTCGATGTTCGAGACCAAGCCTTGCGGGCGACACCACGTGTCGGTGTGCACGAACATCTCCTGCATGCTGTGTGGCTCCGATGAGATCGTCGCCCATATCGAGAAGAAGCTGGGGATCCGCACCGGCGAGAGCACGCCCGATGGGCGCATCTTTCTCAAGCGCGAGGAGGAATGCCTGGCTGCCTGCGTCAATGCACCGATGATGATGGTCGATCACGTCTACCACGAGAATCTCACGCCCGAGAAGGTCGATGAGATTCTGGATGGCCTGGAATAGGGCCGGGGAGTGTCAGGGATGACCAAGGAAGTGCTGGTGTGTCTGCAGACTCGCGATCTCGAATCGCCTGCAAGCCTCGAGACCTATCGTTCCGTGGGCGGCTACCAGGCGTGGGAGAAAATTCTGCGTGGCGAGATGACGCCCGAACAGGTCATCGAGGAGGTCAAGGCCTCCGGGCTGCGCGGGCGCGGTGGGGCGGGCTTTCCCACGGGGCTGAAGTGGAGCTTCATGCCGCGCACGGCACCGGGCCAGAAGTATATCGTCTGCAATTCCGATGAGAGCGAACCGGGCACCTGCCATGACCGCGACATTCTGCGCTACAACCCGCATGCATTGATAGAAGGCATGGCCATCGGCGGCTTCGCGATGGGCGCCACGGTGGGCTACAACTACATCCGCGGTGAATTTCTGCACGAGCCCATCCCGCGTTTCGAAGAAGCGCTGCGTGAGGCCTACGAGGCAGGACTGCTGGGCCGCGATATTCGTGGTTCGGGTATCGATTTCGACCTGCACACCTTTGTCGGCGCCGGCGCCTACATTTGTGGCGAGGAAACCGCGCTGTTGGAATCACTCGAGGGCAAGCCCGGCAAGCCGCGCTTCAAGCCGCCGTTTCCGGCGAACTTCGGGCTGTACGGCCGGCCCACCACCATCAACAACACCCAGAGCCTGGCCTCGGTGCCAAGCATACTGCGCAACGGTGCGCAGTGGTTCAAGGAACTGGGCACCGATAATTCCGGCGGCACGGCGATTTTCGCCGTCTCCGGTCACGTCAACCGACCCGGCAACTACGAACTGGGCCTGGGTATTCCGTTCCGCGATCTGCTGGAGGTCGTCGGCGGTGTGCGCGACGGCCGCAAGCTCAAGGCGGTGATTCCCGGGGGCTCCTCGGTGCCCGTGATGCCGGCTGACACCATCATCGACCTGAACATGGATTTCGACACGATCCGCAACGCAGGCTCGGGTCTTGGCACGGCCGCGGTCGTTGTGATGGATGAGACCACCTGCATGGTGCGGATGCTGCGCCGGATCTCGCGCTTCTATTACTCGGAGTCATGTGGACAGTGCACGCCGTGCCGCGAGGGCACGGGCTGGCTTTATCGCATGCTCACGCGCATCACCGAAGGACAGGGCCAGGCGGCTGATCTCGACATGCTGGTGGATGTGGCCAACAAGATCGAGGGCCATACGATCTGCGCCCTGGGCGATGCAGCGGCCTGGCCGGTGCAGAGTTTCATCAAGCACTTTCGCCACGAGTTCGAGTACATGATCAAGCATGGCGGCCGCAGCATCGTCGACGAGCACAAGGCGGCGGCCTGAGGCCGCGGGAACGGAAAATACCGATATGAGCGACGATACCATCAGCCTCGAGGTCAACGGCGCGCCAGTCACGGCCCGCAAGGGCCAGATGATCATCGAGGCCACCGACGAGATTGGCGTGTACGTGCCGCGGTTCTGTTATCACCGCAAGCTCACGATCGCCGCCAACTGCCGCATGTGCCTGGTCGAGGTTGAACGCGCACCCAAGCCCTTGCCGGCCTGCGCCACACCGGTGGCCGAAGGCATGAAGGTGTTTACCCGCTCTCCCAAGGCGATCGCCGCCCAGCGCGCCACCATGGAGTTCCTGCTGATCAATCACCCGCTGGATTGCCCGATCTGTGACCAGGGTGGCGAGTGCGAGTTGCAGGACCTGGCCATGGGCTTCGGTCGGGATGTCGCACGCTTCACTGAAAGAAAGCGTGTCGTCAAGGACAAGAACATCGGTCCCTTGGTGTCCACCGACATGACGCGGTGCATCCACTGCACACGCTGCGTGCGCTTCGGTCAGGAGATTGCGGGTATCCAGGAACTGGGTACGCTCGGACGTGGCGAGCATATGGAAATCGGCACGTTCATCGAAAACAGTGTCGATCACGAACTCTCGGGCAACATCATCGACCTGTGTCCGGTCGGGGCGCTGAACAACAAGCCCTATCGCTACAGCGCGCGCGCCTGGGAAATGACCCAGCACGCCAGCATTTCGCCCCATGACTGCATCGGCAGTCACATTCACCTGCATGTGCTGCGCGGCACGGTGCGTCGCGTGGTACCCAGGGACTGCGAATCGATCAACGAGACCTGGATCGCCGATCGTGACCGGTTCAGTTACCAGGGACTCTACAGCCAGGATCGCCTGCAGCGCCCGATGATTCGTGAGGGTGACAGCTGGCGCGAGACCAGCTGGGAGCATGCGCTGGAGACGGTGGCCAGGCGGTTGTCGGAGACGCTTGGCAATGACGGTGATCACCTGGGCGTGGTGGCCTCTCCGAGCGCCACGCTCGAGGAGCAGTTTCTGCTGTCGCGTCTTGCGACCCATCTGGGCAGCCACAATATCGACCACCGGCTGCGCATGCGTGATACGCGCGACCAGGCGGGCGACCCGCTCTATCCATCCCTGGGACGCAGCATTGCCGAGTTCGAGGCGCTGCAGTCACTGCTCGTGGTGGGCTCGCATCTGCGTCACGAAGCCCCGATGCTCGCCCACCGGGTGCGCAAGGCTGCGGTAGCCGGGGCGAAAGTATCGTTCGTCAATCCGGCGCCCTACCCCTATCTGTTCCCCGTCCACCAGTACGTCGACACACAGGGAGCGCAGCTGCTGAACCAGCTGGCAGGCGTGCTGGCCGCTGCCGCCGAGGTCAGTGGCAAGACAGTGCCCGCACATCTTGAAGCTGTGTGTGAGGGCGTGGGTGTCACCCAGGCCCAGCGCGAGATCGCCGCCGCACTGGTCGAAGGCGAACGCGCCTCCGTACTGCTGGGCCTGATTGCCGTGCGTCATCCCGCCTATGCTGATCTGCGTGCGGTGGCGGCCGGCATCGCCGAGCTCACCGGCGCGGCGCTTGGTCAGCTCAGCGAGGGGGCCAACAGTGCCGGCGCAGCGCTGGCCGGCCTGCTGCCACATCGTGATGTGGGTGGTGCAGTGCGCGAGCGTGCGGGTCGGGACCTGGTCGAGATGTTCGAGGCGCCGCGCAAGGCCTACCTGCTGCTGGGTGTGGAGCCGGATGCCGATCTCGCCTGTGCGCAGCTCGCTGCCCAGGCGCTGGAATCGGCGGATTTCACGGTAGCGCTCAGTGCTTACGATACGCCGGCGCTTCGTCAAAGCGCTCACGTACTGTTGCCGATAGCGAATTTTCCGGAAACCTCCGGGACGTTCGTCAACGCGGCGGGCGACTGGCAAAGCTTTGCCGGGGCCAGCCGCCCGGCGGGAGAGAGCCGGCCGGCATGGAAGGTGCTGCGCGTGCTGGGCAACCTGCTCGAGCTGCCGGACTGCGAGTATGTCAGCTCCGAAGAGGTCCGCGATCATCTGCGTACGCTGCTGCCGACGGATCTGGCGCGTACCCAGGCCTACGCCGGGCGCTTCAAGGCCACCCTCAGCGAGTCGGACGTGGCGCTGGCAGACCTCGACGTGCC
>JAFIFN010000056.1 GCA_020832005.1 Gammaproteobacteria bacterium | reverse complement strand
GCTCTCAAGGGCACCGTGGTGATGCGCGCCGGTCTTCGCGCCCGGATGTATGTGTACCGTCCCTGCCCATATACGGCGTGCGCCGGCACGCGCCGCATCAATCGCAGCGGCACGATGCATCCCCGGTGTCTGAGCGGTATTGGAATCCAGGCTGTCTCCTGGAATGACCTGCACGCCGGTGTGCTTCCAGCCGTCGGCAGGGATTTCCAACGCATCGGCCATCTTCCTCGTCATGCCGCTATACTCGCCCGTGGCTTTCCTTGCTGGGTACGACATGCTACCAGCCCGCCGGCAAACCTCAACCAGGTCTCGGCGCTGCTGCAGAATTCAGCATGGATACGGTAATCAAGGCAGCCGGCAGCGAAACTTTCGAACAGACTTGAGATGGCGTGATAACGACGATGAAACCTTGCACGAACATCCAGCGGTCCTGTATCGCAGCCCATGGCATGCTCGACGCTGGCCGCCACGCGCGCCCACGATGCTTCGAGTGAGCCGCTAACCTTGGAACTGTTCCTGGTGACAGTCATGACCGTCGGCATCGCCGAGATAGGCGATCGCACGATGTTCGTTGCGGTGCTTTTCGGTATCCGCTATCCACAACTGTGGCCGGTATTCTTTGGCATGACCACCGGGCTTTTCGTCAACCAGGCGATCTCCGCGCTGTTCGGCGTGTGGCTGTTTTCGCTCGTGCCCGCGCAATGGCACACGCTGCTGATCGGGCTTGCGTTCATCGCCATGGCAGTTTGGGTGCTGATTCCGGAGTCCGAAGACGACGAGACCAGGACGCTGTCCACACGCGGCATATTCATGGCCGCCGCGATCACGTTCTTCGTACTCGAAATGGCCGACAAAACTCAGTTGGCCGTCGTGACGCTGGCCGGCGCCTCGGGCAGCATCCTGATGGTAGTGCTTGGGGCCACCATCGGCATCCTGCTGGTGACCACACCCGCACTGCTGATCGGCTATCGGTTTGCCCGCGTGCTGCCGCTCAAGGCGATCCGCATCACCGCCGCCTCGATGTTCTTCCTGCTGGGTATATGGATGCTCCTTGATGCTGCCGGCTGGCTGCCCGCAACCGCGCTGTTTGAGCCATCCCGCTTCCTGGAATCCATCAGCGCCGCTGGTTCTGCGGACGCCTGACAACGGCCACCGACCGCGCGACCTTCATCAGCGCACACCGCGCAATCCACGGCCGCTGTGCAAGGCGACGAAAGTGCCGTTGTTCTGCTCGCATACGATGCGCATCAGCACCGCGAAACGCAGTCCGGTGGCCTGCACGCTGCCGGTATAGTCATAGATCACCGGAAACCCGATAGAGTGGATGCGCGCCATGGGCTTGCCGTCGGGACCACGATTCGCGCGCTGGATCTGCCTGGCCGCATGGTCGAGGTTGTGACCGTGCATCTCGTCGCCAAGGTAGTAGATGCTGACGCCGTGCTGGCGTGTGGCGTAAGTACGCGCAGCGTTGGAGATGCCTTCCACAGGGCTCGAATTCGAGAATGGCCGCCAGTTGCGCAGGGCGTCCATGACTGCACGCCGAAGCGCGGGGGTGTCGGTGATCCACTCACCGGCATAACGCGAAAACAGATAGGTACCCATGTCGTTCATGACCTGCATGCCCTTGACTTCAGGGTAGACGTCGAGGATTTCCTCCATCGTCTGCATCATGCGTCCCCAGGTGTACTCGGTCATGCTCGGCGAGGTGTCGATCACGAAGATGATGTACTCGCTGTCGATGGGGATACCACCCACCGGCGCATCCTCCGGTCGTCTGCGGAAATCCGCGAGCAGGCGCTGCATCTCCTCGGTCAGGCGCTGACGGGCACGATTGAGCCGGCCTTCCAGGTCCTCGGCAATCATCGCCGCACTTCGCGCATCATCGTAGGAACCCTCGATGCGCGCCAGTTCTCGCCGAAGCTCAGCCAATCGCTGGCGCTCACGCGCAAGCTCCGCCTCAGTCACGCTGAGTTGCTCGGCAGTTCTGTCGGTATCGATGGAGATGTCCTCGATGCGCTGGGTCAGCCATATCAGCCGGCCTTCGGCCTGGTCTGCCGACTCATCCCGCAGCTTCGGTTCGAACATCTTGGTGATGACGACAAGTAGAATGATGGCTCCGAAGCCACAGCAGATGCAGTCGAGAAACGACAGGCTGAAGGTCTCGGCAGTGCGGCGCCGTCTGCGACTCATGGCCAGTCCTCCGTCGGACTCATGAAAGTGCCACCCGTGCGCAAAGTCATCTCCCAGTACGCGGGTGCTGCGCGCGGATCGCCTTCAAGCGGAAACAGGATGACATTCATCGGCGTATTGGTGGGCAACAGGCGGAACGCACGCTCGAAGTGTCGCAGTCGCTCGGCACCACTGACCGTGCGACGCGCCGGCGCAGTCGCGCCCTGTGTGGGCAGACTGTCGGTGACCAGATAGACATTATCCGGCCGCGGACTCATGTTCCTGACCACCTCGAATGCCCGGTGCAGGCTGCTGCCATCGCCCGGGTCGACCTCGCGCAGTTTCCGGATCGCCTCGTCGAGCCGGCCCGCATCGCTCGATGCCGACAACCACTCTCCCTCAGTACCCTCAACCAGCGGCCAGGCGCGTGTGTTGAACAAGTAGATCTGAAATTGACTGTCCTCGGGGATCTGCGCTGACAGCCAGTCGACAGTCTCCATCACGCGTCGCCACTTCGGCGCGGCGACCTTGCGCTCGAACGGCATGTTGCGACGGCGAATGACATTGACGATCGTGGTATCCAGCATGCTTGCAGAGACGTCGATCAGGATGAGTACGCGCTCTCCACCCATGCGCATGCCGGTCAGGTAGGCGCGCTCACCGTCACCGCGCACCGCACGGATCTGTCGGCCTGCCTCCTCGGTGGTCACGCTCTCGCGCGCCAGGCGTTCGGATTCGGCTTCCAGTTCCTGCAGTTCGGCCTGCAGGCGCTCGACCTCTTCACGGCGCATCAATGCCAGACGTTCGCGCTCACTCAAATTCGCGCGTGCATCGCGCACCGCTGCTGCGAGTTCCTCGGCCATGCTGCGGGTGCTCGCCCGCTCGGTGAGATTGTCACTGAGCGTGACGCGAAGCTGTGCGAGCTGACGCTCACCGGCACCCACGCGGTTTTCCAGGCGTTCGATCTCCGCAATGCTCTCCTTGAGCCGTTCCTGGTTGTCGATGGCGATCTGCGCACTGATGATCATGAAGAACAGGATCACGGCACCGAAACCACAGGCCATGATGTCCAGGAAGGACAGGCTGAAGACATTGAACTCGCGACGCTTGCGAGCCATGCTCAGGCCAGCCTGATCATCAGCAGCTCCTCACCGGGCATGCCTACCCGAAGTACGTCTCCGGGCACCAGTCGAGTCTCCGGGCCGACGCGGCGCCCGTTGACGAATGTGCCGTAGCGGCTCATGTCGGTGACGATCGCCGTATCATCGAGCAGGCGCAGCTGACAGTGACGCGCCGACACCCCGGAGGTCTCCGGCGGCAAGGCCAGCACCCGCTCGGCGCCCTGTTCTGCCTCCGTCGCCGTGCCGATCACCAGCGCCGTGGCGTTCAGAGCATGCGCCACGCCGCGCCAGACGACATGGGTGGCACGCTGGTCGTTCTCTTGCCCTGACGACGGCGCGGGCGCCGGGGTAGCCATATCGTCCTGACTGGCCTCAAACGGCTCATCGACCGCCGAGAGCGCCTGAGTCAGCACGAGGGCACCGTTGCGCCGGGCAAATTCCTCGCGACGCGCCAGTGCTCCGCGCGCGCCGCTGGCCGGGGCGAGCGTGACGACATGAGTCTCGCCCAGCCGCCCAAGTGCTGCCGCCAGTCCCGGCAATTGGGCCAGCCGCTCGCTTAGCTGCACCACCAGCGCCTGTCCAGGTTCACGCAGACTGGAGACGAGTTGTTGCAGGACCCGGTACGGCGCCTCGGCCGCAGCGATCACCTCGTAGGGCTCCACGCGCGTCTCGAATTGCTTTCCCTGGTAGTCGAGCGACAGCGTGACCGGCTCGTCGCCGATGCTCGCCAACCATCCAGGCAAGGCTTCGAACAGCGCCTGCTCACTGCTCGCGTCATGGAACGGATCAAAGCGTGTCGCATCGACGAAGCTCTGACCGATCATCCGTGTCCACGCATCACGCAGCGTATCGAGCCCCACCGAGGGCAGGCGGATCTGGCGGCCGCGCCGCAACTGCCGGCCCTGGTCAACGACACTGGCGGTAAAACTCGACAAGCCTGCATCCAGGTGGATCAACTGGCGATCAGGCGCCGTGCGTGTACTCGCCGCAACCGATGCGGGGGCCATGCCTTGGACCGGCAGCTGGCAATCCTCGGCCAGTCCGAGCAACAGACCGAGTTGCTCGCGATCGTAGCTGTCCGGCGCGACAAGATAGACCGCATCGACGTCCTGGCTGCATCGCGCCCACAGGGCTTCGAGCTGGGCGTGGGCAAGATCGGCTTGCAGGAAAGCCGTGCCCGGAATCTCGTCCTCGCCCAGCTGATCCCAGAAACGCGACTGCACCTGGCGCGGCCGGATACGAAACAGCTTGCGGGCTGGCTCACCGGTGGTGATCTCGTTGCCTTCGAGCAGTGCGAACGCAGGTTCGCTGACTGGCTGACCACCCTCGCGAAGTGCGATCACACCATCGGCTGCAATCTCGAGGGCCATCGCAGGCATCGTCGGGCTTTCCTCAGTTGGCCTTCATGTGGCGGATCAGGTTGTGATCCACGTAAGTCTGGGATTCGAACACCAACCGCTCCTGGAGCAACTGCAGCTGGTGGACCAGGAACATCACGACAATGCTGATCAGCAACGCGATGAAGGTTGAATTGAACGCAACGCCGAGACTTTGTGTGACGCCACTGATATCGCCTTCCACGGCCAGGTGTGCCTGGGCGAGCGCCTCGCCGATGCCGCGCACGGTGCCGATAAAGCCAATGGAAGGAATGGCCCAGGCGATATAGCGGATCATCGATAACTCGGACTCCAGCCTGTCGGCTTCAGAATCACAGGCATCACGCGACGCCGAGGCCACATCCTGGACATTGCGCGAGGAGCCGAAGCGCTCGAGCGCGGCAAGCAATACCCGAGGCAGCAGCATGTTTCGCTGCCGCTCGGGCAGCGCCTGCAGATTGCGGGCGTATTCGCGGGTGTCTTCGGGCAGGATGCGCAGCCCCTCGGGCACATCGATGAGGTCGCGCTCGAGCAACGCACGTTCTCGCAGCGTGCTCACCGCCTTGAACCCCATGATCGCGAATGCCCAGAACATCAGGATGAAACAGGCCTCCTGCTCGAAGTCGCGGATCAGCACGAACAGCGAACGCTCGGGCACGTAGTAGGGATCCTGCCCCATCCGCACTTCCTGGGCTTCGAGCACCTCGAAGGCCGTTGGACGGATCGATGTCACGTAAACGGCATGCACGACGATGATCACGAGAATCAGCGCGAAAAGCTGGTAGACGAACTCGACTGGAAACCTGCGCTTCATGAATAACCTCTCTCGCCCGCGGACCGGGCCTAGATGTCTACCGGAAAATCGACTTCCTGGTCGTAGCGCAGCTGCTCGGTGGGCGTGAATCCGCCACCGGGTGTGGCGCTGCGCGGCGCCTCCTGCGCACGCTCGACCGCCTCGTCCGCGGCGGCAGGCGCCTCGCTGGCGGCCTCCTCGCTCAACGCGTCTTCAGCGGCCTCCTGGGCTGGCAACAACAGCGGCGACGCTGCCAGAACAAGCAATGCGGCGATCTGCGTCAGATTGGTTTTCATTCGAGATACCTCGCAATTCTGAAGCCCACGTCTTCGCGGGCCCTGTCACTATAGTCCCTGTACGTCAGGCGCAGTTCCGTGATACTGGCATGTTTCCAGCTGGCGCCGCGCACGACGCGGAAGCGACCGCTTTCCGGGCCCAGCGGGTCGGTGACGCGCTCGGCGGCATCTGTCGGCGGCAGGATCGAGTAATAGTCGTGCACCCACTCTGCGACATTGCTGCCCAGGTCATGAATGCCTGCCGGGTTGGGTTCGAAACTGGCCACCGGAGCACTCACCGGAAACCCGTCATTGTAGGTGACCAGGGTATTGGGCAGCAGACGCGCAGCCGACACATCACCGAGATTGCCGGAGCGATCCGGCGGCGGCAGTTCACTGCCCCAGGCAAAGCGCGCCGGCGCGTCGCGACCGAGATGCCGTGCAGCCCATTCCCATTCGGCCTCTGTCGGTAACCGATAGCCTGTGCCCACCGGCTCGCTGAGCACCCAGCTGTTACCGCTGCGTTCATACGCAGGCGTCAGGCCGTCGCGCGCGCTCAGCCAGTTGAGAAATTCCACTGCGGCATTCCAGCTCACATTGACGACGGGCTGATCATCATCATTGAGCGTCTCTCCGGAAAAACGACCCGAGTCATGGCTGCTGCGAAAGGCGCGGAATTCCGCGTTGCTGACCTCGCGTACGCCAAGATAAAACCGCCGGGTCAGCTCAACGGGTCGCTGTACCTCGTTGCTGCGCCGACCCTGCTCGGCCCGCGGGCTGCCCATCGTGAAACGGCCGGGCTCCAGCAGCCGCAGTTCACCGCCCAGCGAGGTCGTCACGGTACGCGCAATCGCCGCTTCGCGCGCCTCTTCCTCCGTGAGCAGCCGCACTTCCAGCTCCTGTGTGAAGCCGGGGCGCGGCGTGACATCGATACGCTGGCTTGCATAGCCCTGCCTGCTGATGACCAGGGTTTGCGGCACGGCCTGCAGCGTCAACACGCGATCAGTGCCCAGCGAGCGCTCGCCAACCCGCACCTGCGCATCGGCTGGCTGCACGTCCAGGCGCACTTCGCCGAACACCGCGTCAAGCGCCACTTCCACGCGACGCCCGCTGTCAGCCTGCACAGACAGGCGGCGGCGCTGGCTTTCGTATCCAGCCAGCGAGACCACCACCTCGTGTTCGCGCCCAGGCGGCAGCGTCACGGTCAGCGGCGCCTGGCCGCGATACTGGCCATTGACCGTCACGCGAGCACCCGCCGGCGTGCTGACCAGCTGTACGCGTCCGTCGGCCTCACGCATCGCGATCTCGTCGAGTTCCAGGGCCTCGCCGGGGCGGACACGCACCGTGTCGCTCCACGCGCTGTAGCCGGGTCGAGTCAGTTCGATGCGCCGTTCACCGGCCTCGAGCTCGAGCGTGGCCGGTGTCTCGCCGAGTATTTCCGAATCAACACTGATGCTCGCGCCCGCCGGACGACTGGCGATTGTCACTGGCGCCCAGTTCGGCACCAGCTCGAAGGACAGGGTCTGGGGGATATCTGCCCCCTCCACGTCGAATTCCGCCGACGCCGGCAGGAAACGCGGCGCCTCGATGCGAAACCTGCGTTCGCCATGGGCCACCGGCTGGTCGATGAACGGCAGCTCGCCGACCTCGGAGTCATCTATGAACACCCGACCCTCGACCTGTGGCTCGGTGGCGATGGTGATTCGGCCGGGCAGGCGTTCCATACGCAGGCGCATCTGCTGATCGGGGGCCGCACCGACCTCGATGATTTCCTCCAGGCGCTGGTAGCCCGGCCGCTCGGCGACCACCACGTGCTCGCCACTGCGCAGCAGCCAACGCTCGCCGATACGGAACTTGAACACCGTGCCGGGCAGCCCCACCTGCTGGGGCTCGGGCTCGATCAGCAGGCGTACCGACTTGGCGGTGAAGGCAAACCACGCCAGGATCAGCAGCAGCGACATCACGCTCCAGATCGCGATACTCAGCACACTCGGGCGCCGTCGCACAGGGGCGGCCTCGGGCCGGCGGCTGCGATACTCCAGGGCCGAGATGGTCTCGGCACGCGCGCTCGGCTGCGCAACAGGCTCGATCTGGCCGGCCTGCCGGGCGAGCGCATCGAGATCCGGAGGCAAGGTATCCCCGGCACTGCCCTGGCCGCTACTGCTTAACACCAGCCGACCGTCGTCAAGACGACAGCTCAGCCGCCGATCGCCGCCGGTGATGATGTCGCCATCACTGAGCCAGCGCGTGTCACGCAGCGGTTCCCCGTTGCAGCTCAGCACCCCCTTTTGCGTGGGTGACATGAAAAAGCGGCCTTCGAGCAGCCCGACCTGCAGCACACCCGGCGACCAGCCACCCAGCCGCAGGTCATCGTCGCTGCCGCCGCCCAGCGACAGGGGCAGTTCATCGGCGCTCACCTGCTGTTGATGACCGCCGTCGTCGAGGCTCAATATCCAGTCGCGTGCAGAATCCACGTGCATGTTCCTTGCCGCAGGCCCGGCAGGCCGGCGGATTGATCAGATCCTGTCGGTGCAGATGATCGTGACGGGCTCGGGGCTGCGCCCCGGGCGCAGCGACAGCGTCCTGCGCACATCCCGATAGCCGTCGCGGCTGCCGATGATCGTGTAGTCGCCGGGCCGCAATTGCAACGTCGTGCGCTCGAAACTGCCGATCTCGCCCACACGGAAGACACGCACCTCGGTGAGCCCGTCGGAACGCAGCTCCACGTCGATCGGCTGTGTCGCCAGCGCCAGCATCGATTCCAGCCGCTGCACCTGTGCCTGAAGTTTCTGACCACCCTCGGCGTCAAAAGTCTCACGGGCCTCTTCAGCCAGGCCCTGGGCCTCGGCCAGCACGCGGTCGTCGAACAGGCGTGCAGGCGTGGCCAGCAATGCCTCGAGCTTGGCATCGAGCGAGGCGCGCGCCTGGCTGCGTGTGCGTCCCTCACGCGCGAATCCCAGGGTCTCGTCTATCTCCAGTGCGGCACGGTACTGCGTCAGCGCCTCCTCCCAGCGTTCCTGGCGTTCGAATGCGATGGCGCGCACCTGTGCCAGGCGGATCTGCTGCAACCGCTGGCCCTGCACGGCCTGGGCCAGGCCATCGCGCGCATCCGCGGCATCGGGACGCCGCGCCAGCGCCTCTTCGAATGCCGCAACGGCATCGCGGAACCGCTCTTCTGCCAATGCGGCAAAGCCGCGCGAGAGCACAGCTGAAAACGCCTGCTCGGCCTGCTGGCGCTCGATGCGCGCCAACGCCTCGCGGGCGGGCTGCCACTGTGCATCGATCTCCAATGCCGCCGAGAACGCGTTACGCGCCGCGGCAAGCTCGCCGCGTTCCTGGGCGCGTCTACCGTCGCTCATCAGCGCCAGCACCTCATCGAGCTGCTGCGCGCGCGCCAGTGCGGCCTGGGCCTGCGCATCGTCCGGACGCAGCTGGGCGGCCAGCGAATAGGCTTCGATTGCGCCAGCCTGATCTTCGTTGCGCAAGGCGGCCGCACCCGCGGTCATGGCCTCGTCGTAGAGGGCCGGGATACGCGACTCCACCTCCTCGAGACGTTCAAGTGCCTCGCCAAAGGCGGTGGCGGCTTCACTGAACCGCCGTGCCAGCAGCAGGTCATCGCCCTGCTCACCGAGTGCCTGTGCGGTGCGCCAGTCCTCCCCTGCCCAGTCAGACGGGCGCAGCGGTGTAAGCCGACTCTGTACCGTCACCAGTCGGCCAAGCACCACTTCGGCCTGTTCGCGTGCGGCGGCGGGCTCTTCGCGCGGTGATGGGGCAGGCTCCGGTGCGGCAACCGCCGACGGGTCGGCATCATCACCAGGCATGGTCGTCACCGGTACGCCCGACGGCGCCGAACGCTGCGGCAACCAGAAGACCGTGGCCAGCAACAGGGCCAGAAGCACGGTGAATGCAAGGCCCGTCCAGAACCTGGGCGTCGACCACGCGCGCGGCGCCTGCGCGGGACCCGGCCCGGCCCGGTCAGCCGCTGACGCGCGCCCCGAGCCTGAAGCAGACGCTGACGGTGCCCCGGGCCCAGCTGAATCGCCTTGCACGACTTGCCCACCTCGCCGCCGGCGCGGCCGGCGCGCGGTGATCGCGATGTCCTCGTCGGCACCGGCCCCATCGGTCTCGCCTTCCGTGGACAACGGGTAGGACGGCTCATCGGCGGGCGGCTTGCGCGCCTGTGCCTGCAGCGCGCCCAGGCGCTGCTTCACCTGCCCGAGGTCGGGCCGCGCCGCCGGCGATTTGGCCAACAGTGCATCGACCAGCTCCACCAGCGACGCCGGCAAGCCCTTCGCACGCGACCCGAGCGACGGCGGCGGCCGCGTGCGCACACTTGCGACATCAGGCGTCTCGCCCAGCGGCAGCTCGCCGCTGAGCAACTCGAAGCACAGCACGCCGAAGGCGTACAGATCATCCGACGGTGCGGGTTTTTCGCCGTCGAGTTGCTGCGGGCTCATCGTTGCCACGGTGCCGCCGCCGCGCAATGCATCGGATGCGTCACCATCGAGTCGCATGGCATGCCCGAAATCCGCCAGCCGGGCCTGACCGGCGTCATCGAGCAACACGTTGGCGCTCTTTACATCGCGATGGACGACACCCTGTGCGTGCGCATGTGCCAGCGCCTCGGCGACCTGCATGAGCACGGGCACCAGACGCTGCCAGGACGCCCCGCGCAACTGACGCGCATCGCCGCCGGCGGCGTACTGCATCACCAGGATGAGCGTGTCATCTTCGGCAACGAGCTCGTAGGCCTCCAGCACGTGCGGATGCGACAGGGTCTGCTGCCGGGCGAATTCGCGCTTGAGCAGCTCGATGGCGCCCGGATGACGGGCATAGGTGTCGGCGAGGATCTTCAGCGCAACGCGACGGTCATCGCGTGTGTCCTGGGCCAGCCAGACCTGGCCCAGGCCGCCTTCACCAAGCGCCCGAACCAGCACGAATCGATCGCCGGCAAGCCTGCCGCCAGCTTTAAGCATCAACACGAAAGAGGGCAACACGCGAACATCGCGAGCCGCAGGTCACCTGCCATGACCGGCAAGGCGAAGCTGGGTTCAGCCGCCGCCGGGCCGCAACTGGGCCCTGGCATCATTGGCGCCTGCATTGGAGTCACTGCCGACCCGGGATTCGTCCGCAGCAGCTTCGTCCGGACTGGCGCTGCCTGCCGCTTCCGCATCCTGCGGCATGCGAAGCTCCTCAAGCACCACCGGCGCCACGTCGGCCACCGGCGCAGCCTCGGCCTCAACCTCTGGCAACGCTTCGGAGTAAATCTCCATCTCGTCGATGAACCCTGTCTCGGCCGCATAGAGCTCGCGCATCAGGCGCTGCCACTCTTCGTACTGGGCTTCTGCCGAACCGGTCAGGCGCACGGTCGTACCCTGCATATCGACCAGGATCGGACGCACAGCCCCCTGGAAAGCATTGGTGATTTCATTCATGGCAGCCTCGTGGAAGCCGGCCTCGCGGCGCTTCTGTGCGCCGCTGCGAATCGCCTCGATACCACCGTAGATTGCCACGTCGCGCGCCACGCGCTCGACCATGCTGGTATTGTTGCTGCGGTTGTCGTAGACAATCGCGCCGACGACCGCGGCGATGCCAAGTCCTGTCCGCCAGCGTGCCGATGATCGCAGTTCGCGCACGGCCTCAGCCTCGTCACGAGCCACCTTCCGCCACCTGTCGTAATCGTCACCGACCTCGTGAAAGAAATTGCCGTAGTAGCCGTCCAGCGTATCGACGAACATGTGTTCGCGCTGC
Organism: Gammaproteobacteria bacterium; assembly: GCA_020832005.1. Taxonomy (GTDB): domain Bacteria; phylum Pseudomonadota; class Gammaproteobacteria; order Steroidobacterales; family PWYM01; genus PWYM01. The sequence goes on along the minus strand of JAFIFN010000056.1, from coordinate 10,772 downwards.
CTGATCTGCAGTGCCCGGCGCATCATCGGATCATCCTCGGCAGGCAGACGACGGATCTCGTAGCGGCCCTGCCGGTTCTGCACAACATAGTCGCCGAAGGCATCGGGAGTGAGATCACCGGCAAAGCGTAACTCCGCCACCTGGCGTATACGTGCCAGCTCCTGCGCATCGAGCCCCCGGCGTGCCTCTACGAGATCGTTAACGATCTGGTTGAAGACATCCTGGTAGGGATCCGCACTGGTGTTATACGCCGATGCGACGATGCGCTGGCGATAGCGACGGTTCAGCCATTCGCGGCCGGTGGCATCCTCGGCACGGATATCCAGATCCAGCATGTCGCCATCGGACTGGCGGATTCTGCCAAATACGAGCAGGTCCGAACTGGTCGCAGGTGCCGGCACCACGCGCACCGCCCCCCAGTACCCCGAGGCCTGCATGGTGTTCTTCAGCTGGTAGGGCATGAAGCGTGCTTCGGCCTCGCGCAGGCGCGGAAAGGCACCGGGCACATCAACGGTCGGATCATCGGGAATACCGGTGTCGAACACCACGACACCAACATCGAGCAACGTCGCCTCCGGCAGCGTCTCGGCGGCCTGGGTAAGCTGGGTGTTGTTGACCCGGTGCACCTGCTGACTCACGCAGCCGGTAGCGAACATGCCTGCGGTGAAAATCAGAATCAGCGTTCTCATGACCAGGTTCGTCCTTGCGGAAATCGTGGATCAGCGTCCTATGCTGGACTTGTAGTCGCGGTATTCTTCCCAGAGCCTTTCGCGCAGCTCCGGATCGGGTTCATTGATGGCCGCCTCGCGCAGCTGACGCGCGACGATGTCGTCGTTGCGACCATCGCCGACATCTTCGGGAATGCGATCGGCCACTTCCTCTTCGGAGAGACCGGGATGCATCGGCCCGCGTCCGGTCATGCCACCGCCGGAGACCATTTGATCATCGTCGTCATCGAAGATGTTACCCGAGACCAGGCGCGGACCACCGCCGGCGCCGCTGCCGCCGCCGCCACCGCCGGCACTTGTGTCGGTGCTGCGACCCGCCGCGTCTGCCGCGCCGGAGCCACCGCCCGCCCGGGCCAGAGCTTCCTGTTCGGCGAGAATCTCGCCGTCGAAGTCCTCGAGTGCGCGCTCAAGCTCGCGGTCAAGCTCTGCCGCGCGACCGGCACTGCCGCCGCCGGCACCTGTGCCGGTGCCGCCCCAGTCAATGTCGCCGCCCCCTGGGCCCGAGCCATCGCCTGTGACGCTGCCGCCGGAGGCACCGGCGGTACCGGCGGTACCTTGAGACTGACCGGCACCAGCCGAACCCGCGCCTGACCCGTCTGTCCCGTCAGGACCAGACCCTGGCCCACCTGAACCTGGGGCCGCGGAACCCGGCGCCCCGGGTAAGCCGCTGCCCGGCATGGCGCCCGGCCCCCCCGCAGGCATCCCGCTGCCGGCGGCAGCACCTGGCTGGGCCGACGGGCCGCCGGTGGAGCCGGCTGATTGACCGTCCTGACCGCTGCCTGACGGCATCTGGCCGGAGGCCTGATCTCGACCACCTGGCGGACGCGTGCCGCCGGATGAGGACGGAGCGGAGCCGGTTGAAGCGCTGCCCGAGGGCGGGGGAGAAGAACCGGCCGGCACGTCGCCACTCGAAGAGCCAGGACCCTGGGACACGGATGGACTACCCTGGGGATCCGAGGACGACGTACCGCCGGAAGTCTGCGGCACCGGCTGACTCGACGGCGGCGTCTGCTGACGGCTACTGTCGGTGGTCATGCACCCCGCCAGCAGAAGACTGCCGATGGCGAGCCAAGCCAAATTGCTTTGCCTGATCATATGCGCGCCACCTCCTACAGAAGCGTGTAGAACCAGCCTATACCCAAGAGAAGATGAAAGCCAAAATCTCGTGAGGTTAGGCCCGGGGCGGCACCATTTGTTCCCACAGAGTATAGCCCAGGCGGGCCCTGATGACCATGCCGAAAGTGCGGTCAATTCCGGTCTAACATAATAAAATCAGATAGTTACAGCTTATCGGGATTTTCCGGTATTTATGCGCGTCGGTTTCGGTCGCAGCGCGGACGTCGTCGCGAGCCACGTCGTCGCGGCCTGCCAAGACGGCATGCACTGGAAGTATTTCAGGGTGAGCGGGAAGCCAGCATCGCCCGGGCCGCATTGCGACCGGGAAGCCCGGTGACACCGCCCCCAGGATGCGCACCCGAAGCACACAGGTAGAGACCCGGCAACGGCATCTGGTAATCCCCATACCCCAGTGCGGGTCGCATCGCCCACAGCTGGTCAAGACTCATCGCACCATGGAAAATGTCGCCGTGCGTCAGCCCGAAGCGGCGCTCGAGATCCAGTGGCGTGAATACCTGCTGCCCGATGACACTGCCCCGCAGTCCCGGTGCGAACACCTCGACCCATTCGAGAATGTCATGCACGGCTGCGTCCCGCGCCTCGTCCCAGCAACGGCCGTCCGGAAGTTCGTAAGGAAAGAACTGGCAGAACAGGCTGGCAACATGCCCGCCCGCCGGCGCCAGGGTGTCGTCGATTGTCGAGGGCAGCAGCATCTCCACCACGGGACGACGTGACCATCCATACAGGCGCGACTCAAGCCATGCCCGATCCATATGCTCAAGGCTTGGCGCCAGCACGATACCCGCGCCCAGATGCGTGCCCGCCTCGGGCCTCGCTGCGAAACGCGGCAATGAATCCAGCGCGAGATTCATTCGCAGGCTGGCAGAATCGCAGCGCCAGTTGGCCATGCGCCTTGCGAAGGCCTCTGGCAACGCCGTGTCCGGCATCAGCTGCGTAAACAGTGCCCGTGGATTGATCGCTGCACCCACCTGTCTGGCATGCAGCGTCTCGCCATCGCGCAGGCGCACGCCGATGCAGCGGCCCTGCTCTGTGAGCAGGGATGACACGGGCGACTCGCAGCGGATGCTCACCCCCTGGGCTTCGCAGGCACGTGCCATCGCCTGCGTGATGGCACCCATGCCGCCCACCGCATGACCCCAGGCGCCGCGCACGCCCAGCGTTTCGCCGAATACATGGTGCAGCAGCACATAGCCACTGCCCGAAGCCATGGGGCTCGCGTTGCTGCCGACCACGGCATCGAAACCCAGCGCCGCCTTGAGCAGCGGGCTTTCAAAACGGCTCTCCAGCAGCTGCGCGGCACTGCCGCCGAGCAGCGTGCCGAGCAGTTCCATCGCACCTCGTCCGAGCCGGCGCAGCCGCAGGGCATCACGCAGCAGGGCAAGCGAATCACCAACACCCCCGACCGGGTCGGGTGGCGCGCGTCTGGCAAGCTCACCGAGCGCGACCGCGATCTCGCCAAGCTCCCGCAGATAGACCGGGTAATGATCGGCGTCCGCCTGGCTGTGTTGCGCGATCTCCTCGCAGCTCGCATCGAGATCGTTGTGCAGCAGCAGCGATTGCCCATCGGTGGTCGGCAGAAAGTTTGCCGCCGGCCGCAGCCGGATCTCCAGCCCGTCCGTGTGCAGGGCCATATCCTCGATGACCTCGGGCGCCAGGAGGCCGACGGTATAGCTTGCCACCGAGTTTCGATAGGCGGGGTGAAACTCCTCGGTGACCGCCGCGCCCCCGGGCGTATGGTGTGCTTCCAGCACGCACACGCGGCGCCCGGCGCGCGCCAGGTAGAACGCACACACCAACCCGTTATGGCCGCCGCCGATGATCAGTGCATCGTATCGATCCGGCGCAGGCACCGGTGCAGGCCGCTCAGCCGCCGGCGCGAGTGATCGTGTAGAGCACCAGCAGGTGGCCGTCAGGATCGACCACACCGATCTCGCGGCCGACGCGTCCGTCCTGGGTATGCAGCACCTGCTCCGGGTGCAGCAGCATGTCACCACGTGCCCGGAAAGCCTCGAGCACAGCATCCATGGCGTCGACCTTCAGCACCATTGCGCTCAGCCGCGGTGTCGATGGTGCCTCCGGCAGTTCGACCCCCGTGACCTCGGTCAACGCCAGCGTGCGCAACTGTCCGGGTGCGCTGAGCGTACAGAACCGAAGCTTCGCGTGGGCGGGAATCCCGAACACGGTGTAGGAATACGACGTCTTCTCGGAGACCTTCTGATAGTCGATCGAAAAACCGAGAATGTCGCGGTAGATCTCAAGCGAGCGGTCCAGGTCGCGCACGATCAGATTGCTGCGCTGGAACTGCAGGCCGGGGTCGGAATTGCTCATGGATCAAACTTCCTTGCTGATTCAGTCAGGCATCCACCCGCTGCAGAATCTCGAGCGCCGCGCGTTCGCCTGATTCCATCGCAGCCTCGATGCCGGTGTGTTGAATGCCGGTATGTTCGCCGGCGAAATGCAGTCGCCCGGCCGGCGCGTGCATGCGCCCCGCGAAGCGCGCGATCATGCCCGGCGCCCAGTGCATGTAGGCACCGCCTGCATAAACGTTCTCACGCGTCCAGCGCACGATGCGCTGGACTTCGAGCTGACCGGCCGAGGCCGGCCGCATGCGTGTCATCTCGCGCAGCGCCATCTCGCCGATCTGGGCGTCACTCATGCCGGCCAGCGCGATCGCGGCCTGGCCGTCGAGCCACGCCACGTGATGACCCGAGGGCTGGCCATCGGCATCGTTGCTCACGAATACACGCTGCAGCGGGCTGTTGGTCCACATCGCCGGCGGCCAGCCATCGTCTTCCCAATAGGGCCGCCGGGCGCGCATGTGTATGTGGGCGATCTGCGTGTAGGGCAATGTTGCAATGGCATCGCGCTGCACACCCGTCAGCGGAGCATCGACCTCAAGCCCGCGCAGCACGGCAAAGGGCAATGTGCACAATACGAAATCGCCGCGCAGCCGGGTGCCATCAGCACAGCGCAGTTCGCCACCCTGCGCGTTGACACGAATGGCGGTCACCGGCTGTTCCAACAACACCGGGGCGGCCAGGCTCGCAGCCATCGCCTCTGGCAGCCGCTCGCTGCCGCCGACGACGAAATGCGTCTGGCCTGCGCGCATCGCATCGCGATACAGCACGCCACTGCGCCAACGGGCAAACACCGACAGCGTGTCGAGGCTGTTGGCATTCATACTCACGCCGGCCAGCGCGACGGCCTGCTCGGAGGCACCCTCGGCCTGCATGAAGGCCTGGCAGGACTGATCGAGGTGATGGAATTCCTCGGCCATCCAGTCATCGAAGGCCGACAGGGGATTGTGCGCATCCACATGCGCGCCCAGCAGTTGCCACGGGGCCAGTGCACGCTCGCGGCCCTCGGTGCGATTGGCCGCGTGTGTCTCCCAGTCACTCACGTGGATCATCTCGCCATCGAGATTGAAGGCCTGACCAAACGTCGAACCGCGCCCCCCGTGAGTCGTCAGCCCCAGTTCGTCGAGTGTGGCCAGCGTGCGCGCATAGTTGCTGCCGATCTGCGAACCACCGGCCTCGGGGCTGCCGTCGATGTCGTCGAGCGTGTGCATGCGTCCGCCCACGCGTGGCTGGGCCTCGACCACCAGCACCGAGAGCCCCTGGCGCTCGAGAATGCGCGCGGCATTCAGGCCCGAGAGCCCTGCACCGACGATCAGGACGTCAGCGTCCGTGCCTGCGGGCCGGCTGCAGGCGCCGAGCCATAGAGGTGCTGCGCCTGCGATCAGGCCCGCAGTTTTAAGCGCCTGGCGACGCGAGAATCTCCCCTGCATACTCAACGACTCCCCGGGCTTGATGCCCGCCTGTCGGCGGTGTTCAATGCAGCCACGATTGACCTGCGCGCTGCAAATATACAGTGTAGCGGCAGCCCTGCCCACGCTGGCGGCAGCACCGAACCGGAAACCCTGGATATTCCTGGAGAAAACCTTGACCACTCGCAGCGACTTCGTCGACGCCGTCGGCAACACCCCCCTGATCCGCCTGCGCCGTGCCTCCGAGGCCACCGGCTGCGAGATCTACGGCAAAGCCGAGTTCCTCAACCCGGGTGGCTCAGTCAAGGATCGCGCCGCGAAGTATATGATCCTGGATGCCGAGAAGCGCGGCCTGATAGAGCCTGGCGGCACGGTCGTCGAGGGCACGGCGGGCAACACCGGCATCGGCCTGACCCTGGTGGGCAATGCACGCGGCTATCGTACGATCATCCTGATGCCTGACATCCAGTCGGCAGAAAAGAAATCCGCGCTGCGCGGCATGGGTGCGGAGTTGCGCACGGTACCCGCAGTGCCGTATCGAAACCCCGACAACTACGTCCACCAGGCCGAGCGCCTTGCCAAGGCGCTTGCGCAGAACGCCAGCCACGGCGTGCTGTACGCCAATCAATGGGACAACACGGCCAATCGCGAAGGCCATATTCACAGCACCGGACCGGAGATCTGGCGGGCGCTTGACGGACAGGTCGATGGCTTCATCTGCGCCGTGGGCACCGGGGGCACACTGGCCGGCACCTCGGAATACCTGCGCAGCCGCAATCCTGCGCTGGTCACGGGTCTGGCCGACCCCGAAGGCGCGGCCATCTACCATTGGGTCAGGCACGGCGAACTGAAAGCCGAAGGCAGCTCGATCACCGAGGGCATCGGCCAGGGCCGTATCACCGGCAACCTCGAGGGTGTGAGCATCGATGAGCCCTACCGGATATCTGATGCCGAGTGGCTGCCGGTGCTGTGGGACCTGATCAGCCAGGAAGGCCTGTACCTCGGCAGCTCCAGCGGCATCAACGTCGCCGGCGCGATCCGCCTGGCACAAAGCATGGGGCCGGGACATACGATCGTGACGATTCTCTGTGACTCGGCCTCGCGCTACGAGTCGAAACTGCTCAATCCTGCCTTCCTGCGCGAACGCGACCTGCCCCTGCCCCCCTGGCTGGAATAGCACCGGCGGGCATCCGGGCGACCGACAGTCGGTGCGACCGGCTCGACCTCGACGCCTGCAGGTGCAATGATGTGCATACAGCCCGTCGCGTCCGCCGTCATTTCGGACGCACACAGTCGAGGTGCCGCATGCGTGCCATGCAATCCATCCTGTTCGGCCTGGTCATGGCGATCACGTTGTCGACCATGGCCCAAGGCCGCGAACTGGCCACACCGGTAGACGATCTCGTCGAGGTCGAACTTGCCAGTGTGGGCATCAACCCGTTGACCGGCTCACCGGTCGTGCTGCTGCGCGAAACCCTCAGCGGCGATGTCGTGCCGATCTTCATCGGTGTCCCCGAGGCGCGGGCGATCCTGTTGGCGATGCACGATACCCAGATGCCACGACCGATGACGCACGATCTGATGCGCGATCTGCTCACGACCATGGGCGCAGAGCTGAAACGTGTGCTGGTGGATGATCTTGCCAATGGCACCTATTTCGGCATGCTTGAGCTTCGCATCGCCGGCAGTGATGAGCCGGTGCGCGTGGATACCCGGCCCAGTGATGCGCTCGCACTGGCCGTGCGTACGGGTGCGAGCATTCATGTCGCACCCAAGATTCTCATCGCCGGACGCGACCTCGATTATGAAGCGCTGCCCGATGACCAGGTGGTCACGGCCCTTGGCATCACGGTCGTGGCCGTGACCTCGCGGCTTCGCGATGCGTTTGATCTGCCGGACCTGCCCGGTCTGCTGGTCAATCGCAGCGCAGGGGCTGCAGCAGCCGCCGGCCTCAACCCGGGCAGCCTGATCCTGGAGGTCAACGGCGAGGTCCCGGAGTCACCCATGCAGCTGCTCGATCTGGTGCGCGATACGCCGTCGGGCGAGCAGGTGGAAATCCGTTTCTGGCAGGACGGTGAACAGGGCACGCTGCTGCTTTCGCCTGATGCGACGGGGACGCCCGAGCGCAGTGCGGAGGATGATCGCGAGGTCACCGTCTAGCGCTGGGTGACCCCATCGGCATGGTGACAGCTGCTAGTCGCCAGGCTGGATGAGTTCGCGAATTCCGGCCACCAGTGGTGCTGCTATGCAGATCGCGTTGCTGTCATGCTCGACGGTATTACACGTCACGATGCGCCCCACCCCAGCAGCCGTCAGCGCAGCCTCGGCATCACCCGCGAAGATCCCGTGCACCGCCATGCACACCGGCGCCCTGAAGCCCTGCTCGCAGACATGCGCGAGGGCTGCGGCCATGGTCCCACCGGTGGAGACGATGTCATCGAGCAGCACCGGTGTGCGTCCCCGATGCAGATCGAGCTTCGGCACCGAGACCTGCACATCACGATCGCCGCTGCGGTGCTTCTCCAGGATCAGCCATGGTGCGTCGATCACGGAGGCCACGCCGGCCACCCACTGGCTGCTCTCCTCATCGGGTCCGATCAGCACGGGATTGGCGACGTTCGCGCGCAGCCATTCTGCCAGTGCCGGTGCAGCCGCGACACTGCGAGTGGGGATCGTGTAGATCTCATCCAGGCTGTCGTAGCGGTGCAGGTGCGGGTCCACGGTGACCAGCCAGTCCAGCTCCCCGGACAGCATCTTCGCATAGTGACGGCTGGTCACCGACTCGCCGGGGCGAAAGCGGATGTCCTGGCGCATGTAGGCAAGATACGGCGCGACCAGACCGACGCTGCGCGCACCGAGCTCGCGACAGGTGGCCGCCGCGAACAGCATCGGCAGGGTTTTCAGATCCGGTCGATCCAGCGTGCACACGAGCACAACGTCGCGATCGGCAGGCGGGCTATCCAGGCGCAGATAGCACTCGCCATCGGGGAAGCGGCGCAACTCCATGGCACCGATCTCGGCGTCCATCGACGTGGCAAGCTGTCGGACCAGTCCGGGCGCTGCGCCCAGGTCGTAGAGCAGATGGGTCATCAGGCCTCCTCGATATTCAGCATGTCTCGCCGGGCTTGCCAGTACTCGAAGGCATAGGCCAGCTGGCCGCGCGTGTGGGCGTGGATCTCGAACAGCGGCTGGCCGATCTCGACATGCTCGCCCGAGCGGATCTGCAGCAGCAGGCCGGCTGCCGGATCCACAGGGGCGCCGGCGAGCTTTGCCACACGCGCAAGTTCGCGGTTATCCAGTGCCTTCAGCACGCCGGCGCGCTCGGCCGTGATCACACGCGTGTACGCAGCCTGCGGGGGTTCGCGCATGCCGCCCTGCGCCTCGCAGATCATCTGGAAGCGCTGCCAGGCCTCGCCGCTTGAGAGAATCGCCGCCGCCTTGCCGTGACCTTCGCCTTCTGCCGCGACACCGCCCATCTCCAGCAGCACCGCAGCCAGGTCCAGCGAGCGCGCTGCGAGATCATCGGGCGCCCCAGGTTGACGCTGGAGCACGGCCAGTACGTCGCGAGCCTCCAGCGCCGGGCCGATACCGCGGCCAACCGGGGCACGACCATCGGTGAGCACGACGCGTATCGCCAGCCCCAGCGCCTGGCCGGTACGCTGCAGCGCCGTGCCCAGCGAGCGGGCCTGGGCGTTACTGCGAACCTTCGCCGTGGGCCCGACCGGCAGATCGAGCACCACGTGCGTCGCCCCCGCAGCGCGCTTCTTCGAAAGCACCGAGGCGACCAACTGGCCCTCGCTGTCGAGATCAAGCATGCGCTGGGTCTGCACCAGTACGTCATCGGCCGGACTCAGGCTGACCGAGCCACCCCATACCACGCAGCCGCCGGTGCGATCCGCGACCTCATGCATCTGCTTGAGCGTCAGCTCCACCGGTGCAAGGGTTTCCATCATGTCGGCGGTCCCCGCGGGCGAGGTGATCGCACGCGAGGAGGTCTTGGGGATCAGCAGGCCGGAAGCGGCGACGATGGCCACGACGATGGGCGTCGTACGATTGCCCGGCAGGCCACCGACGCAATGCTTGTCCATGACTTCGAGACCACCCCAGTCGATCTGCTGGCCGGCTGCGACCATCGCACGCGTCATCGCCGTCATTTCGGCCGCAGACAGCGCCTGCTGGGCACAGCCGGTGACGAACGCAGCCAGGTGCACATCCATATAGCGACCCGCGGCGATGTCGCGCATGATCTCGGCATACTGCGACTCGTCGAGTTCACGTCCGTAGATCTTGGCGCGCATGTGCGCCAGCGAATCGACCGGCGGTGGATGACGGACGCGAACGACTTCGTGCTCGGTGGCGGCAAGCCGCCGCCAGGCCGCCTCAGACAGTCCGCCCAGGCCACGGGACAGAGCCTGGTTGCTCACCGTGTGCACGGTTGCCAGCGTGCTGTGAGTCGCAGTGATCAGCTCGACACGCGAATGCGCCCGGAACCCTTCCGCGCGTGCGATATCGGAGTCCTCGCGCAGGAAAATGACGGCTTCCTGCCCGGTATCCACACCGAGACGGTGTGCATGCACGTACAGGGAGGTATCGTCAGGACCGCCGAGGTCGGTCATTGGCTCGCGCGGCCGTCACTCAAACGTGATGTCGCCTCATCGATGTCCGGCTCACCGCAGTGCTTACCAGAATGCTCGTCGCCAAGCTCATCGTCACTGCGCGCATCCACCCAGGCCTGGTCCAGGCGTTCGCGAAACACGCGCGGGCGCTTGTCGAACACTTTCGCGGCAAGCTCGCCTGCAGCCGTATAGCACGCCAGCTCCTCGGCCTGGAGTGCCGGCAACAGCAACTCTGCGACCAGTCCTGCGGCATCACTGCCGCGCTGATCGTCGAGCGCGACCCGCAACATCGCCAGGTCATGCGCATCTCCCAACAGCTTGACCAGTGAGTTCAGTCTGCGCTGGCGCGCCCGGAAATGACCTGCCGTGATATCGCGCAGGGCCTTGAGCTGGTTGAGGTGCACCTGTGCGGCACTGCGCAGTGCATGCCAGTCCGCGGGATCGTCGGCCATTCCCGCGCCACGCCCCCGCCCCCGCGCCGTGGGGAACGCCCGCTTTTGGCCGCCCCCCCATCAGCGGCCGGTC
>JAFIFN010000256.1 GCA_020832005.1 Gammaproteobacteria bacterium | reverse complement strand
CATTCGCGGGGTGCCCTGCAGGCTGTTGCGTTGACGGACCAGGAAATCTGAGTACAGGGCGTTGAACGGACAGGCCTGCTCGCTTTCGCGCGCCCTGACATCGTAGAGGCAGCCTTTGCAATGGTCGGACATCCGGTTGATGTAGGCGCCCGACGCGGCGTAAGGCTTCGAGGCGACGATGCCACCATCGGCGAACTGGCTCATGCCGATCACGTTGGGTGCCTCCACCCACTCATAGGCATCGGCGTAGACGGCGAGATACCACTCGTGCACTTCGTGGGGGTCTATTCCGGCCAGCATCGCGAAGTTGCCGGTCACCATCAGGCGCTGGATATGATGGGCATAGGCTTCTTCCAGTGTCTGCCGGACAGCGGCGGCCACGCAGGCCATGTCCGTATCCCCGCTCCAGTAGAATTCGGGCAGCCGGCGTGACGCGCCAAGCTGGTTGTTCGAGACATAGCCGGGGCCCTGCAGGTCATAGATGCCGCGCACGAATTCCCGCCATCCCAGGATCTGCCGGATATAGCCTTCCACGGCATTCAACGGCGCATGCCCGCTGCGGTACTCGGCCTCGGCGGCATGGCACAGCTCAAGTGGGTCCAGGAGCCCGATGTTGAGGTACATCGACAGCACCGAGTGGTGAAGAAACCTCTCGCCCTCCAGCATCGCATCCTGGAAGTCGCCGAAGCCCGGCAGCGCCTCGCGCATGAACTTCGCTGCAGCACGCTTCGCCCCGGCAGCGTCGGTTGCGAACCAGAACGGCTCCAGTTGCCCGGGGGCGCGAGGAAAACGGGTCCTGACCATGCCGAGCACCTCGTTCGTGATCTCGTCAGGCGTATGGCGCATGGGTGAGGGGAGGGCCGTGCCGGGCCTGGCGGCCTTTCTGTTCTGCTGGTCGTAGTTCCACTGGCCACCAGCCGGCTGGTCACCTTCCATCAGCAGGCCGGTCCTGCGCCTCATCTCGCGGTAGAAGTACTCCATGCGCAGCGACTTCCTGCCCGCAGCCCAGGCCGCGAAATCCTCGCGCGAGATCAGGAAGCGGTCGTCGGGCAGCACCTCGATCGGCAGCGTGCTTTCGGCGAGGGCCGTGCGCAGCCGCCACTCACCAGACTCGGTCGCGATCACGCCCACCGCTCCATAGGCCTTGTAACGCCGCTCCAGTTCAGCGGTTATTGACCTAGTGGTTTGCGGGTCATCCAGGCGCCCATAGGCCACCTGCCATCCTTCCTGTCGAAGCTTCAGCGCGAACTTCCTCATCGCGCTGAAGATGTAGACGAGCTTCTTGGCGTGATGTCTGACGTATTGCGCTTCCTCGGTAACCTCGGCCATCACGACGAGGTCCCGCGACCGGTCAGCGGCACGCAGAGCGGAGAGCCCGGGCGTCAGCTGGTCCCCAAGAACCAGCACCAGCCGCGGCTTCATGCCTGGCAGGCCCGGGCGGAAAAGCAGACGGGGAGGCTCATGGTTTCTTGCTTCTCGGGTGACCGTCCGGGCTACAGCGCCAAAGGTTAGTACGCTCAGATGCCGGCTCTGGATTCCGGCTTGTCATGATGGTAGGCCATCTGATCCGTTGACGCCTGACTGGCGAACAGTACTTCAACACGAGCACTGAATGGCTTGTTCAGGAGGATGATCCGATGATGACGCTTCGCATCAAGCATGGACGGGACGGGCTGCTCGCAGCAATGCTCCTGCTGGCCGGCACTGGAGTGGCTTTGGCGATAGAAGAACCTGACTTCACCGTACTCAGCCAGGAGGGCCGGTTCGAGCTGCGCGCGATGGCGCCCCATCTGGTTGCGGAGATTACCGTCGATGCAACGTTTGGCAACGCGGCCAACCGGGGCTTTCGTCCGCTGGTGAGATACATTAGCGGCGCGAATCGCAGCCAGGAAAAGATCAGCATGACGGCCCCCGTGACGCAGGCGCCGGGTGGCGAGAGAATCGCGATGACCGCGCCGGTCGCGCAGTCGACAGCGGAGCAGGGCGAGGGTTACGTGGTCAGCTTCGTAATACCCGCGCGCTACACGCTGGAGACCGTGCCGCTGCCGGCGGATCCCCGGATCACCATCCGTGAGGTGCCGTCCGAGATCGTTGCGGTGCTCCGCTACCGGGGCACCTGGGGCGCCAGGCGCTACGCGGCCCGCGAGGCGGAGCTGCTCGAGCGCCTTGCACGCCAGGGTCTGCAGCCAGCCGGGCCATCGCGCTGGGCACGCTACAACTCTCCGTTCAGCCTGCCGCCGTTTCGGCGCAACGAGGTGATCATTCCGTTGGCCGGTGCCGGGATCCTCCAGGCGGGTGCAGCCAAAGGGGCTGCCGACCGCTGTTAGGCGAAGCTGGATTCTGCTCAGGGTTTGAGCAGGCCCTGGGTCTCGGCCAGCCGGTACAGCTTTTCTGCCCGCGCCCCGGTGCGACAGAAAGCGAGCACCGGCCCGTCAAGCGCAGCCAGATGTTCAGCCAAGGTTCTGACATCCCCGCTGTCGATCTCGCTGGGTACCACGGGCTGGTAGACAAAGCTTAGCCCGGCCTGTTCGGCAGCTTGACACAGGCTTGCCGAGGCCGGCTGTTCCGGACCACCTTCGCCGTCAGGGCGATGGTCGATCAGGGCGCGGAAACCTGCCGCAGCCACCTCGGCCATCTGCTCCGGGAGCAGTTGCCCGGTAGTGGCAAAGTGCGGCGACAGCCGGGTGATATGCAGTGCCATTGCTGTTGCTCCTAGAACTGGTTGACGGGCAGCTTCAGGTAGCTCACGCCGTTGTCCTCTGGCGGCGGCAGTTCCCCCGCGCGTATGTTGACCTGGATGGACGGCAGGATCAGGCGCGGCATGGCGAGCGTCGCGTCGCGCTTAGTCCGCAT